>JANQMI010000021.1 GCA_028280165.1 Oceanicaulis sp. | reverse complement strand
TGTGTTTCACCTGAGCGAAGAGACGCCTTAGTCGCCGCCTGACTCGCTCCGGAAATAGTCGAAGAAGTCGCTGTCTGGCGGCACCACGATGGGGGTGCCTTCGCGCAGCGCGGTCTCAGAGCTGATCATGGTGCGATAGAATTGGAAGAATTCTAAGTCGCGGCCATAGGCTTCAGCATAGATCCGGTTGCGTTCCGCATCGCCTTCACCGCGGATGCGTTCGGCATCGGCGCGGGCTTGAGCGCGGATGATCGCCGCATCACGATCGGCTTCCGCACGGATACGCTGGGCCTGCTCGCCGCCCTCAGCGCGGATACCCGCGGCTTCCTGCTGGCGCTCAGAACGCATCCGGTCGAAGACCCGGTTCGCGATCTGCTCGGGCAGGTCCGCCCGCAGAATGCGCACATCGATGACTTCGATGCCCAGCTCCTGGTTGGCCACCTGGGCCTCCACCGCAGCCTGGACCCGCGTCATCAGCTCTGCACGCTGGCCGGAGATCACGTCCTGGGACGGGATCGACGCGATCACACCGCGCAGGCTGTCATCCATGATGGAACGCAGACGGGCTTGGGCCCCCGTTTCGTTGCGCACCGTCAGGTAAAAGCGCAGCGGATCGGCGACGCGGTAGCGCAGGAAGGAATCCACCACCAGGCGTTCCTGGTCAGCGGCCTGAATTTCTTCAGCCGGCATATCGAATTCCAGATTGCGCTTCTCGATGTAAACAACGTCATCGATGAAGGGCGTCTTGAAATGCAGACCGGGATCATCCTGGCCTGGCTGATTGACGGCTCGCACCGGTTCACCCACGCGAACCACCAGGGCCTGCTGGGTTTCGCTAACCGTGAAGGTCGCCAGGAAGGCCCCAAGCGCGGCCACACCGGCAATGATGACGAGAAGAGTTGTAATCAGACGCATGATTTAGCCTCCCGAACGCGACTGGTCGGTTTCAGGCGCGGCACCGCGCGACTGACCGAGGCGGTCTAAGGGTAGATAAGGCACGGCACCATTTCCGGACTGATCCAGAATGATCAGCTCAGACCGGCCCAGCACCGATTCCATCGTCTCCAGATACATCCGGCGACGGGTGACATCGGGGGCAGCCTCATACTCATTGTAGATCGCCACGAAGCGATCGGCCTGACCCTGGGCCTCGGCGATCACCGAGTCGCGATAGGCTTGGGCGTTCTCACGAAGCCGAGCGGCTTCACCGCGCGCTTCAGGAACCACCGAATTGGCATAGGCGGTCGCATCAAGGCGGACCCGCTCAGCGTCCTGAGCCGCAGCGTCCACATCGCGGAAGGCGTCAATCACCTGACCCGGGGCCTGGGCCCGCTGCAGGTTGACGTTCAGGATGATCACGCCGGCCTGATACTCATTTAGAGTTTGCTGCATCAACTCGCGGGTGCGCTGGGAGACTTCCACACGGCCTGCGGTGATGATTGGTTCCAGATCGGTGGTGCCGGCCACTTCACGCATCGCGCTTTCAGCGACCGCGCGAATAGTGCGTTCCACATTGCGCACATTGAACAGGAAGTCGCGCACACCGCCTTCGGAGGTGTCCACGCGCCACTGAACGGTGAAGCCGATGTCGACGATGTTTTCGTCGCGGGTCAGCATCAAAATGCCTTGCTGATTGCTGCCCAGTTCAACCGTTTGAGTGTCGGTGACTTCAGGCAAAAGCACGGTTTCGACAGGGAAGGGCAGTTTCAGCTGCAGGCCTGGAGAGGTTGTGCGGTCATATTCGCCAAAGCGCAGCACAACACCGGCCTGGTTCGGCTGGACGATATACCAGCCCGATCCGGGCCAGAGGATCCAGACAAAGACCAGAGCGGCCAGGATAACACCGATTCCGATGCCGCCACCGCCGCCTTGGCCATCTTTGGAACCGCGACCACCGCCGCCGCCCATATTGCCGCGCAACCAGGCCTGGAGCCGGCGCACCAGCTCATCCAGATCCGGTTCCTGGCTGCCGCCAGGGCGGCGACCACCGCCCCCGCCGGAGCCATTGCCCCACGGGTTGTTGCCATTATTGTTTGAGCCTCCGCCGGAGCCCCATGGGCCTCCGCCGTCGCCACTCGAATTATTGTTCCAGGGCATAAGCTCCCCGCTGTTACGTTGGATAACCGTCGCGAATGCGATTGGGATGTTATGTGGCGTTTATGGCACGCGCGTTCAAGTAAAACCGGCGCTAAGCCGCAGCGATCCGGTCAAGAATACGCAGGGTAAAGCCCGCATCATCGCCGGGCTGGGCCTCAAAACGTGTGGCTTCGACCTCGTGCCACTGGGCTGGATCAAGCGCGGGGAAGACCGCATCGCCTTGCGGTTCAAGATCGACTTCGGTGAAATAAATGCGGTCGGTCATGGCCAAAAGGTCTGTGTAGAGCTGGGCCCCGCCGATCAGGCAAACCTCATCGACGCCCAGCTCTTGCGCGGCCGATCGGGCGGCCTGAAGCGCCGCGTGGGTCTCGGCGACCACCTGAGCGCCTTCAGTCTCTGTCATCGACCGGCTCACGACGATATTCGGACGGCCGGGCAAGGGCTTGCGCGGCAGGCTGTCCCACGTCTTGCGCCCCATCATCACCGGCTTGCCCAGCGTTGTGGCCTTGAAGTTTTTTAAGTCCGACGGAATGCGCCAGGGCAGATCACCGTCGCGGCCAATCACGCCATTGCGGGCCACCGCGACCACCGCGGCGAGGCGGGGCTGGATCATGGTTAAACCGCTACCGGCGCGCTGATCCGAGGGTGAGGATCATAGCCCTCGACGGTGATGTCCTCATACTCGAACGCAAACAGGTCGGTGACGTCTGGGTTGAGCGTCAGCTGAGGCAGCGCGCGCGGCGCGCGGCTGAGTTGTTCGCGCACCTGGTCCATATGATTTGTGTAGATATGCGCATCCCCAAAGGTGTGGACATATTCGCCAGGCTCATAGCCGGTGGCCCGTGCCACCATGGCCAGGAGCAGCGCATAGCTGGCGATATTGAACGGTACGCCCAGGAACATGTCCGCGCTGCGCTGATAGAGCTGCAGGTGAAGGCGACCGCCCAGCACTTTAAACTGGAACAGCGTATGGCAGGGCGGCAAGGCCATGGACGGTACATCCACCGGGTTCCAGGCGCTGATGACATGGCGCCGGCTGTCTGGGCTGGTTTTGATCTGCTCGATCAGAGCGGCGAGTTGGTCGACCTCTTCGCCATTAGGGCCTTCCCAGCGCCGCCACTGCTTGCCGTAGACGGGCCCGAGCTCGCCATTTTCGTCCGCCCACTCATCCCAGATACTGACCCCGCGCTCTTGGAGCCATTTGACATTGGTCATGCCCTTGATGAACCACAACAGCTCCACCGCGATGGATTTGAAATGGACCTTCTTGGTGGTCAGAAGGGGGAATCCATCAGCGAGATCGCACCGGATCTGTCGGCCGAACACGCCGCGCGTGCCGGTCCCGGTCCGATCCGTTTGCAGCTCACCGGTCTCAAGGATGTCACGCAGCAGCGCCAGATAAGCCCGCTCAATGGCAGAACCGGTTGAATTCTCAGGCATGGGCGTGGCGTCGGCGAGGGCCATGGCGCGCTCCTAGAACAAGCGTGAACATCCAACATAGCAACACATCTGATTCGCGGCAGGGGGCGGAGCAGGTGCGGGTGTGGACAAGCCGGGGATCCGGTCTGCTGTGTTGTCGCGTTGTCATAAGACCAGACTTGCCAAAGGGACAAATCCATGCCTCCATGCGTATGGAACAAATTAAGAACTCCTGTCTTTCTAGAGCCCCTCTCACGGAGATGAAAATGCTTGGATATGTCACCATTGGGACCAATGATCTTCAGCGCGCCGCCGCCTTCTATGACACGCTGGCAGAGCTTTTGGAGACCCCTCGCATGATGGAGGAGGAGACCTTTATCGCTTGGGGTAAGCCCGACGGCCCGGCCGGCATTGGTCTGACCAAGCCGTTCAACGGCGAGCCGGCCACCGTTGGCAATGGTGTGATGCTAGCCCTTCATGCCAAAGACCCCGCCCATGTGGACGCGATCTACGCCGCAGCGCTTAAGGCCGGTGGCACGGACGAAGGCGCGCCCGGCCATCGCGGCGGCGGCTTTTACGCGGCCTATTTCCGCGATCTGGACGGCAACAAGCTCAATACCTTCTGTATCAGCGCTCAGTAGGCGCTTTAAATCGGCCGGTGCGCGGCGTGGTGGGGGCTGATCGGGTATCGCCCTGTATAAATTGCGCCGTGTCGGTTCAGCCTTCTGCTAGGCTTCGGCCTGTCTTTGATCGTGTCGAGGAAGGCTGGAGGGCCATGAGTCAATCGGTGTTGATGGTTGGGTGCGGAAATATGGGCGGGGCGCTGCTGGCGCGCTGGTCCGAGCTTTCCGACCTACACTTTACGGTCCTGGATCCTGGGTTGGAGATGCCACCCCATGGCGCGGGCCTGGTGGCGCATGCGGACCAGCTGGAGTCCTCTGCCTTCGATGTGATCGTCGCGGCCGTGAAACCTCAGCTGATCAACACCGCCCTGCCGCCTGCCGCAGCGCATTTGAAGCCGGATGGGGTCGTGGTCTCGATCGCCGCCGGCACATTGGCTGAAACGGTATCTTCGGCCTGCGGCGGAGCACCGGTCGTCAGGTTGATGCCAAATATGCCGGCGCAAATCGGCCGGGCGGTGAGCGGGGTGTTCGCCCAAAAAGCAGTGACAGACAGCCAGCGTGACCTAGCGCACCGCTTAGCGGCAGCGGTTGGCAGTGTGATCTGGTTGGACGATGAAGATGGCGTCGATCGTATCACGGCGAGTGCCGGCAGCGGGCCTGGCTATGTGTTCGACTTCGCCAGGGCGTATCAAGCCGCCGTGGAAGCCCAGGGTTTTTCTGCTGAAGCGGCCCGCAAGCTGGTTGTTGAGACCATGTTGGGCAGCCTGCTTCTGGCGGCGGACGACAACCGCACATTCGAGGCCTTGCGCCAGTCAATCACCAGCCAAGGCGGCACCACGGCCGCAGGATTAGCCGCGCTGAACGCGGAGGGTCGCCTGGATGAGTCGCTCGCGTCGGCGCTGAACGCCGCTTATGCCCGTGCGGTTGAGCTGCGTCTTTAGCCCTGGTCACGCTTTTCCTTCCCGCCGGCTCACACATATTTCATTGGGCATGCTGCGTTCGGCGTGGTGGATTTATGGCGAGTGGCCCTTTGCTCTGCTAGCGTTGGCCAAAGATTGGTTTGGAGCCCTCCATGCGCGTGTTGATATTCGCCCTTTTTTCGTTGGCCGCTCTCATGGGCGGATCGGCCGCGGCACAACCCAATACGGGGTTCGCCGATCTCAATGATGCATTGAGCCCGGCGGTGGTGAATATCTCGACGGCGAACCGCATCGGTGAAGGCGAGGGTATTCCGGTCTTCCCGCCCGGGTCTCCGCTGGAACGGTTCAATGACATGCTCGGTGATGGCCCGCGGGTGGAGCGCTCGCTCGGCTCAGGTTTCATTATCGATGCTGCGGGGCTTGTGGTGACGAATGATCACGTCATTGATGAAGCCGACGAGGTCGAGGTCGTCCTGCAGGATGGCACGGTGTTGCCCGCTGAGATCATCGGTCGTGATCCGGCGACCGACCTGGCCGTGCTGCGCGTCGATGCCGGCGAGCCGCTGGTCTTTGTCAGTTTCGGTGACAGCGACACGCTGCGCGTCGGCGAATGGGTGGTCGCCATCGGCAATCCTTTTGGTCTTGGCGGATCGCTGACGGCGGGCGTGGTGAGTGCCCAGGGACGCGATATTGGTGGACGCTACGACGACTATCTCCAGACCGATGTGGCGATCAATTCGGGGAATTCCGGCGGCCCTCTGTTCAACATGGATGGCGAGGTGATCGGTGTGAACACGGCGATCTTCTCGCCGACCGGAGCGAGCGTGGGTATCTCGTTTTCCATTCCCAGCCGTGTGGCCGCGCCGATTGTCGATCAGCTGATCGAATTTGGAGAGGCGCGGCGGGGCTGGCTGGGTGTGCGGGTTCAGCCCGTGACTCAAGACATGGCGACCGCCATGGGCCTGTCTAACGCTCGCGGGGCCATCCTGACGCGCATTGATCCGGAAGGACCGGCGGGCGAATCCGATCTTCAGGTCGGTGATGTCGTGCTGGCCATTGCCGGGCGTCCTGTCGCTGACGACCGGGCCCTGGTGCGCATCGTGGCTGAAACTGAGCCGGGCGCGATGGTGGAGGTGGAAGTCTTCCGCCGGGGACGGGCTCTAACCCTGGAAGTGACGATCGAGCGCCTCAATGAACGCGGGGACCGTGCGCCCATCGGTGCCACCCCGCGCGATGAAACGCCTGAAATCACGCTTGGCGATGATGTTTTCGGCCTGACGCTTGAGCCCCTGACCGCTCAACTGCGTCGCCGGCACCGTGTTCACCCCGATGCTGAAGGCCTTGTGGTGACCGCCGTTGATCCGGACAGCGATGCGGCCGGCAAGGTGCGTGTGGGCGACGTCGTCGAAGAAATTGCCTGGACCCGCGTTGACGATATGGATCAGGCGCGGGCCTTGGCTGAAAGCGCAGCGGAAGGCGGAAACCCGGTCTTGTTCAGCTTAAACCGCCAGGGCCAATACGTGCTGCAAACGCTGCGTGCTGAAGCCAGCTAAGGCCTTTGGGCTAACAACAACAGGAAAATGCCATGAAGTTGCGTCTCTTGGGACTTGCGAGTGTTTTTGTGCTGGTTGCCTGCGGTGAGGCTCGAGAGGTCACACAGATCGACCGGCTTCAATCGGGTGTCCTGTATCGCAATGACGGGCCTGAGATTGACGCGGTTGACCCCCATAAAGCCGGCGGGGCCTGGGTCCAGGTGCTTACCGCCGACTTATTTGTGGGCCTCATGCGCCGCGGCCCGGACGGCCGTCCAGAACTGGCGTTGGCCGAGAGCTTTACCCAGTCTGAAGATGGCCTGATCTGGACCTTCACGCTTCGCGACGACATCGTTTGGTCTGATGGCCGCGCGATTACCGCCGATGATGTGGTTTACAGCTTTCGGCGGGCCGTCGATCCGGCAACCGCCGCGGCCTATGTCGAAGTGTTCGGGCCGGTGGTGAACGCCGAAGCCATCCTGAATGGACAGGCCGATCCGCAGACGCTGGGCGTGGCCGCGCGCGACCCGCGAACCGTGGAGATCAGCCTGGTTCACCCCATGCCTTTCCTGCCTCAACTGCTGGCTGACGGGCGCGGATCAGTGCTGCCGGGCCACGTCATCGAGGCGTATGGCGATGCCTGGACCTTGCCAGAAAACATCGTCGTGAATGGGGCTTACACGCTGGTGGAGCGCACCGTTGGGGCGCAGGCGGTTCTGCGCCGCAATGAGCGCTTCTACGACACGGCTAATGTCTGTTTTGACGAGGTGTTTAACTTCCCCATCAATGCGCCTGAAACCGCGGCACGCCTGGCACGAGCGGGCGAGCTGGACATTGCCTCCTCGGTCCCGCCATCCATGCTGGCGCGTGTGGAAGCCGACCTTCCCAACCATATCCGCAGGGTCCAGCCGCCGACGACCTTCTACTTTACGGGCAATACCGAGCGTGAGCCGTTTGGCGACCGCCGCGTTCGCGAAGCCTTGGGCATCGCAATCGACCGCGAGTTTGCCTTCACCGAAGTCATTCCCAACAGCCTCGTGGTTGCACAAGGGCTGGTGCCAGAGAATCTGGCCGATCCCTATCCGACCGCTGACATTGCCTGGGGAAGCGAGTCCTTGGACTCACGCCGGGCCCGTGCGCTGCAATTGCTCACCGAGGCCGGCTTTGGCCCGGACAACCCGCTGACCTTTGAGTTCGCCTATCCGTCCGGGGGCAATGGCGACCGGTTTGCGCCTGCGCTTCAGAACGACTGGAATAGCCTGGCCGACTGGGTCCAGGTCGAGATTTTCAGCTCTGAGGCGGCGGTCCATTATCAAAATCTGCGCGCCGGCAATTTCGATGCAGCGCTGGGCGGCTGGGTCGCGTCGGTTCGCGATACCTCCTACATGCTCGACGTCATTGCTGAAGGCGCAGCCGGCAATTTCTCCGGCTGGAGCAATGAGGATGTTGAGGCGCTGCTCGTGGCGGCTCAAAATGAACAGGACCCGGCAGCCCGCGCGGAGCTGTTCCGCCAAGCTGAACAAATCGCACTGGACGATTTCGCCATCGCGCCGCTCTTCCACCTGGAGCGGGCCTGGATCGTTCATCCGCGCATCAAGGGCTGGGTTGGCGGCGCTTATGAGTACACCGCCTCGACCCATCTGTGCGTCAGTGAGGCAGAAGGCTAGAGGCCAGGTCGGGCTGGCTGCTGGCGTGCCGAATAGCTCCTAAGGGGAGGCCTCAAACAGCGGAGCGGCCGGTTCGACGCTCACCCAGGGCTGGGAGCGCAATTCCGCTTCGTTGAAGGCGCGATGAGCCGCGCCCACGATGAACAGCACACGCTCGTCCTGGCCTTGCGCGAGCGCCCGAAAGAGCTCCGAGGAAATCTGAGCGGTGCGGGCGTGCCAGTACATGAGCCGGCGTTGAAATGCACCATCCGCATTATCGTATTCGCGGAGCAATTCCCATTGGTTTTCAAGGTCGTATTCGACGAAGGATTCGCTGTTCATATAAGCCAGCATGCGGGTCAAGGCGTCTGCCCCGCTATCTGGCTGCCACACGGAGTCCATCTGGGCCATATAGGCCTCGAGTCTGGATGCGATATCTGGACTGGAGAGGCGTTCCATTCCACCGTGATCGATGGCAGCCCTCATACCCGCGGCCTCGTATTCCTGTGAATCGGCGGTGCAAAGCGCGTGCAAGCCCGCCTGTCGGGCGAGGGGGACAGCCAAGGAGTAGACTTCATCCACGCTGTTGAGCATGTCCGTCAATGGGTTTGAGACTGAAGCCAGGATATCTTCGGCGGCGGCCTCTCGCTCAGGCTCACTGAGATAGGACCAATTCAGAACCGCGGAATGAAATTCATATCCGGCGATCTGTAGACCAATGAGTTCAATGCGGCTGTCGAAATCCAGCTCATCCCAGCGCGAGGCCAGATCACGAGCCCGGTCGCGCGCGTCGGCTGGGCGGACCTCAAGCCAGGTCTGCATGGTCTTACCCAACGGTATGATCTGGGTTCCCAGGGGGCGGCCATGCGTATCCGGGCTTAAGGCCATGCCATGGCGCATCAGGTCCTGAGACAGGGCCTGGAGCCGCTCGCCACTCATCCGTTCAACGCAGACCTGGGTGGGCTGAAAGGCCGACATGGCTTCGACGGCATGGTTCAGCTGCTCAGGGCTGGGGGCGGGATCCAGACCTCTCAGATGCTGGGTTCCGACGATTGTGACTGTCTGGGCGTGCGCTGGTGGATCACCGGCAATGAAGGAAAGCAGTGCGAGAAGACACGCACAGGCTTGAAGCGCCGTCGGTCTAGTCATGAGTCCAAAATCCCCTGTGGCCACATTGACGCATTAGAGCGCCAAATCGGCTCACGGTGTACTCAGAATCGACCGGACGCTTGGAAAGGCAGTCTCTACGCCCCAAACGCTCTCTTTCCCGACCCCGAACTCGGTTCAGGGTCAGCAAAGAGGAAGTTGGGCGAAGGGGAAAGACTGTTTGGACCTGACACGGCTCGCGCTAGACCCGCCGAGCCTCTGGAGAATTCTACTCCGCTACATTCGCTTCCGGTTCACCGGCCATCAGCTCTGGCAACCAGTTCTCAAAGGCTTGTTTCAGGCGAATGAGATCCACCGCATGCCCGCCATTGATCGAGATGAAGCGCCCGCCAGCTAGGCCAATGACCTGGACCGGGACCGATTGTTCACGCGCAGCCGCCAGCATGGCTTCGGCATGATCCGCGCTCGCGGCCATCAGGTAGCGGCCCTGATCCTCTCCGAACATCCAGGCAAAGTGCGGGACTGGCCCTTCATAGGCCAGCTTGATGCCTGTGCCGGACGCCAGCGCCATGTCGGCGGCCGCACAGGCCAGCCCGCCATCTGACAAATCATGAACCGCTTTAGCGCGACCGGCGCGGATTTCGGCGCGGACATAGTCGCCATTGCGCTTCTCAGCGGCAAGGTCGACGCGCGGGGCATTGCCCGCTTCCTTGCCTTCGATATGGCGCATGTAGAGCGACGCGCCGAGCGCACCCGTCGTTTCACCGACCAGAAGGATGACATCACCATCTTCCACGCCGCCAAAGTCGGCGCGCTTGTCCATATCCGGGATCAGGCCCAGCCCTCCCACCGCGGGCGTGGGCGGGATCGCACGGCCATCGGTTTCGTTATAGAGCGAGACATTGCCGGACACGACGGGAAAGTCGAGCACTTTGCAGGCTTCAGCCATGCCTTCGACGCAGCCCACAAATTGGCCCATGATTTCAGGGCGTTCAGGGTTGCCGAAATTCAAACAGTCGGTGATCGCGATCGGGTCTGCGCCCACAGCGGTCAGGTTGCGCCAGGCTTCGGCCACCGCCTGCTTACCGCCCTCATAAGGGTCTGCATCGCAGTAGCGCGGGGTGCAGTCGGTGGTGATGGCAAGCGCTTTTTCGGTGCCATGCACCCGCACGATGGCGGCGTCTGCCGAGTCTTCTGAGCTGGCCGCAGTATCGGCCATCACATGGCGGTCATACTGACTCCAGATCCAGCGTTTTGAGGCCATGTCCGGCGTCGCCATCAGCTCAGCCAGCACTTCGCCCAGATGCTCAGGCTGATGCAGATCGGACGGGTCGATCTGCGCGCGCGCTTCAGCGGGGAAGTGCGGACGATCATATTTCGGGGCGTTCTCGCCAATCGGATCTAGTGGCAGGTCGCACACCACATCGCCCTTATGGCGCAGGACAAGGCGGCCGTGCTCAGCGGTCTTGCCGATTGTCGCAACGTCCAAATCCCATTTCTTGAAAATGCGCTCAGCCACAGGTTCACGCCCGGGCTTGACGATCATCAGCATGCGTTCCTGGCTTTCCGACAGCATCATTTCATAAGCGGTCATGGCCTCTTCGCGTTGAGGCACGTGGTCTAGATTCAGCTCAATGCCCAATCCACCAGAGGAGGCCATCTCCACAGATGATGAAGTCAAGCCGGCCGCGCCCATATCCTGGATCGAACTGATAGCGTCCTCGGCCATCAGCTCCAGACAGGCTTCGATCAGCTTCTTTTCGGTGAAGGGGTCGCCAACCTGAACGGTCGGGCGTTTTTCTTCACTGCCTTCGCCAAATTCCGCCGAGGCCATAGTCGCGCCGTGGATACCGTCGCGGCCTGTTTTTGCACCGACATACAGCACCGGGAAACCCGGCTCGCGCGCCGCGGCGGTGAAGATCTTGTCGGCATCGGCCAGACCGACCGCCATGGCGTTCACAAGGATGTTTTCGTTATAGCCCTTGTCGAAATTGGTCTCGCCACCGACTGTGGGCACACCCACGCAATTGCCATAACCACCAATCCCTGCGGTCACACCAGCCACCAGCTGGCGGGTCTTGGGATGGTCCGGGGCCCCAAAGCGCAGCGCATTCATCAGGGCGACCGGGCGCGCCCCCATAGTGAAGACATCGCGCAGAATGCCTCCGACACCGGTCGCCGCGCCCTGATAGGGCTCGATGAAGCTGGGGTGGTTGTGGCTCTCCATCTTGAAGATCGCCGCCTGGCCATCGCCGATATCCACGACGCCCGCATTTTCGCCAGGACCGTAGATGACTTTCTCACCGCTGGTCGGGAATTTCGCCAGGTGCAGGCGTGAGGATTTGTAGGAGCAATGCTCCGACCACATCACCGAAAAAATACCTAGTTCCACCAGGTTCGGTGCACGACCGAGCTCATTGAGAATAATCTCATATTCATCGGCCGTGACGTGCTCGAGGACGGTTTCCTCAGTGATACCGTCGGCATAGCGCTCGTGCGGGGCGATCTCGGTCACTGCACACTCCCCATCACGCTTTCAAACAATTTCACGCCATCGGTGCCGCCGTGGCGCGTGTCCACAGCGCGTTCCGGGTGGGGCATCATGCCCAGCACATTGCCCGCTTTATTTGTGATGCCTGCAATGTCGCGCGCTGAGCCATTGGGGTTGTTGCCGTAGCGGAAGGCCACCTGGCCTTCACCCTCCAGGCGGTCAAGCATTTCAGCGTCGGCGAAGTAATTGCCATCATGGTGGGCGATCGGGATGATCAGCTCTTTGTTGTCGCCATAAGCCGAGGTGAAGCGGGTGTTTGACGTTTCCACCAGCAGCGGTGCGCGTTCGCAAACAAAGTGCAGACCTTCATTGCGCATCAGGGCACCGGGCAGCAGCCCGGCCTCGATCAGAATCTGGAAGCCGTTGCAGACGCCGAGAATCGGTACGCCGGTCTCCGCTTTCTTAATCAGGTCCGCGGTCACTGGCGATCGCGCCGCGATCGCGCCACAGCGCAGATAGTCACCATAGGAGAACCCCCCGGGGACCATAATGAAATCAAGGCCTTCGGGCAGGGCGCTATCGCCGTGCCAGACCATGGCCGGCGCATGGCCGGTGACACGCTCAATCGCCACCGCAGCATCGCGGTCGCAATTGGAGCCGGGGTATACAATGACGGCGCTTTTCATGGCTCTGCGCTTTAGCAGGGACGCGCGCATTTGGCGAGATGGGTTAAGCGGACAAAAGTGCGCTAATCCAGGCCGGGAGGCAGCTGGCGGAGGTGAAGGATGCGCAGGATGAGTAGGTTGTTCTTAGTGATGCGGTAGATAATCCGGTGGGACATGGCTGTCAGACCTCGCACACCCTTGCCAAGCATTGGGTCTGTTGCTCCAACTTCCGGAAAATCTGCGATCAGTCGCAGTTTTTCCTCAAGCGCTTCGCGATATTGGTCGGCAGCGATAATCCCGAATTCAGTTGCGCCATAATTAGCAATACTCGCGATATCGACACGGGCGGCTGGCGAAAGCTCAATCTTTCGCGCCATTTGCCCGTGCCTGTTCAATCCCTTCTTTCCAGGCTTGGTCAAAAGTCACGTCGCTAACGCCGCTATCGATGCCCTCTTGCACCAGGCGGCGATACTCAATCCACTTGCGTTTGGCGTCTTCATCCTTGCGCACAAGATCACGAACATAGTCGCTGGCGCTGGCGTATTCCCCGGAAGCCACGCGGTCTTCCACGACGGCTTTCAAAGCATCCGGCAAAGAGACATTCATCGTGGCCATGGCGTACTCCTTCAGCATTTATGGCAAATATTGCCATAAATTGCCATGTGCGCCAAGACTCCAGGGCTTGGCGAGTTAAGCGCTCAGCTCAATGTCGTAGTTTTCGATCACCGGGTTGGCCAAGAGCTTGTCACACATCTCCGCGACCCGCTTTTCAGCTTCTTCGGCATCGGCGGTGTCCAGGTCGATTTCAATGAATTTGCCCTGGCGTGCCGCCGTGACTTCTTCAAAACCCAGATGATTGAGCGAGGTCGCGACCGCCTGTCCCTGAGGGTCCAGGACGCCGGGTTTCAGATAAACATGGACGCGCGCTTTCATGGACTTGCCTCATCAATACTGACGACGGTGGATTCTTTTATGATCCCAAGCCGTCTGGCCACTTCTGCATAGGCCTCGGTTACATCGCCGAGGTCCCGCCGGAAGCGGTCTTTATCCATTTTTTCGTTCGTGTCCATGTCCCACAGCCGGCAGCTGTCAGGGCTGATCTCATCGGCCAGGATGACCCGCATCAGGTCGTTCTGGTCGTAGACCCGGCCAAACTCCAGTTTGAAGTCGACCAGGCGAATACCGGCCGCGGCGAACAGCCCACCGACAAAGTCATTCACTCGCAGGGCCATGGCGAGCATTTCGTCGATGTCCTGGGTCGAGGCCCAATTAAACGCGGTGATGTGTTCTTCGGCGACCAGAGGGTCCTGAAGCTCGTCATTCTTGTAGTAGAACTCCACGATTGAGCGGGGCAGGGGCTCACCTTCGGTCAGGCCGAGGCGCTGGGCGATGGAGCCGGCGGCGACATTGCGCACCACCACTTCCAGCGGAATGATCTCAACTTCGCGCAGCAGCTGCTCGCGCATATTCAGCCGCTTGATGAAGTGGGTCGGCACCCCGATGCGATTAAGGTGGCCCATGATGTATTCGCTGATGCGATTATTCAGGACGCCTTTGCCTTCAAGCACGGCCTTCTTCTGCGCATTAAAGGCCGTTGCGTCGTCCTTGAAATAGGCGACCACGGTGCCGGGCTCCGGGCCCTCATAGAGAATCTTGGCTTTGCCTTCGTAGAGCTTTTTACGGCGGGACATCGGTCTTCAATCGAGATGGGGGCGCATCAGCGACGGTCAAAAGACGCAGCGGCCCGAGAGCCGGGCCGCGGCGCGCACATTACTCCGTCTCGTCGATTGGTCGCAACTGGCGCACTGCGCGGCTGTTATCCATTGAACGCGCGCGCGGGTTTAGCTACTTGAGAGGAGTAGGCTCACTTCCAGCAACGGGGATGACATGTCCGGGTTTGACGATCGCGAAAATGCCTTTGAAGGCCGCTACGCCCATGATCAGGAGATCGAATTCAAGGCGACAGCGCGCCGCAACAAGCTTTTGGGCCTTTGGGCCGCTGGGCTGATGGGCATGACGGGCGACGAGGCGGAAGCCTACGCCAAGGAAGTGGTCAAAGCCGACTTTGAAGAAGTCGGCCACGAAGACGTCTTTCGCAAGGTGCGCGGCGACTTCGATGCGCGCGGTGTGGAACAGTCAGACCATCAGATCCGCCATCGCATGGAACAGCTGCTCGAGGACGCCCGCGAGCAGGTCCGCAACGAGGCTTAGGCCCTGCGCGACAACCTTCCCGCGCTCGCCCAGGCGCAGGGCCAAATCATCCTTGTTATGGACGGTGAATGCGCCCTGTGCAGCTGGGGCGCACGCACAATCGCGCGCCATGACACACACGATGTTTTCCGCATCACAACGGTGCAGTCGAAGACGGGCGCGGCGTTGCTGCACCGCCATGGTTTTGATCCGGGCGATCCCTGGAGCTGGTTGCTGATCGATGGCGATAAGGCGCTAACCGGTTCAGATGCGATCATTCGCGCAGGCTCACACCTGTCTATGCCTTACGGCCCGATCACCCAGATCGGACGCATCCTGCCGCGTTTCATCCGCGAGCCGCTCTACAGAGTTGTCGCCAGCAACCGCATCGCCTGGTTCGGACGTGGGGATTTGTGCGCTGTTCCAGACGACACGCTGCGCGCCAAACTACTGGACTAAGCCTCGCTGAACACCCGGGCAAAGATCGTATCGACATGCTTGAGATGATAGCCCTCATCAAAGCAGGCTTCGATCTGCGCATCGGACAGGAAGCCACGGACATCATCGTCAGCTTTCAGATGCTCCACCAGGAGCCCGCCTTCATCCCAGGTCTTCATGCCATTGCGCTGGACAAGGCGATAGCCGTCTTCCCGGCTCGCCCCGGCTTGGGTCAGAGCGAGCAAGACGCGCTGGGAGTTATGAATGCCGCCATAGGTGTCCAAATTCTCCCGGCAACGGTCCGCATGCACGATTAGGCCTTCGACCATGGAGGCCGTGCGGTGCAGGGCGAAGTCCAAGTGCACACAGGCATCCGGGCCGATGCCGCGTTCCACTGAGGAGTGGGAGATGTCGCGTTCATGCCAAAGCGCGACATTTTCCATCGCTGGTGTGACCGCCGAACGGACCAGGCGGGCAAGACCGGTGAGATTCTCCGTCAGGATCGGGTTGCGCTTGTGCGGCATTGCCGAGGAGCCCTTCTGGCCCTTGGAAAAGTATTCCTGCGCCTCGCGTACTTCAGAGCGCTGCAGGTGGCGCACTTCCACCGCCAGATTTTCTATCGCAGAGGCGATCAAGCCCAAGGTCGCAAAAAAGGCTGCATGGCGGTCGCGCGGAATCACTTGGGTGGAGACCGGTTCAACCGCGAGGCCCAGCTGCTCAGCCACATGGGCTTCAACGCTTGGGTCGACATTGGCGAATGTACCCACGGCGCCTGAAATGGCACAGGTGGCGATCTCGGCGCGTGCCTGGACAAGGCGCTCGCGATTGCGGGCGAATTCAGCAAAGAAACGCGCGAATTTCAGACCCATTGTGGTGGGTTCGGCGTGGATGCCGTGGGAGCGGCCAATACAGGTCGTCGTCTTATGTTCGAAGGCCCGTTTCTTCAACGCGGCCATGACCCGGTCGACACCCGCAAGCAGCAGGTCCGCGCTGCGGGTCATCTGGACCGCCAGGCAGGTGTCCAGCACATCGGAGCTGGTCAGGCCCTGGTGGACAAAGCGCGCGTCGTCTCCCACCAGCTCAGCCAGGTGGGTCAGGAAGGCAATAACGTCGTGTTTCACCTCGCGCTCGATCTCGTCGATGCGATCGACGTCGAAGGTCATGTCCTTGGCTTTCCAGACGGCCTTGGCGGCCTCGGTTGGAACCACACCCAATTCGGCCAGCCTATCGGTGGCATGGGCTTCGATCTCAAACCAGATGCGGTATTTGGTCTGCTGGGACCAGATGTCAGCCATTTCAGGACGGGTGTAGCGCGGGATCATCGCTCAGCCTTTAGCCAGTGGAGGTGGGGCAGATTTGCATGGGCTGCGGAGTGCGCCCGTCGGCTGGGCCTGTCAAGCCTTGCCCATGCGCTTCAGATCGCGTTTCAGGACGATTCCCGCCGCCACAAACAAGGCTGAAGCGACCCCAAACATGCCCACGCCCATCGCCAGTGCGATCCGCAAGGCTTCACCTTCGCCCAGGCTTGGGGCAAGGAAGTCGGACAGGACCCCGATAAAGAGCGGTCCCAGGCCGATGCCGATCAGATTGTTGAAAAAGGCGATGACGGCCGCGATCGTCGCGCGCATGGTCGGCTGCGTCAGCGTTTGAGCGGCGGCCAAAGTCGGACCGACCCAGGCATAACCGAGCAGGATCGGAATGGCGATGAACGCTAAGCTCAGTCCGCCATCGGTGACCAAGACAGCGGTGAGAAAAAAGGGCGCACACAGCGCCACGCTTGCGGCAGGGACGAAGGCGTAAGCTGCTTTGTCATTCCGTCCGAGGCGGTCCGCAATCCAGCCGCCTCCAATAGCCCCAAATATCCCCAACAGGAAAAGCGGACCGAGGAGGACGCCAACCTGGGTTTCACTGAAGCCTTGGGAGCGTTGCAGGAAGGATGGCACCCACTGATAGAGGCCATAGCCGGCAAATGATGTCGCCGCTGACGCCAGAGACAAAAGCAGAAGGCTCGGCTTTTCATAAACCGTCTTGAGGGCCTGCAAGGGCTTTGGGGCTGGAGCAGCGGCGTCCTCGGGGCCATCCATCGCGCCGCGTTTGGGCTCTTTGACGATCAGGATGAGCGCCACGGCCAGGAGTAGGCCCGGTAGACCGATCAGGACAAAGGCCCAGCGCCAGCCCACGGCCCCCGCGACGGCCCCACCCAGAATGGTGCCGGCCATAAGTCCTAAAGGCGCGCCAATCGTGAAAATTCCCATGGCCAAGCCACGCTGCGTGGCCGGGAAATAGTCTGAAATGACCGAATAGGAGGGTGCTACGCCGCCGGCTTCACCCGTTGCAACACCAATGCGGGCGAGCGCCATTTGTAGGAAGCTGTTCGCCGCGCCTGAGAGCGCAGTAAAGACGCTCCAGACCGCACAGCTGATGGCAATCAAGCGCACGCGGTCGGTGCGATCGCCCAGCCAGGCGATTGGCACGCCCAGCGTGGCGTAAAACAACGCAAACATGGTCCCGCCCAGAAGCGCCAGCTGGCTGTCGCTCAGATCCAGATCGGCGCGGATAGACTCCTGAAGAACGGCGAAGAGCTGCCGGTCCATGAAATTGACCAGGTAGACAATGACCAAGACACCCAAGGCCGACCAAGCCGTCGCTCCAACCCGCGGCGAAGTTTCAGGGGCGTTTGTCTCGGCCATAGCAGCGAATCTCAGACGTCGTCAGGATTAATCTCGTATCTAACCCTTGATGGCGCTGATGTAGACCCATCGCGCAGTGGATTGTTCAAAATTTCAGTAAGTCTGCAGTCAATTTTTGATTGCGGTCGATCCATTTTGACGTGTCAGGCAGTGGATATTTCAGGCCCGTGCCACAGTTGAACAGCATCACACGGGCATCCTTCGCGATCAGGCCATCGCTCACAGCCTGCTCAGCGGCAGCCAAAGTCGCAGCACCTTCTGGACACAATAGAAGTCCATCTTCGTAGGCGCATAGCGTCCGCGCCTTTTCAATCCTGGCATCGTCGACCGCCAGGGCCGAACCGCCGCTTTCGCGCACCGCCCGCAGGATCAGGAAGTCTCCGATCGCTTTAGGAACGCGAATTCCCGCTGCGAAGGTGTGGGCGTCCACACATTCCTCGGCGTGCTCCTCTCCGGCCTCAAAAGCCTTGACGATGGGGGCGCAGCCTTCGGCTTGGACCGCGAACATCTTCGGGCGCTCCGAGCCGATCCAGCCGAGTTTTTCCATTTCATCAAAGGCTTTCCACATGCCGATCAGGCCTGTTCCACCGCCCGTGGGGTAGAAGATGGCCTCTGGAAGCGTCCAACCGAGCTGAAAGGCCAGCTCGATACCCATCGTTTTCTTGCCTTCGATTCGATAGGGCTCTTTCAGCGTCGAAACATCAAACCAGCCCATCTCGTCTTTCAGCGCACCGACAATCGCGCCGCACTGATGGATCAGGCCATTGACGCGAAACACCTTGCCGCCCTGGGCAGAAATCTCGCGCACATTCACGTCCGGGGTGTCTTCGGGACAAAAGGCATAGGTCTCAATGCCAGCCGCCGCGCCATACGCCGACAGGGCCGCGCCTGCATTGCCATTCGTGGGCATGGCCATGCGGGTGATGCCAAAGCTCCGGGCCATGGAGACCGCCATGCCCAGGCCGCGCGCCTTAAAGCTTCCGGTTGGCAAGCGCCCTTCATCTTTGACCAGAAGTGGCCCCGTCAGACCGATCTTCGCGGCTGTGTTACGCGTGTCCACAAGCGGAGTGTCCACTTCGCCCAGCGTCGTGACGTGCGTGGCGTCTTTGACCGGCAGCAGCTCGCGCCACTTCCAGAAACCGGGATAGCAAACACTGTCGCGCGCGGCGATTTCGTAACGGTCCACTTGGTGCTTCAAGCTGTCCAGATCATAGCGGGCGAGCAGAGGCCAGCCCTCCGGAGACAGATTATGCGCACGGTCATTGGGCAAAACCGCACCCGTCATGGAGCATTCAAGATGAGTGAAATAATTGGACGGCGCGGTGCTCATAGGTAACCCTGAGAAAATTGTGGAAAACTTTTGGGCGGAGAAGACGAGATGGCGGTGTTAGGTGTCGGTGGCGTGTTCATCAAGTGTGAAGACGCGAAAGCCTCCGTGGATTGGTATAAAGATGTGCTGGGCATGGAGCCTAACCAATATGGTGGGTACGACTTTCTGCACTCAGGTTCCGCCAGCGCGTTCGGTGAGGGCGGGCGCACAATTTTCGGTCATTTCGAGAAGGATGTGGAATATTTCGGCCCGTCCGAAAAAAGCTTCATGATCAACCTGATGGTCGATGATCTGGACGCCATGATGACGCGTCTGGCCGAGAAGCAGGTCCCCTTGGTAGGTGAGCCGGAGACCTATGACTATGGCAAATTCGCTTGGATCATGGATCCCAACGGGATCAAGATTGAGCTCTGGCAGCCGCTGGCTCCGCCGCCAAGCTAAAGCAATCCCAACGCCTTAAAGCTTGCGGTTTGCTCCCGCCCCACCACGATGTGGTCGTGCACGACAATGTCGAAAGGCTGGGCTGCGTCTGTGATCCGCCGTGTCATATCAATATCGGCTTGGCTGGGTGTTGGGTCCCCACTGGGGTGATTGTGCACCAGAATGAGCGCACTGGCGTCGAGCGCGATGGCCTTTTTCACAATTTCCCGCGGATAGACCGGCGCATGGTCGACGGTGCCCATGGCCTTCAATTCATCGCGGATCAAGCGGTTTTTCTTGTCTAGGAAGAGGACGCGGAATTCTTCTGTGGGGCTGTGCTGGAGCGAGACGCGCAGATAATCCAGCAACGCTGACCAGGACGAGATAATGGTCCGCCCCGTCACTTGCTCCCGAGTGATCCGTTCTGCCAGAGTTTGGACCAGCTTGATGTCCAGGGCGGTCTTCTCCGATATCCCTGTGACCGCCGTAAGCTGCTCTACCCGAGCGCCGCATACGCGACTCAGATCGCCAAATTCATCGAGCAAGGCTTTGGCAATCGGTTTCACATCCCGGCGTGGAATGGAGCGGAATAAGGCCAGCTCCAGCAATTCATAGTCAGCCAGAGCGACACCGCCCCTTTCGGCAAACCGGGCCCGGAGGCGATCACGGTGGCCGTGATAGTGAGGTTTCGGCTGTGCAGGGTTTGCCATGGTGAGTCTCCTAAAGCCAGAGTTAGCTGTCAAAAAATCCCCTGTCAGTAGAAATGTATGCCTTGAGCCCATTGTGGGAAGTCTGCCCGATTTGCGTGCAATCCTGCCTCATGGTGCGGCACCGTGCGGGTGCTGCAGTGCAAAATGAGGTCTTGGCCCTGACTCCCCGGCCAACCGCTTGAAGGCTCCCGGGCTCCCACTCGCGCTAAAAACTGCGAACCAAAGGACTTCAAGATGGACACACCAGCCCCAGTTTTTGCCGGCGGCGATGTCGCGTGGATTTTAACCGCGTGCGCGCTCGTCCTGATGATGACCTTGCCTGGCTTGGCGCTCTTCTATGGTGGCATGGTGCGTCGGCAGAATGTGCTGGCGATGCTGATGACAGCCCTGGGTGCCGCCGGCGTTGTCACAGTGGTGTGGACGGTCGCAGGCTACTCCTTCGCCTTTGGAGGAGGCGGAACCAATCTCTTCGGCGGATTTGACCGCTTGTTTCTAGCCGGGTTGTCGACCGAGAGCGAAGCAGCCGGTCTGCCTGAAGCGGTCTTCATCCTGTTTCAGATGACATTTGCGATCATAACGGTCGCCATTATCGCCGGCGCGGTGGCTGAACGCATGAGCTTCAAAGCCTGGATGATTTTCATTCCGATCTGGCTGCTTGTCGTCTACGCCCCGATCGCCCACTGGGTCTGGGGTGAGGGTTTTTTATACGACGCCGGCGTGCTCGACTTCGCCGGTGGAGCGGTTGTGCACATCAATTCTGGCGTCGCAGGTCTGGTGCTGGCGCTCGTGCTAGGCCCGCGCCGGGGCTTCCCCAAGGAGGGCCACCCGCCCCATAACCTGGTCCTGACGGTGATCGGTGCGGGTCTGCTCTGGGTGGGCTGGTTTGGCTTTAATGGTGGGTCAGCCCTGGCGGCCAATGCGCTGGCGGCCCATGCCGCGCTTGTCACCCAGATTGCGGCGGCGACAGCGGCCCTTGTTTGGGCGCTCCTAGAGTGGATCACCCGAGGTAAACCCAGCGTCCTGGGTGCGGCGTCTGGCGCTGTGGCGGGCCTTGTAGGCATCACGCCGGCGGCTGGCTTTGTTGAACCTTATGCAGCTTTCATTATTGGCGCGCTGGCGTCGGTGGCCTGCTATTACGCCGTCACAGGTCTGAAAGCTGCGCTGAAATTCGATGACAGCCTGGATGCCTTTGGATTGCACGGCATTGGCGGGTTTGTCGGCGCGGTCCTGACCGGCGTGTTCGCCGCCCAGGCCATTGGCGGCACCGGTGGAGCGGTTGAAGGCAATGTGATGCTGGTGTGGACCCAAACCTGGGGTGCATTGGCTGCTGCGGCCTGGTGCGCGGTCGCTACGTTTGCCATCGCCTGGGTTTTGAATCGGGTGATCAAGCTGCGAGTCGATGAAGACGACGAAGTCACAGGGCTGGATGTTGCGCTGCACGGGGAGAGCAGTTGACGTCTAGCCAGGCGGGCGCGCGTTAGAGGGTCGCGCGCCCGCCTTAACTCTTCCTCCCTGACTGGCCCTGCCGATCCCCGGCGGGGCCATTTTTTTGATATCAGAGTGCCAGGAGTGTTCGGATAAAGGCGGTTAGCGCGCGCGGCGTGGTGGAATCGCGTTTCTCAGGCGATGCGAAGGTCGGCAGCTGAAGCGTCGCCCCGGTATAGCGCCCTTTCGAGCGCGCTGTAACTTGGCCCAATTCGGTATCGCCCATCGATTTTGGAGCTTCACCGCGACGGGTGCGGGCGTCATTCTCTCGCTCGATAAAACTGTCTTTGAAAATGATCGGCGCACCTGCCGAACCGGCCGCTGTTTCCAGCTTTGAAACCTGGTCGGCATTGAAGCTCGATGTCGCGTCCCGGCGTCGGAGAACCACAGCCCCTGCCAGTGCGGCTGCACCGTCGTCAAACGGGCTGGTATCACAGACCACCAATTGGGTGTTTGGCTTAAGTCCGCCAGCTTCGGCCCATGCCAGCATGTGCTCGGCTGAGTGTCCGGACTCCTCCTGCGAGGTCACGACGATCGTCCCGCCCAAACCCAGCTCTGCAGCCACGCGAAGTGCGGCCAGCGGCGCGGCATTATCCAGCTGGCCTGTGATGAAGCCCGACTGTCCGCGCTTAAGTGTTCTGGCCAGAGCAATCGGTGTTCCGGTCGGTAAATCGGGTAGGCCTGCTGTCCTCAGCAACGCCCGCCGTGTGGTGTCCACGTCCACGCCTGTGATTTCGCCATAAGCAATCCGGCCTCCGCATTGCGGATCATACGCAAACACTTCGGCCCCGCTTAAGCGGATTGCCAGTTCGTCCAGGGCTTCAGGGTCCAGCTTGGCTTGCTTGCGCGCATCGGTAACGAATGCGTGGACAGCGTAAACTGCCTGTCCGGCACCATCGATGACCGCGCCATGACGGTCGGCATGCGCCAGGAAGACCGGCCCTGGCCGACCCAGCTCGATCACACACAGATGATCCGGACGATGGGTTTTTGCACCAATCGCGTCAAAGTCTCGTGCGATATGATCAAGGAAGGAGGCTTCATGTCCGACCACCGCAGGGTGGTCGAGATATTCGCAAGTCTTGGCCAGAACCCTGGCCAGCAGGTCCTGATCGCTTAAGGCCTTCACGCCGGAAGTTTCTCAACAAAAACAGTGCCGGCCGAATAGCCCGCGCCAAAGGAGCAAATCACGCCCTTATCGCCTGCGGCAAGGTCATCAGAGTGCTTGTGGAAGGCGATGATAGACCCCGCTGAAGAGGTGTTGGCGTACTCGTCTAGGATTGTGGGGGCATCCTCACCACCGGCATCTCGGCCAAAGACTTTCTTCGCGATCATCAAATTCATGTTGATATTGGCTTGGTGTAGCCAAACCCGGCGCATGTCGTCCGCCGCCAGGTCGAGTTCATCCATATGCCCGCGGATCATGTCAGACACCATGGGCACGACTTCTTTGAAAACCTTGCGGCCTTCCTGGATAAACAGCTTGTCGTCTTTAGGGTCACCATTTTGAAGCGGCTTGTTGCCGCCAGTGGCGCGTTCGGTACGGTTCAAGAAGCCGAAATTATTTCGAATATTATTGGAGAATTTCGTTTTCAGCTTGGTGCCAATAATCTTCCATCCGCCTTCGCCTAAATCCTCGCGCTCCAGGAGGATCGCTGTGGCCACATCGCCGAAGATGAAATGGCTGTCGCGGTCGCGCCAATTTAGATGGCCGGAGCAAATCTCAGGATTGACCACCAGAATGGCCCGGGCATGTCCGGCAGCAATCTGATCCGCAGCGGCCTGAATCCCGAAGGTCGCAGAAGAGCAAGCGACATTCATATCAAAGCCAAAGCCTTCAATACCCAGCGCCTCCTGGATTTCGATGGCCATGGCTGGGTAGCCGCGCTGCATGTTCGACGCAGCAACGATAACGCCGTCCACATCCGCTGCGCTCTTCCCCGCGCGATCGAGCGCGTCACGGCACGCTTTGACGCCAATCTCGGCCAGCACGGAAATCTCTTCATTATCGCGCGACGGAATGTGCGGGACCATGCGGTCGACATCCAGCACGCCGTCCTTGTCAACGACGAAACGCGATTTAATGCCAGAGGCTTTTTCGATGAACTCCACCGATGACGGGGCCAGCGCGTCGATCTCGCCGGCGTTGATGGCATCAGCATGCTCGGTGTTATAGCGCTCGACATAACCGTTATAGCTTGCGACGAGCTCGGCATTGGAGATGGAATTCTCAGGGGTCCACAGACCGGTAGACCGGATGACAGCAGGGGTCATCAGTGCGCTCCAAAGGGAATCTAATTCAGTTTGCGGTCGGCAACTTAGCCGCGGCAGCCGAGCAGGCCAACCTATCCGAACTCCCGGTGTCAGTTATGCCGCGGGCTAACCGTCGTCCTCATCTGGTTCCGGAGCGCCGGCAATGACCTCATGGAGCGGTTGCGGCCGGAGGCGTTCCTCACCATCGCCGTCAATGCAGTGCCAATCCAAAACCCCGGTGGGGCCATGCCGGCCACCGGTATCGCAGGACACATCGAGAGCATGGCCAGGCGGCGGTTCATAGCCGGCGCAACTGGCCAGCAAGGGCAGTGAAACGGCTAGGATTGCAAAGGCTTTGACCGTCATGGCTGGGTTCCCATCGCTTTGATGACCGCATGGCGCGGGCATCCTGTCAGGTGGTCGTTTACAAGGCCGGTGGCTTGCATGAAGGCATAGACAATGACCGGACCGCAAAACTTGAAGCCGCGCTTTTTCAAGGCTTTGGACATGGCTTCGCTTTCGGCGGTTTTAGCTGGAACGTCGGCCATCGTCGCGAATTCATTTTGGATCGGTGACCCGCCGACGAAACTCCACAGGAAGGGTGAAAACGCTTCGCCGCGCGCTTCCATATCCAGATAGGCTTGGGCATTGCCGATTGTCGCGACGATTTTGGATCGGGACCGGACAATCCCGGGATTGGCCAACAGTCGTTCGATATCGGATTCGGTGTAGCGCGCAATGCGGTCCGGATCGAAACCTTCAAAGGCCTCACGAAAATTATCCCGCTTTTTCAAAATCGTGATCCAGGACAGACCGGCTTGAAAGCCATCCAGGATCAATTTTTCCCACAGCGTGCGACCGTCATACTCCGGCACACCCCACTCGGTATCGTGATAATCCACATAAATGGGCTCGGTACCTTGCCAGGTACAGGTCTCGCTCATGCCAGTCCCTCTGCTTGTTGTCCCGAGCTTGGCGCGGCGGCGCAGCGACGGCAAGTTACAGGGTGTTGAGATCGGTGAGGATTTTCGCCGGTGCGTCTTGGGCGGTCACTGACGCTCCGGTGTCGAGGGCTCGCGACAGCCGATCAATGCGTGCCAGCGCCAAGGCCGTAGACCCAGATACCGAAGTGAGTGTGCCGATCTCAACGTCGCCGGCCGACACCGCAGTCCCCGCGCTTGGGGCGGCCGTGTCGAACGACAGGGCGATTGTACGCTTGCGGACTCCGCCCTTGCGATGCATGCGGCTGGCGACCTCCTGGCCGACAAAGCACCCTTTCTTATAGTCCACGCCACCCAGCAGATCGTGGTTCACATCGGTGGAGAAGACCTGTGCCGAGCCGTAGTCGGCCCCAAATTCAGGCACGCCAAGGGCGATGCGATGATGGTGATAATCCTTGACCTCATCGCAGGGACCGCCCTTGGGAACGATGGCTCGAAGCCCCAGCTCAGGATGGCGTGGATCTGCCGCGACAGCCAATCCGACGGTCTGTAACTCTTCGCCATTGCTCGTGTTGGCGGCAGCGACATCAAGATCCTCGCGAAGCGTGATCTGTGCATCGGCACGAAGACGATACAGGGTGAAACGTTTGAGCAGCCCAGCGGCCTCGCTGGACGGCACGTCTATGAACAGACCGCCGTCGTCATCATCAAAGAGGACGAAATCTGCCAGGACTTTACCTTGAGGGGTCAGCAGGGCGCTAAACTGAGCTTGACCTGGCGTCAGGTCCTCAGGACCGCGCGTGATCACACGTTGGAGAAAGCTGCGAGCATCGGGTCCGGTGATGGCGATCACGGCGCGATCGGGCAGGGCGGTCAGAAAGGCGGCTGTCTCAGTCATGGAGTGCAAAGTCGTCATGTTGGGCGGCCGGTTCAAGAGGCAGGTGCTGGTCTAACGGCGTCGAAGCGTATACTTCCTCGCCGCCATGACGCGCATCCTCTTCATCACCGCCACGCGAATTGGCGACGCGGTTCTGTTTTCAGGGCCCTTGGCGCATCTGGCGCGGACCTATCCGGGCGCTCAAATCACCGTGGCCTGCGGACCTTTGGCTGCGCCTTTGTTTCGAGCTGCGCCTGGTGTTGTTGAAACCCTCGTCATGGCGAAGAAGAAGCGCGGCGGGCACTGGCTTGATTTATGGGCGTCAACCGTTGGACGGCGCTGGGATCTGGTGGTCGATATGCGTGGCTCGCTGACCAGCTGGTTCCTCATGGCAGGCCGGAGGCAGGTGAACCGCCGCAAGCCAGGTCATGTGCATCGCCACCGTGTTCTGGAGGCCGGTGAGGTGATTGGAGTCGATCCGGTTCCGTCCCCGGCGGTTTGGCTTGATGAGGCCGCCAATGCGCGCGCGGATATGCTCCTGCCGTCCGATAGACCGGTCTTGGCAGTGTCGCCTGCTGCCGCGGCCCCCTTCAAGGAATGGCCTGCTGAGCGATTTGCCCAATTGGCCGCAATGCTACGGTCTGAGGGCCAGCCTCTGGCAGGAGCGACCGTGGTGCTGTTTGGCGGCCCGGGCGATGAAGCCGTGACGCGGAAAGTGGCTGAGGCCCTTCCAGATGCAGATGTCATCGACCTGGCGGGCCAGCTTGATCTGGTTGAAGCGGCGGCCTGCTTGTCGCGGGCGCAGCTCTTTGTTGGCAATGATAGCGGCCTTATGCATCTGGCTGCGGCGATCGGCACGCCAACCCTGGGTCTGTTTGGGCCCACTGACGAGCGGATTTATGGCCCATGGGGCGCACGCGCAAAGAGTGTTCGCGCTGGCGGTCCAGCCAATGAAGCCGACCGTGGCAAGCTACGCTTTGCCGAAGAAAGCCTGATGGGAGCCCTAACGGTTGAAGCTGTCGTCGAGGCGTCGACACAGCTGCTCGGGCCACCGCACGGTGCCTAAAGCAGAATTGCGTCGGCCTGTCTGTCGATCTGGCTTTCAATACAAAGCGTTGGGTTGCTCTCATACCGGCTCATACGGCTCAGCAAATCCTCATATGTCAGCTTTGCCAGCCGATCATAGCTCAGCGATTCAAAGGTGAAACGGCTTTCCAGCGATGGCATTCCCATGGCCCATGGCCGCGTCACACGATCTGTGACCCGTCTGAAATCCACAACTTGCAAGTCTATATGCCGGGGGTCCCGGTACAGCT
The DNA here is from genome assembly GCA_028280165.1 of Oceanicaulis sp. Classification (GTDB taxonomy): domain Bacteria; phylum Pseudomonadota; class Alphaproteobacteria; order Caulobacterales; family Maricaulaceae; genus Oceanicaulis. Next base: position 27,774 of record JANQMI010000021.1, on the reverse strand, counting down.
CTCCCAACAAGGCTGACAACGCCTCGCTGGTGCCTTCCAGCAATTGGATGAAGGCATCGTCCGAGCAGGCCAGAACCCCCGTGATATTGTTTTGCGCATTGTTACGACCGGCTTGCACGACCAGATCGCGAATGGCTGCGCCGTCCGACGTGTCGATGGTCGTTCTGCTGAAATAGAGCAGTCGAGACAAAGCCATGATTGAGCGTCCTTAAGGTCTGCAGTCGGCGTTACGCTGCGCGGACGGTCTTAAGAAACTCAGTCACTTGGTCAGACAATGCCCGCGAGCGCGATTCCAGCGCCGAGGCGGCATTGTCTACGATACCGGCCACTTGCGCCGATTCCTGGACCGCGCCTTGAACGCCCTCGATATCGGTCGACACGGTTCGGGCACCGGTTGCTGCCTGCTGTGCGGAGGACGAGATCTCCGCGGTGGCCGAGCTTTGTTCTTCGACCGCTGCGGACAATGCTGCACTCGTGGAATCAATCTCGCCGATCTGGTCGATAATCGAGCGGGTTGCGTCGATCGCATCGGACGATGCGCCGCTGATATCGCTGAGGCGGCCGGCGATCTGCTCGGTCAGCTTCTGGGTTTGACCCGCCAACTGTTTGACCTCCTCGGCAACCACAGCAAAGCCCTTACCGGCTTCACCGGCCCGCGCTGCTTCAATTGTCGCGTTCAGCGCCAGCAGATTAGTCTGCTCGGCCACGCCATTGATGGCCTGGACGATTTCATCAACACCGGCAACGGCGGCATTGAGACGATCCAGCCCTTCGGCACCCACCGTCGCACGCTCGCTGGACGCCCTTGCTGCTGCCGCACTCGCGGCGACTTGCTGGGCAACCTCGCGGATGGACGCCGAAAGCTGTTCAGAAGCAGATGCCATGGCCTCCACACTGCCCGATGCCTGTACTGCTGCTGTTGCAACAGAGTTGGAGCGATCGCCCGCATTGGCCACCGATGAATTCAGTTCGCGTGAGCGTCCTTGCAGGTCCGCAGCCGCTTCAGCCAGAGCAGAGACAATCTCACCCACCTCAGCCTCAAACTGATCGGCCATATCCATCATGGCCTTGCGGCGATGTTCTTCAGCCCGCTGCTTTTCAGCGGCCTGTTCAGCCTCAAGGCGCGCCATTTCCTGCGCGTTGTCGCGGAAGACCTTCAGCGCACCCGCCATATCTCCGATTTCATCCTTACGCGTGTCACCGGCGATTTCGACGTCTTTGTCACCGTTTGCCAGACGACGCATGCCGTCCGTGATCTTGGCGATGGCAATTGGGATACGCTGACCAAAAAACCAGCCCAGAGCGGCGGCAACGCCTAATGCAATAACGACCGCACCGATCATCAGAGTCCGGGTTGCTCCGGCACTGGCGGTTGTTGCATTGGAAATCTCGTCCTGCTGTGCCAGCAGACGGTTCCGATTGGCGTCGGTGGCGTCCGTCATGAGCGGGCCGAGTTCGTCCATCTGCGCCAACGCCGCATTGCGGGCTGTAATGGCGGCGACGGTGTCCGCAAAGGCAGTTTCATAGTCTGCGACGCCCTGGTCTGCAGCCTGAGTTAGCGAGCGGCGCTGCGGGTTCTGCAACACAGGCAGCAATGCGGTCAGATACTGGCGGGCTTCGGCAAGCTCTTCCTGAGATCGAGCCGCGGATTCCGCCTCATTGTTGACCAGGTAGCGCTCGGCATAGAACCGTCCGAGCATGAGGTGTTCCTGCGCCCGTGCCGCAAAGTAGGACGCCTCGGCGTCACCATCAGCATATGCGCTTTCGATCACCTCGGTCAGATTCGTCCGGATTTGTGGACCGATGACTGAGAGGCGATCGACAGCCGCCATTCGGTCAGCTTGATTGCTTACCGCATCCTCAAAATAGGCCCGGTACTCACTGAGATAGCCCGATAGCTCGGTCATGTTCAGCTGGCCAGTCGCCGTTGCGACCTTATCGGCGTATTCGCCGAAGTCGTCGCGACGGGCCTGGTCGCCGGTCGTGCGCCATCGAAATGCTGCGAGGCGTGCACCGTCCAAATTGATCTCGACATCGCTTACCGACGCACTGGCTTCGGTTGAAGCCCGAAGATCGCGAATGCCGCTTCCAAGGCCCTGCACGCCAAAAATGCCGGTGATACCGACGGCTAGAATAAGCGCACCCAGTGTCGCAAAGGCGCCTACCAGCTGTGTCTGAATAGTGATCCGCATTGTCCTGCTCCATGCCAACACGACGAACTGACGGGCTTTACACCCACATTGAAGCAGTCGATCTGGCGTGGTTAACGCGAATTAAATGATGTCGATCCGTTGAATTTATTCACCTAATTCCATTGACAAAAATTATTCATAAAACTCCGCCCAAGTCGGCTAAAAGCCTGACTAGTCATGGGGAAATTAGTCAGAGGGGGCTTCAGGCTCTCATTTCACGAAGGTCTGTAAGTATAGAGAGAATTTATAATTAATATGCGTTCAGTCAAGGTAGTTGCGTCGGAGCTGCTCACTAAGAGCACGCCCCTGACGCGCTAAACGCTCGCGTTCTAGTTCAGATTCGGCTCCGCATCGAACGCGTCGACGCTCCAAACGCCGAAAACCAGTATTGAAGTTTTCGATCAGTCGTTCGCGATAAGCGCCGCGTGCCGGTGCCTCTTGGGCGAGTAATTCGACCATGGCCTGCCTCCAGGTTTGGGACCGACGGCCTTCACAGGCGAAATCCAAGTAATGAAGTTGACCCAGAACCGAGGCGAGGCTTTCCACTGGATAGGGGTCTTGAAACGATTGAGCCTTGGCCGGGGCCTGTGACACAGCCAGCAGCAATATGATGAACACGATGCGCATGGGGGCGTGCTAAGCCTTGATCGCGGCAGAATTGGGACGCGCCAGAACCTCCAGCGATCGATCCAGCGCCAGGCGCGCAGTGTCCCATTGCAGTGCTTTGACCGCCTCATCGAAGGTGAAAAAACGCGCGTCGAGCGCATCGTCCCCGGCAATAGGCTCACCGCCGCGCCAGCGTGCCACATAGTCGATCATCACATAATGTCCGGATGGACCAACGCTCTCAAACACATCGATCAGACCCATGATCTCGGCTTCGACCGAGGTTTCCTCTTTCAGCTCCCTTAAGGCGGCGGCGTGAAGGGTTTCACCAAATTCCAGTGTGCCGCCGGGAATAGACCATTGGCCTTTAAAGGGGGGCTTACCTCGCCTGATCAAAAGAACTTCGTCGCCGCGCCATACAACGACGCCGACACCCGTATGGGGACGCTTGACGATTGCGCCTGGGTTGGGCAGGGCTTGATCCATGTGTGGACGCTACGTCATTTCGCTCACGCTCGACCAGCTCATTGCGCTGTTTGAGACCGAGGATCGCCCAAATTTTGCGGCCAGCTGGAATGCCGCGCCGACTCAAGCGCTCCCAGTTGTGCGCCGGGGCAAGGCGGGCGAGCCGCGGCTGTCTTTGATCCGGTGGGGGCTAGTCCCGCATTGGTCCAAAACCGGGCCAGATGGCTCCAAGCCCCTGATCAATGCACGCTCTGAGACGGTCGGCGAGAAGCCCACCTTTCGGTCTGCCCTGAAGCGCCGCCGTGCGCTGGTTCCAGCGGATGGATTCTATGAGTGGTCCAAGCGAGACGACGCCACCAAGCAGCCCTGGTTCATCACACGGGCTGATGGTGAGCCCATGGTCATGGCGGGGCTTTGGGAACGCTGGGGTGAAGGCGATGAAAGGGTCGACAGTTTTGCCATCCTAACCCAGGAGGCACGCCCGGATATCGCCCATCTCCACCACCGCTCCCCAGTCTTCGTTGAACCAGGCGACTTCTCTCGCTGGCTCGACCCGGACACCGACCCGGCAGAGTTTTTTGCCGTCGAGCCGGAAGGCCGGCTCACTGCCCGGGCCGTGACCGACCGGGTCAATAAGGTCCGCGAAAACGATCCTGACTTGCTCAACGACGCCGGATCGGACCGGTTGCTTTAGAGGCAGGGCGGCTAGCTAGAGCACAAAGGCCAGAATGGGGTAGCTGATGGTGTTGCCTGCGGCGTGCATGAACCAGCCTGGGACAATCGACCCGTTGCCAAGCTTTTCGTTTGCAAAGCCCATGAGCCAGCCTGCACCACCGGGAAGGAAGAAGAAGAGCGCGCCCAGGACCGGCGCGAAGGCAGGGCCGCCCGGTACCGCAAAGATCAACAAATGAATCGCCCCGAAGATCGCAGCTTGAATGGTATTGCCGGTCCAGAATCCGCACGCGTGGATCAGGCGTTTGCCGATCAGGCCGCGGAAGAGAATCTCTTCTGACAGCGCGGTCTTGAAGATCGCCATCATCAGGATTAGTGCGATTGCGGTCGGCCCGAAACCGGCGTCGCCAATCTTGCCGGCCACGGTCCCGTCTTGGCTTGCAAGGGCCGTGAACTCCGGGACAAGAAAGGCCGCCGCGGACACCCCAGACCAGAGAATAAACAGCCCCGCGGTGAGCACCATGGACCGCCCTGTCGGCAGGATCAGTCCCACCCAGCTTCGAAATGAGGACCGCTTGCGCGCGAAGATCAGCCACGCGATCAAGCTAAGTGCTAGAACGAAGCCGAGCTGGAACACGGTGTTCACACTTTCCTGGATGAGCATCGCCGAAACCTCAACTATCTTTATGTAAAGATAGTTGCAGATCGAGGTTGGTATGACAAGAAAACTGGGCCCATCCCGGTCTGCGGACATGGTCGACGAAGTCGTAGCGGCCTTTGGTCGAGAGCGGCCGGACATTGATCCGGTCCTCTTGGAGCTTGTCAGTCGGCTGATCGTTGCCGGCCGATTGTCGGAGGCTGATGGAGTCTCGGCGCTGGCGGACCTTGAAGGCCATTACACCGATTTTGATGTCCTGGGGATGCTCAGAACCACCGGGCACCCGTTTGAGATGACGCCCGCTCAGCTCATGCAGCGCGTCATGCTCACATCAGGAGCCATGACCGCCTGCCTGCGCCGTATGGAGGGCAATGGCTTGATTGTGCGTCGGACGGATGATCAGGATCGGCGGGTGAAGCATGTGCGTTTGACGGATAAGGGACGCAGCGTCGCCGATGAGGCGCTAAGCCGCCGCTATGCCCATAGCGCCGAGCGGCTGGCCGTCCTCTCGCCTGAGGAGCAGCAAACCCTTCTGAGACTGCTTCGACGTCTCGGGGAATTCGAGTCGTCTAGGCGTTGAACCGCACGAGGAAGCGCTTGGCTTTGCCCACCGACAGGATGACCGCGCCGGCCCCTGCGATGTGATCGCGCAGGTTGGCGTTTTCGTCCTGAACCTTTACGCCATTCACCGACACCGCGTTCTGCTTTAGCAGGCGACGCGCTTCGCCCTTGGACGCGGCCGCGCCAAGGCCCTCATCGGTGAGGGCCTCAATCAGGCTGGTAGATGCTCCTGCAGGCACATCTTTGGTCGGAACGGCTGAAGCAATCGTAGCCACAAGCTCAGAGGACAGAGTGTCCGCCTTGCCCTTAAAGATCACCTGGCTGGCTTCGATCGACAACCGGGCGGCCTCTTGGCCGTGGACCCTGGCGGTCAGGAGCTCGGCCAGCGCCTTCTGGATTTGGCGTTCATGCGGCGGCGTCGCCTCCAGGTCTTTGAGCGCTGCCAGATCGATATCGGTCAGTTGTTTGAGGAATTTCGGCGCGTCGGCATCGGTGGAATTCAGCCAAAATTGATAGAATTCATAGGGGCTGGTCTCCTCAGGGTTCAACCAGATCGCACCTTTTTCTGACTTGCCGTACTTCTTGCCTTCTGAATTGGTCAGCAGGGGATAGGTCAGCGCGTGACCCTGCACCCCTTCCATACGGCGTAGAAGGTCCACACCGCCGACAATATTACCCCACTGGTCAGAGCCGCCCATCTGCACCGAACAGCCGTATTTCCTGTACAGGTGGACGAAGTCGAAGCCCTGCAAGAGCTGGTAGCTGAACTCGGTGTAGCTGATGCCCTGTTCGCGGTTTTCGATCCGGGTCTTCACCGAGTCTTTTTGCAGCATGGCGTTGACCGAGAAGTATTTCCCGATATCGCGCAGGAACTCGATCGCGTTCATCTCCTGGAACCAGTCCGCATTGTTCACAATGATCGGATCAGGCCCGTCTGTGCGCGCAAAGAAGGCTTCCATCTGCTTACGCTGGCTGGCGATGTTGGCCAACACCGTATCAGCCGTTTGTAGATCGCGTTCCGCATCTTTGCCCGACGGATCACCGATCATGCCCGTCGCTCCGCCTAAAAGCAGGATGATTTGACCTCCGCGGCGGCGATATCGATCCAGGCCCAAGAGCGGGATCATATTCCCCGCATGAAGGTTTGGGGCGCTGGGATCGGTGCCCACATAGATCGGCGGTTGGTCCTGGGTCAGCAACGCGTCGGTCATATCCGGCGTTTTCTGGTGGATCAGGTCGCGGGCTTCCAGATCGGCAAGGAAGGTCGTTTCGCTGGGGGCAGCAAGGCGCACGCTCATGGCAAGGCTCTGATGGGTTAGGCGTGAAATGAAGCCTTACCGCTTAGCCGTGGCGTTTTCGATTGGCAATGGCCCGTCTGCCCAGCCCTGCTAATGTTTGTGTCCACACTAGGAGGCGAATCGATGCGTGAGCCGGTGAGCATCACACCCGTTGCGGCCATGACCGAAGCCGACCCCGCCTTTGTGGAGGCCAGCTGGTTCTTGCCGGGCCATGATCAGTCGCCGGAGACCGCCTACCTCGCGCGACGTATTCCCACTGCGGTCTTGTTCGACATTGATGAAATTAGCGACCCAACAAGTGGCCTGCCCCATATGGCCCCCGGGGCGGCGGTTTTTGCGCGTTGGCTATCGGACAATGGCCTGACGGGGCAGGAACGCTTCATCGTCTATGATCAGAATAACTACATGGCGTCGGCACGGGTATGGTGGACGCTTCGGCGCATGGGCTGCGATGCACGCATTCTTGATGGCGGACTGGAGGGCTGGCGAAAGGCTGGTGGCGAAATCCAGAGCGGGATCGTCCCGGCCCGGGCCAGGGCCTTCGAGCGAGGCGTAAGACTAATCCGAGACGACGCGGTGACGTGGCGCGATGTCATCCACCATGTCAACGCGCGCGACGCCCTGATTGTCGACGCCCGGCCCATGGGGCGATTTGCCGGCACCGATCCGGAGCTGCGTCCGGGGCTGCGCAGCGGGCATATCCCTGGATCGATCAATCTGCCGTATTCGTCTGTGATTGGGTCGGACGGGAAGCTCTTAAAAGAGGACGCGCTCGACCGGGTTCTGCCTGATGTTGACCGGGAACGCCGCATCATCACCGCCTGCGGATCGGGCGTCACCGCAGCGGTGCTCTACGCCGCCTTCATAGCGGGCGGCTTCCGCGATGTGCGGCTCTATGATGGCAGCTGGAGCGAATGGGGCGCGCGCGAGGATCTGCCGGTTGAGGTGGGTGCCGGGCCAAGTCGATCGTGAATTTTCGTGCCTGCGCGCGCCGGCTGGCCTAGGCTGTTGCGATGACCGCTGGCCCGCTCCATCAGCCTTGCGCCGACACTGCAGCTCCGCCGCTGCCTGAAGGCACGCCCTGTCCGAAGCAAAAGCGGGTCTTCGTTTTAGCCGCTTCGGTGCTCGGCTCAGCGCTGGTTTTCATCGATGCCACCGGACTGACTGTGGCCTTACCAGATCTGCGCGACCGGCTGGGTGCAGGCCCCGAAGCGCTCAACTGGATCGTCAACGCTTATGTCTTGGTCCTTGCAGCGGGAACGCTGGCAGGCGGGGCGGCTGCGGATCGTTTTGGCCGTAAGCGAGTCTTCATACTTGGTGCAGCTGGCTTTGCCGTGGCGTCCGCTCTGTGTGCCTTGGCACAGGACCCAGGCCAATTGATTGCCGGACGTCTGCTTCAAGGGGTGTTTGGCGCAGCATTGGCTCCCGCGAGCCTTGCCATGCTGGCGGCCGCTTATCCCGGTGAAGATCGCGCCGCAGCGATTGGCACCTGGGCGGGCGCTTCAGCGCTGACCACCGCGGCAGGCCCGGTGCTTGCCGGCGTACTGGTGGACGGCTTTGGTTGGCCGTCTATTTTTCTGATCAATCTCCCAGTTGCGGCTGGCGCTCTCATTTTGGCGATCGGGTTTTCTCCGGAGACTCGCGACGATCAAGCCCGGCGAAGCTTTGATATCCCTGGAGCCATACTGGGAGCGCTCGCACTCGCGCTGATCGCCTGGGGTTTGGTGGGGCTGGGCGAGGGGACCAGCTCTCTGACGTCTGCCTTTGCGGCGCTGGGCGTTGGGGGCATGGTTTTTGGCGGCTTCCTGGTCCGCGAACATCAGGCTCAAACCCCGATGGTTCCGCTACAGCTATTCAAACAACCCGCTTTTGCAAGCGCCAACGGATTTACGCTGCTGGCCTATATGGGCCTGGCTTCGGTCATGTTTGCCCTGCCGCTGATCTTGGTGGATGAGCGCGGATGGACAGCCAGCCAGATCGGTGCCGCGTTTCTTCCGTTCACGCTGGCGGTCGGCCTGCTCTCACGCTTTTTCGGCCAGCTCGGCGAAACCTTGGGCGAGGGGCGTACATTGATGTTGGGAGGCTCGATTGCGGCCGTAGGCTTTGTGCTGCTGGGCCTCTTTCACGCGGGTGAGAGCGCCATTCTTGGCGTCTGGATTCCCATGGGGCTTTTGGGCCTGGGCTTTGCGGCGTTCATTCCAACGCTCACGACGGTTGCGGTCTCCAGCGCCGGTAAGGCGATGGAAGGCGTCGCCTCAGGCGTCAACAATGCTGTCGCGCGCGTGGCCGGCATGATCGGCACAGCGGCGGCTGCAGCGTTGATGGCTGCGTCGCTGGGCGCGCTGTCATTCTTTGCTGCGGCTGCGTTAGCGATCCTGGGCGGATTGGCGGGCTGGCTGGGGGCCGGGCGCCGTTAGGGGCTTCCCTCTGTCGATTTGTGCGTTAGCGTGCTGCCCAAGCGAACACTGTTCACCACAAATAAATTAAGGGGAGGGCCGTATGGCTGGATTGGATATTCTTGAAGGGCGTTTGAGCGTTCCGGTCATTGCTGCGCCGCTCTTTATCATCTCCAATCCCAAATCGGTGATTGCCCAATGCAAGGCCGGGGTTGTCGGGTCCTTCCCTTCATTGAACGCCCGTCCGGTCAGCCAGCTTGATGAATGGCTCGATGAGATCACTTCTGAACTCGACAGCTATAACGCCGCTAACCCCGACAAGCCGGCTGCGCCCTTTGCGGTCAATCAGATCGTGCACCGCTCCAACGATCGCCTGGAGCAGGACCTGGCGCTGTGTGAAAAATATAAGGTGCCGCTTGTCATCACCTCACTGGGGGCCCGCGTGGAACTCAATGATGCGGTCCACAGCTGGGGCGGCAAGACGCTGCACGACATCATCAATATCAAATTCGCCCACAAAGCGCTTGAGAAGGGCGCTGACGGGCTGATCCCGGTATGCGCTGGGGCGGGCGGGCATGCCGGCACACTCTCGCCCTTTGCGCTGATCGCCGAAATTCGCCAATTCTTCGACGGGCCGATCGCGCTGTCGGGCTCCATCTCCACCGGCGGCGGCGTGCTGGCCGCCCAAGCCATGGGTGCGGACTACGCCTATATCGGCTCGGCCTTTATCGCGACCGAGGAAGCGCGCGCCAGCGAGGACTACAAGCAGGGCATCGTGAAGGGCAAAGCCGAGGACATCGTCTATTCCAGCCTGTTCACCGGCGTATCCGGCAATTATCTGCGCGAAAGCATCGAAAATGCCGGCCTAGACCCCGACAATCTGCCCGAAAGCGATCCGTCTGCCATGAATTTCGGGTCAGGCGGCAATACCGACGCTAAAGCCTGGAAAGACATTTGGGGCTGTGGCCAAGGCATTGGCTCTATCGACAAGCTGCAAAGCGCCGGGGCCTATGTGCACCAGCTGGCAGCAGAATATGAAGCCGCCAAGCAGCGTGTAATGGGCGGGTAGACTGACCCGCCCAACTCCAGAACGCTTTACAGGCCAAGGGCGGAGATAATCTCAGCCTCGTCTGCGCAGGCGGGTGTGGCACCTGTTAGAGCGCGATTGCGGGCTCTGAGGTTAACCTCTTCTGAGCTCAGGATCGCCCAAAGCGCGATGTTCGAGTCGATTCTATTGAGCCCCAGTTCTGTGGCGACACGCGTCACTTGACGACAGAACGCCGTTGTTTGAGTGGCCACTGCGTCGCTATCGGCGGCATTAATGCCGCTGACGGTGCTGGTGTACCAGGATTGATCCCGGATGAACGCGCCTAGCGTTGTGGTCTCCGACGCTTTGAAATTCAGCACTTGTGAGGGGCTCAGATAATTCAGCCAGGGTTCAAGCCCTGCAGCATTGTCTAGGACTGTCACCTGGCCATTGAGGTAGGCTGGTGGACAAATCATGCCCGCTGAAATTCGCCAGCAGGGTGAGAAGTCTGACCAGATGGAAATACGCGGCAGATCAAGCTCTACGCGCCAACTCCCAACCTCCTGGTTTGGACGCAATCCAACTTCTGCTAAGCGCCGGGCTCCATAGTCGGGAACGCTGATATTGAAGACAGCGCGTTGGCCATGAAGCCAGTCTTCGATGCCATTATCGATTTCCAGGACTTCAACCAGGTCTTCTTCGAGCACGGCGGAGATCGTGGCATCAAAAAAGCTCGCGGCTTCATTGACTTGCTCTTGGTTGAGTGCCGTAAGCAAACGGGCCTTGGGGGCTAGTGCACTTAGAGCCGAAGAGGCCGTAGCCAGCGTTGCTGTAATGGTATCGCTGGAGGTTGAATACCCCAGGTCAAACTCAAGGCGCATCCGCACCGTGGCGTCAGCTTCGATGCGGAAATACGGTGTGGCGACCGAATGCTGGCGGATTTCAGTGGAGAACTGCTCTCCATTTTCGCGCGTGCTTTCGTGAGTAAATGCCGCGAGCGTCGATGTGGTTGAGACGTTCGGGTTGCTCACCTCAATGTTCAGGACAGCTGTTTTAGTGTTGACACGCCCGAGCAGTAGCCGTGCCAGGAAGGACCGGGTTTCGTCCTTATAGTTTCTAGATCCCAAGGCAAGGCCGGTTCCGAAATCGACAACACAATCTCCGGTACCTTGAGCTGAACAGCCAGCGGTCGGACTGCCATCGGCATCAAATGATCCGCTTTGAAGTGTTAGAGACTGGAAGGGTTCATCTCTGCTAGCATTAACGCCAGAGACTACTACGCGGGTATACATATCGGTGAGGCCATGCTCACTAAACCGAACCGAGCCTGGCAGTTGGCTTGCCGAAATGAAGTCCTGATGGCCGTTGGCGGTCGGTGTCCCGGGAGTGCCTGGCGGTGGCGGAGCACCGGGCGTCGAACAGCCAACCAAAACCAGCGCACCCACTGTTGCGATCAAATACCTCATGAATGTCTCCCCAGCATTAGGTATATGGTTAAGGAATAGGCTGTTTATGCAACTTCAGATCGTTTCACGCAACTGTCGCAATTGATCGATCGCTCGACGATGCTCGGCTTTCCACGCAGCCTAGCGCGGGTTGCCCCGGAGCCATTTTGGTGACTTTGTCTTACCCTTCCCTCCACCGTTCAGCGCTAAGTCTCGGGGTGACGCCATGACTGTTGGTAAAATGGATCTCACCCGCGCGGTCTTCGTCGCCTCTGGTGCCATCGCCCAGGTGGTCATGGGGGCGGTTCCCTTCGCGTTGCAGTGGGAAAACACGGTGGCATCGCGCTCCGCCGCGGTGGAGGTGCTGCTGACCCCGGCGGGCTACGCATTCTCCATCTGGAGCCTTCTGTTTGCCGGGGCTGCGATCTATGCAGTGGTGCATGCCATCCGGCTGTCAGACCCGATTATGCGCACGACGGGCTGGCTCGCCGGCACCGCCTTCTGGTTGAACACCGCTTGGGAAAGCTGGGTCCCGGTCTTCGGAATTGACGCGGTGTCCCTTGCGCTGATCATGGCCGGATGGGGGGCTTGCGTGGCCTTCATGATGATCAGTTCTGCTCAGCGCGAGATTGGCCTGTTTCACCGCGGTGTGCGCTTGCCGGTTTACGCCTTGGGCGGATGGCTGAATGCCGCCGCCTTTGTCAATGTGCTGATTGTGGCAGAAGTTTATGGATTGCCCTGGCTCGGCTCAGGGGAGGTTGAGCCGGCGATCGCTGTACTCGGCGCGGCGACGCTGGCTGCCCTGGTGGTGGTGCTGCGAACCGGTTCGACATCCTATGCCGCAGCATTGGCCTGGGGCTTGTTTGCGATCTCGAACGCCAATGGCGCGCGGGGTGAGCCCTTCATTGTCGCCAAGGCCGCCGAGCTCTGCATTGTTGTCGTCTTGGTGGCCCTGCTGGCGGGCTGGGCCGGTCGCGCCTTCCGGGCGAGCAGCACAGCCTTTCGGCCGCGCTGACGCCCAGCCAGAGCTTTTAGACCACTGTCAGCCAGTCTGGCTTGACGAAGGGCATGCCGAGATCGTCCGCGACCTCCTGATAGGTGATTTCACCCTCAGCCACGTTCAGGCCGCGCGCCAGATGGATATCGTCGTTGAGCGCACGTTTTGCGCCCTTATTGGCGAGCGCGAGCATAAAGGGGAGCGTGGCGTTGGTGAGAGCCAGCGTAGACGTCCGGGCCACCGCGCCGGGCATGTTGGCCACGCAATAATGCACAATCCCATCGACGATGAAGGTTGGGTCCTGGTGGGTTGTGGCCTTAGAGGTTTCAAAGCAGCCGCCCTGGTCGATCGCGATGTCGACCAGGACTGCGCCTTCTTTCATGCTGGACAGCATCTCGCGTGTTACGAGCTTCGGAGCCGCGGCACCCGGAACAAGCACGGCACCGATCACCAGGTCAGCTTCGGCGATCTCTTCAGCGATCGCGCCTTTGGTCGAATAGCGGGTCTTCACCGCGCCTCGGAAGAACTGATCGGTTTCAGCCAGCTTAGGCAGCGACAGGTCCATGACCGTCACGTCAGCGCGCAGGCCAAGCGCCATTTCCGCAGCATGGCTACCGGATACGCCCGCACCCAAAATCACCACCTTGCCCGGCGTCACGCCGGGCACGCCGCCCAGTAGCACGCCGCGACCACCAGCGGCCTTGTGTAGGGCGTTGGCCCCCACATGCACGCTCATCCGGCCGGCCACTTCCGACATGGGGCGCAGCAAAGGAAGGCGGCCATCCCGGTCCGTGACGGTTTCATAGGCAATGGCGGTGCAACCGGACCTGCGCAGGCCTTCAGCCTGAACTGGATCGGGTGCCAGGTGCAGATAGGTGAACAACACATGGTCTGCAGTCAGCATGGCGGTCTCGACCGGCTGAGGCTCTTTGACCTTAACGATCATCTCAGCTGCGTCGAACACCGCCTTGGCGTCGGGGAGAATTGTTGCGCCTGCGGCTTCGTATTCAGCATTGGAGAAGCCGGCTCCGTCACCAGCGCTGTCTTGAATCAAGACCTGGTGGCCGTTCGCCGCCAACTCGCGCGCGCCGTTAGGCGTCATGCCGACGCGATATTCGTGGACCTTAATCTCAGTCGGAACGCCAACGCGCATGGTGTCTCTCCCATTGGGGCGGCCATGTGGGGCCGCTCGTAGAAATTTGCGCAAAAGGTGTCCGAACTGGTTGATTGCTGCAACTTAAAATTCTCTTGTCGAATATTCTTGCATTTGGGGGCGGAAAACGAAAATCTGACGCAATTAAATGTGAGCTGGAATGCGTTGCGTGAAACCCGGTTCGAATATGTGAAGGCAAGCCTATGGCCCTTGATAGCGTGGACCGTGCGATCCTGAGAGAGCTTCAGGCTGACGGCCGGTTGGCCAATGCAGAGCTGGCTGACCGTGTCGGATTGTCTGCGTCCGCCTGTCACCGGCGGGTCAGAGCGCTGGAATCCACCGGCGTGATCCGCGGCTATGCGGCGCTGGTAGACGCTGAGGCTATCGAGCGGGGTCTTACCGTGATTGTGCTTGCAACGTTGGAAAATCAGCGCCGTGAAACGATGGAAGCGTTTGAACAGGCGGTGGCTGAGATCGAAGAGATGATGGAGTGCCGGCTGACGACCGGGGCTGAGGACTATGTGCTGCGCCTTCAAGTGCGCGATGCTCGCGACTATGAGCGCCTGCACCGTGAGCGGCTGTCTGGTCTACCCGGTGTCGCGCGACTGATTTCCAACATCGCCATGCGCACCGTGTTTGCACGCACCGCTTTGCCGGTGGACGGTGATTAGGCCGCGTGTGTCATGCCGGGCAGGCGCTCGGGTTCGTAGGCGTCCATCACTTCACGCATCCAACCGGCAATTTCGTGCTCATCCACGCGGGCAAAGCGCAACAGCGCAATGGCGAAATCAAGGCCTTCTGGGATTGCGGTATTAATGATGCCCGCCATGTTCAGATCTTCATGGCGCGCCCTGTCGGCTTCGTCCTCCACGACCACAAAACGTGACAGGTCGGGAAAGGTCTCATGGACATAGGCCGTGACCTCTTTGGAGATTTCATAGCGCGAGGCCCCAAGTGCCAGGGCGCGGGCCTTGGTCACGCCAACCGCTTTCATCAGGCGGACATCGCTGGGGTCGCCAAAGGTCACGTCATAGCCGTCAGACACGGCCTCCATGAAGCGATCTGCATCGGACTCGATAGCGACATAGGGCACGTTGAACCGGCGCAGTCCATCCACCGCCATGCGGCCCGATGCATTCATAGCAAAGACCAGGATCGGACGCGCACCGTCCGGGCTGGCGGTGGGCTCGGACACCTTCACCCGGGCTTGGGCCAGCTTGCGGGCGAGCTTCATACCCAAAGCGGTCCAAACCGGGGTCAACGCCAGCGACGCCGCGCTGGCCCCCACCAATACCGCTGCCGCCTGAGGTCCGAGGGCGCCGTTGACGGCGGGTAGCGCCAGGAGAACAAGGCCAAATTCCGATCCTTGCGCGGTCAGAAAGGCCAGCTGGGTGGCTCCGGGCCGGCTCCAGCCGGAAATCAGCGCTGCAATGCCTGTCAGAACGGTCTTGCCGACCATCAGGGCGGCCAGCGCCGCCAGGATCAGGGGGGCTTCTCCCACCATGACCCGCCAGTCGAGCGCCATACCCACCGTGATGAAGAAGAATCCGAGCAACAGCGCGCCGAATGGTTTGGCTTCGGTCTTCACCACCGTCTTAAAGGGCGTTTCAGCCACGATCACGCCAGCTAGAAACGCCCCGAGCGTCAAGGACAGGCCTAAGGCCCCGGTTGCGGCGGCCGTGGCCAGCACCAGGAAAAGCGCCGTGGCGGTGAAGATTTCTGGGCTGTTGGTGCGCGCCAACAGGTTCAGAGCCGGACGCGCCGCAAAGCGTCCGATCAACAGCGCCGCCCCGGCGGCAATCGCAGCCTTTAAGCCCGCTTCACCCAGGGCCAGCGCCAAAGAGCCTTCGCCGGTGTCCAGTGAGACCGCGAACACCAATAAAAAGATGCCCGCAATATCCTGAAAGACCAGGAGCGCCGTGGAGGACTTACCCAAGGGACAGGTGACGATGCCACGCTCGGCCATGGTGGCGCTCACCACAGCCGTGGCGGAGATGCCGGCCCCAAGGCCCACCAACACCGCCATTGGCCAGTCCAGTCCGAAGGCGCGCGCGGCCAGCGTGAACCCGGCACCGCAGATCAACATCTGCAAAGGGCCCAAGACCACCAGGTCTCGGCCGCTTTCTCTGAGCGTCTTGGACGAGAAGCCTAGCCCAATCTCAAAAAGCAGGAAGACGACCCCTAGCTGGGCTAGAAGCTCGGTGGTTCGTCCTTGTTCCACCACATCAAACGCGTGGGGCCCGATCAATAAGCCCGCCACAATGAAGGCGACAATGGGCGAGGTTTTCAGCACGCGGGCCAAAAGGATACAGAGCAATCCAATGCCCAGGAGCTTAACGGCCGGAAGGATGGCAATGACGTCGGACATGGACAGGCGCACTCACGATTGGTGAGCGACCATATTTAAGTCGTTTGAGCTGGAGCGAAAGAGCGGGAGTTTCGCAGGATTACTCTAAATCGCTGAGCGGGCTGATTGAAGCGTCCCTTTTGCCGCGTAATTCTTCGTCTGAACGAGGGGTGTGAAGCAGGCGATGATCGAACTTCTGGCCGGTATAGGTGCAATGAGCGGGCTGCTCTGTCTGCTGCTGGCGGTCTTTCTGGTTGTCTCAAAGGGGCGGCTAGCCCGGGCGAACCGATACCTTGGTGTTTTCCTTTTCCTGACGGCGATTGATATCGGTGGCCTTTTTGGTTTGGTGCTGCCGGTGAGTGTTGGCGAGGCTTTGGCGTTTCGAACAGTGCTGGCCTTTCTCCAAATGCCAGTTTTCTACGCCTATGTGGTCACGCTCTGCTTGCCTGAACGCGCTTTTGTTCGCCACTTTATCGGCGGAGCCCTCCTGGCCCTCGTCGCGCTCTTGGACATGCTGTTTCGCACCGACGGTGTCTTTCCTGTTTGGGGTCAGGCGGGCCTGCATGTCCAGTTTTACGTCTATTTGGCCTTGAGCGCGCTCGCGCTGGTGCGCTTTCGCAGCGGGCTTGCACAGACCCGATCCACCGACCAGACCGTGCAGCTGCGGTGGCTTTGGGCCGTTCTCGTGACCTCCTTTACGGCCCATGGGCTCGTGTTCACGCGGACGATCGCGGGTTGGCTCGATTGGCCAGTGTCCTGGGCGTCGCTGCAACTCGCGAGCGGTTTCTTGGCGCTGGCAATCCTGTGCGGCCTGACGCTGACCGCTTTATTGCGGCCGGGCCTGTTTCAATCCCTCGAGCCCTCTGAGGCCGCGAGCCTTGCAGGGCCAAAGCCGGGGCTTCCAAACACTGCGCTCGATCATCTTGCGGAGCGAGCCCAGGCCTATCTGGAAGCCCATCGCTCTTTTCTTGAACCAGAGCTGACCTTGAAAGCGCTGGCACGCCGCTTGGGCGTCGGAGAGCGAGACCTGTCTCAGGCCTTGAATCAAAGTCTGGGGCTACACTTTTTTGATTTCATCAATCGCGCGCGTATTGAGCACGCAAAAGCGCTGATTACTCAGGATGATGCCCGACCACAGACCTTGCTAGAAACCGCCTACGCGTCGGGTTTTAACAGCAAGTCCTCCTTCAACACCGCGTTCAAAAAGCACACCGGTTTAACGCCCAGCGCCTTTCGCGCGAAAGGGCGCGGTGACTGAGATCCAGACGTCCGACTTCGTGAAGTCGGACGACCCGAACACGTGTCATCCACCAAACCAACCCGCAATTCAGTTTGGAGGACAGAATGCGACTACGATCTCTTCTTACGTCAATTGCGCTCGGGTTGGTGGCGACAGGCATGGCGAGTGCCCAATCTGAAATGGACAGGGCGGCAGCCCGCAGCACCATGGCTGATATTCTGGCCCCCTGGGCGGCCGATCCCGATGGCCCGGGTGCCATTATCCAAGTTGCGGTCGGCGGTGAACCGATCCTGGTCCAGGCTGCGGGATTGGCGCATTTGGAACATCAGATTCCGATCAGCCCGCAGACCCGATTTCAGGTGGCGTCTGTGTCTAAACAATTCACGGCCTATGCCATCGTCCAGCTAGCCGAAGCCGGGCAGGTCGATCTCGATGGGTCGATCGCCGATTACATTCCAGAGGCTCAACACTATGCGGACGTGACGCTGCGCGATCTCATGGCCCACACCCATGGTATCCGCGGGGCGATGAGCCTGGTGGGTGCCAGCGGTCTACGGGCTCAGGACGTTGTCACCAACGCCCATGCGTTGGACTTGATCCTGCGCCAGCGCGCGATGAATTTCGCACCGGGTGAACGCTTCACCTACAATAATTCGGGCTTCATCCTGCTGGCTGAAGTGGTTGAGCGCGTTACGGGACAAAGCCTTGACGCCTATTGCCGGGAAACGATTTTCGCGCCGCTGGGTATGGAGGCCACGGGATTTGCGGACCGGTTGCACACCGTCTTTCCCAACCGCGCGGATTCCTATGTCTGGACCGGCGAGGCCTACGGGCATTTTGCATTCAACTACGCTCTGACCGGGTCAACGGGCCTGATCACGACGGCGAGCGATCTGGCGCTTTGGGCGGCGCATCTCGATCAAATGGCCGAAACACATCCTGAGGTCTACGAACGCTTTCATACGCTCGGCGTGCTCAATGATGGCCGTGTATCAACGTATGCCTATGGCCAGGAAGGTCGGGATTTCCGAGGACTGGAAACCTGGAGCCATGGTGGCCGCGATGCCGGCTTTCGGGCCTTCCTGCTCCGGGTTCCCAGCCACGATCTCAGCATTACCGTGCTGAGCAATTATGCCCAATTTGATGTGGCGGGGGCGACTTATGCCGTTCTTGAGGCGTTGATGGCTGACCAGCTCGCGCCCGTGGTGGCGGACCTATCGCGGCCGACCGCAGACCAGCTGAGCGGTTATGCCGGCGACTATGCGATCTGGCCCGGGTTGATCTTCTCGTTGCGACCTTCGGGCGAGACGCTTGAGGTGTCGATCCCCGGACAGCTGGAGGCGACGCGACTACCGGCACTTTCAGGCCACGAATTCGAGTTCAATCCGCTCACCGATCTGTCCTTCGTCTTTGATCCTGACATTGAAGGCCCGGCACCTGGGTTTGACTATCGTTTGGGTATGCTGGGACAACTGAGGGCGAGGCGGGTTGAGCTGGCCCCGTTTGATCCGGCGGAAACTACGTTGGACGACTATGCGGGAACCTATTTCAGCCAAGAGCTCGGTGTGGCCTATGACATCGTCGTGGAGGAGGGGCAGATCGTCCTGAGCTTCCCGACCCTGGGATCCATCGCCTTAACCGCATACCAGACCGATACCTTCACCAGCGTGAGCAATTATCATCAGAGAATTGCCTTTGCCCGCGATGGGGAGGGCCAGGTTCAGGGGTTCGGCCTGTCGGGCGCGCTGATGGTCGACATCGCATTTGAACGCCTGCGATAGCGGGTGCCGAAGCGGCAATGGCGCAGGTCTGCCATTGCCGCGGCGCGCCTGCAGCGCTACATGCGCGCCCATGACTGATGAACGCTATTCAAAACTGGATCAGCTCGGCTCTGAGTCTTTTGCTGCCGCTACGCCCGAAGAGGCCCGCCTGGAGCGGGTCGAGAACCCGTCGACGGGCACCGACTATCTGATCCGGTTCACCTGTCCAGAATTTACCTCCATCTGCCCGGTCACCGGTCAGCCCGATTTCGCGCATATCGTGATCGACTACGCGCCGGAGCGCTGGATCGTGGAGAGCAAATCCTTGAAGCTCTACCTGCAGAGCTTCCGCAATCATGGGGCTTTCCATGAGGCCTGCACCATGATGATCGGCCAACGCCTTGTCGATGAGCTGAGCCCGAAATGGCTGCGCATTGGCGGGTATTGGTATCCGCGCGGGGGTATCCCGATCGATATCTTTGGACAGTGGGGCCAAGCCCCTGAAGGCCTGTGGGTGCCCGATCAGGGCGTCCAACCCTATCGTGGTCGTGGCTAGGCTGTGATCAGACCCTTCGCTTGAAAGGCATGCCTTTCAAAAGGCTAAGCGGCAGCGTCCATCATGGTGAGCAAGCCGGCAACGGCCTCTTCAGGCGTTTCGTGAAAGCCGATGGCCTTGAGCACGTTGCGCTCGGCAAATCCGGTATCCACGATGTGAGTGACCAATTGCTTCATCGGGGCCCAATACGCCGCATCGATAAAGCAGGCGGGCTTGGCGTGACGGCCCAGCTGACGCAGCATGATCATATCGAAAATCTCTTCCAGCGTGCCAAATCCGCCGGGCAGAACCAGAAACGCATCGGCTTCCTCGACCATCATCGCCTTGCGCGAAGCCATGGTCGCGGTGATGCGGATATCAACACCGTCCTGAATTCCCTCAATTGGGATCAGGAATTCAGGAATAATTCCGAGCACCTCTCCGCCAGCCTCCAAGGCAGCGCGCGCCGCGATTCCCATGAGTCCGGCTTCCGCTCCGCCATAAACCATGCGCACATTGGACCGCGCGAGCGTGCGTCCTGTTCCTTCAGCTAATGCTCTGAAATGGCTGTCTTCGCCTGCCTTTGACCCACAGAAGACGCAGATACTCCGCATTTTCGCCTCACCCCATTTGCACTCTGCGCAGCATTGCGCGTTGAATCTCGTGGCCTTCGGGGTCAGCATAGGCGAGATATAGGGTGTGGTGCGAGGCTTGCTTGCTGCAGCTTCGCTTGATTGGACCGAAGCAGGAGCATCCCATGGCCGCCACGCGGTCCTTCTTGATCGCCGCAGGACTTCTTGTCCTTGCTATCGTCGCCGCTGCAACCATCTTGGTGATGCGCCCGGCACCTGACGCTTTGACACCGGACTCTGCGACCAGCCCGATCGCTGTCCCTAGCGACTCAGCGGAGGCCTCGGACGAGACGTCGGCCTTGGCTGCGCCAACATTCGACATCGTGCGTGTGGACCCGCGTGGCACAGCCGTTGTGGCAGGCCGCGGCGCTCCAGGCAGCACGATTGCCTTGATGATTGGTGACGCAGAGCTCGCCACCACCGAAATTGATGGGACCGGAGACTGGGTCATTATCGTCAATGACCCGTTGCCAACGGGTTCGGTCGAGCTGTCTTTGATCATGACAACGCCAGCCGGTCAGGAAATTCGGTCCCAGCAGGTGGTTGTGGTTTCAGTGCCTGAAGGGCGCGACACAACTCCACTTGTTGTCGTGGGTGTGCCAGGAGAAGCCAGCCAAATATTCCAAAGCCCGTTTGATGGCGTGCAATCCGGGCCGCTGGCTTTGGAAACCGTGGACTATGATGAAAGCGGTGCGGTGATCTTTGCCGGACGGGCTACTCCGGGCAGCCTGGTCCGGATTTTGGCCGATGGCCTGGAAGTGGGCAGCACCACCGCCGACGAGGCTGGACGCTGGGTCACTGAAGCAGACGCCAGCTTCCCGCCGGGCGTCTATAATCTTCAGATTGACCAGATCGATCCTGAGACCGGGCGGGTCACCGCGGTCATTGCTCTGCCATTTGAACGCGCCGCGCCTGAAGATGCCATCAGCGCGCGCCAGGATGGCCGGGTGGTGGTTCAGCCTGGCAATTCGCTCTGGCGCATTGCGCGCCGCCTCTATGGGGACGGCTTCCAATATACAGTGATCTATGAGGCCAATGCCGATCAGATCCGTGACCCCGATTTGATCTACCCCGGTCAGGTCTTCACCACGCCGGAAGAGGCGGACGGCTGACTTTACCGCAAGACCACAGTGGCAGTGCGGGCACCAACGACCTACATGACAGCGCGATGAGCGCTCCAAGTTACAAAGACGTCCTGGAAGGCCCAGCGCCGGAAGGCCGATTGTCCGAAGCCGTCTCCCGGCTGATCACCATTCTCTTATCGCCAGAGATGGCGCGCTGGAGGCTGCGCATGGGCGTGGCGCTGGGGATCACATTTATTGCGAAGCTTTTCGCAGTGACCTCGCCCATGGCCTTTGGTGAGGGGGTCAATGCGATCACCCGGTCCATGTCCGGTGCAGAGGCGAGCGCTGGACCGGCAGGACTGAGTGCGGCTGTGGGTTTCATCCTGCTTTACGGGCTCTTGCGTTTCGCGGCGGCTGGCGTGCCTCAATTGCGCGATGCGCTGTTCGCGCCGGTGAGCCAGGACGCCCAACGCATTACCGCGGTTCAAGGCTTTGCCCATGTGCAATCGCTCTCGCTGGGCTATCACCAGACCAAACGCACAGGGGCGGTCAATCGCCTGATCGATCGCGGTGCGAACGCGATCGACTTCCTTTTGCGCTTTCTCGTCTTCAACATCTTGCCTGCATTGGTCGAACTGGTCCTGGCAGCAACATTGGTCGCGATCTTCTACGGCTGGATTTTCTCAGTTGTGATGGTGGCGGCCGTGCTCGCTTACGCGCTGGTGACCTGGCTGATGACCGAATGGCGAGTGAAGTTGCGCCGTGAGATGAATGAGGCCGATACCGAGGTGAATGCGCGGTCCGTCGACGTCATGTCGAATTTCGAGACGGTGAAAGCCTTCGCGGCCGAGGGGCGCGAGACCGAACGCTTCAACGAAGCTAAGTCCCAATATGCTGGGGCTGCGACGAAGTCCCAGCAAAGCCTGGCCATGCTGAACGCGGCGCAAGCCGGAATCATGAATGGTGGTTTGCTCGGCGTGGCCTTGATCGGCGGGTGGATGGCCGTCGACGGTCAGCTGGAACCGGGCGATATCGCGGCGCTGACACTGATGCTGATGCAGGTCTACCAACCGCTGAATATTCTGGGTTGGGCGTATCGCGAGATCAAACAGGCGAGCGTGGATTTAGAACGGTTGTTCCAGACGCTGCGCCTGCGCCCAGAAGTCGAAGACAAGCCGGATGCGCCCGCGCTTGATGTCAAAGGCGGCAAGGTGCGCTTCGAAGGTGTGAGCTTTGCCCATGACGGACGCGCCCGCTCCGTCGACGATGTCAGCTTTGAGATCCCGGCCGGAGCCTTTGTCGGCTTGGCCGGGCCATCTGGGGCGGGCAAGTCGACTTTGTTGCGGCTGCTATTCCGCTTCTACGATCCCGATGGCGGCCAGGTCCTCATCGATGGTCAAGACATTGCCGGGATCACCCAAACCTCGCTGCGTGAAAATCTCGGCCTCGTGCCGCAGGAGGTGGTGCTCTTCAACGACACACTCAGGCGCAATATTCTCTACGGACGTCCGGAAGCCGACGAAGCTGCGCTCTGGGATGCTGTGGAACGCGCGCGCTTGAAAGACTTTGTCGAGCAGTTGCCCGATGGATTAGATACGCGCGTGGGCGAGCGCGGTCTGAAGCTCTCTGGCGGTGAGAAACAGCGTGTTGGGGTGGCCAGGGCGATCCTGAAGGACCCGCCGATCCTGATCTTGGACGAGGCGACCTCAGCGCTGGATTCTGAGACTGAAAGCGAGGTTCAGGCGGCCTTGGCTGAAGCGGCGCGGGGGCGGACGACGATCGCAGTCGCTCACCGTTTGTCGACCATCGCAAAGGCGGACCTGATCTTGGTGATGGAGGACGGCAAGCTGACTGAAGCGGGCCCCCACACACAGCTTGTAGAAGCCGATGGACGCTATGCGGCCATGTGGCTGAAACAAGCTGAGGCTGGTGCTGCGGCGTAAGCCGCGCTTGCGCACCCCGTCGCCGAAGCCCATACCCAGCGTCCCATGAAGATCGCCTTTTCAGACTTTGACGCTGAGCGCGGGAAGTTCGATACAATTATCGATGTCCGCTCTCCAGCCGAGTTCGCCGAGGACCATGTGCCGGGGGCGATCAACCTGCCAGTGCTCAGCAACGAGGAGCGCGCCGAGGTTGGTACCCTCTACGTGCAAGACGATCCGTTTAAGGCGCGCAAGATCGGCGCGGCGCTGGTGGCGATAAATACAGCAAAGCATCTGCAAACCACGCTCTTTGAAAAACCGGGCCGTTGGCGACCGCTGGTTTATTGCTGGCGGGGAGGGCAGCGGTCAGGCTCGTTTGCCACCATTCTCAGGGAGATTGGCTGGCGCGTGGCCGTGCTGGACGGGGGCTATAAGAGCTATCGCCGGGCGGTTCAGTCGCGCCTGTATGAGGGTACGCCGCCCTGGCGTTTTGTGGTGCTCGACGGCAATACAGGGACCGGCAAGACCGAGCTCATTGGGCGTCTGGGCGATTATGGGCTCCAGGGGCTCGATCTGGAGGCTCTGGCGAACCATCGCGGCTCGCTGTTTGGCTATCGGCCAGGCGGACAGCCCACGCAGAAAGCCTTTGAAAGCGCGGTTTACGATGCGCTGCGCCGGTATGACCCGTCACGTCCAATCGTCGTGGAGGCCGAGAGCTCCAAGATTGGGCGGGTGATTATTCCTCCGGTGGTTTGGCGCGCGATGGAGGCGGCACCCCGCATCGTGGTTACGGCCTCGCTTGAGGCGCGAGCGGCCTTCCTGGCCCGCATCTATGCTGACATTGCGCTGGATGGTGATCGCTTGATTGACCGGCTGGACGCGATAAAGCCTTACCAATCCGGTGAAACGATCGAGCGCTGGATCGCCCTTGCGCAGGCCAATGATCATAAAACACTCGCCGCTGAGTTAATGGCCCAGCATTATGATCCACGCTATGCCCGCGAGCGCGCCCGCCATGGCCGTGAAACCTTGGCTGAGGTAAGCGCTGAGCGCCTTGACGCGGCGGGGCTGGACCAGCTGGCCGGTGACATTGCCCAGGTTCTTGATCGTCTTTGCTAGCGCGCGGTGATCTGTGCGCGCTCAGCGCTCGTTTCGGTGACCTCTCCGATCCGCCAGACCGGCTCCTCAGCGGCGCGAAATTCGGCCATGACGCGGTCGACCTCCGCGGCAGGTATCGAGGCAAGCAGGCCACCTGAGGTCTGAGGGTCAATCAGAAGGTCGCTGCGCGGCTCGCCGGGCGTGTCGAGCACGTCCTTGGACAGACGGTTAGCCTCAAACAGAGTTGAGCGGACTCCCGCTGCGGCGAGATCGAGCGCGCCGGGCAGCAGCGGTATCTTATCAAGGGCCAGACGTGCCGAAGCCTGCCCCAGCAGGGTGGCCAGATGACCGGCCAGACCAAATCCGGTCACGTCTGTCATGGCGGTCGCAACCGGGCTTAGGATATCCGCCGCAACGTTTTGGGGTCGGGCCATGCTGGCCCAGCAAGACGCCGCATCGCGGCCTTTAGCGCGCATCGCCATTTCGCCAGCCAGAAGTACACCTGTCCCGAGCGGCTTTGTCAGCAACAGCACATCGCCCTGGACCGCACGGCCTTGTTGAACCGCTTTCGAGGTGAGCCCAGTGACTGTGAAGCCCAGGCTCAGCTCCGCGCCTGTACTGGTGTGACCGCCTACAATGTCAGCGCCAGCATTGGCAAAGACGCGGCCCGCTGCCTCCATGATCTCTGCGATTGTGGCGGCCTGCAGGCGGTCAGCCATGGGTGGCAGGATAAGAGTTGCCAGAGCAGCCTGGGGCTTCGCGCCGCTCGCCCAGACATCACCGAGCGCATGCACCGCGGTGATGCGGGCGAACAGGCCAGGGTCTTCGACGAAGGCCCGCACGTGATCGGTCGTCAGGACTTGCTGCTGATCCCCGGCCTTGAGCACCGCGGCGTCATCTCCGGTGCCGGCCAGCACATCATCGCGTTGAGGTCCGGCAAGGCCTGACAGCCCTTCGCCGAGGGCGTGCCGCCCGGTCTTCGATCCGCAGCCGCCGCATAGCGGCTGGGTGTCGGTGACAAGCTCTTTCACACCCGCAGCCATTGGCCCGCCAACACGATCAGCGACCATGGGTTCCAGATCGTTTAGGCGGGCCATGAAGCGCCGGTCGATAAAATCCTTCAGCCACCATCCCGAGGAAGACTGAAAGGCTATTCCATATTTCTCAGCCACGGCCGAGCGGCCCCCGGTGGATATGAGTTTGAGATAGTCCGTCTGAGGGGTGAATTTCTGGTCTGGTGCCCGGTCTTGAAGCGCTGCTCGGAGATTGTCGGCCAATATCCGGCCGGCACGGACCGCATAAACGCCTGCCTTGGGACGCGGGGCGTGATCCAGGTGTGCGCAGTCTCCGGCTGCGAAGATGTGAGGGTGGCTGATGCTCCTGAGATGGGCATCAACCCGAACCCAGCCTTCATGCTCCGCCAAGCCTGTTTCAGACACCCAGGGCCAAGGCTGGACGCCCGCCGTCCCGAGAATGAAATCTGCGTCAATGCGCTGGTCGGAGAGGGTCAAACCACCGGCGTCGATCGACCGAATCTGTGCACTGGTCACAACCGTTACGCCTGCCGCCATGAGTGTGGCGGTGAGCTGACGGCGAGCCCACGCGCTTAAGCCCGGACCAACCCTGTCGTGTTGCTCCACCAGGGTCACCTCAGGTGTGAATCCCAAAGAGGTGAGGCGGTGGTGGGCGGCCAGCGCGAGTTCACACCCCGCTGCTCCTGCGCCAATGACGACAACGCGGGGCCTGGCACGACCGCGCTGAACTGTGGTCGTGAACTCTGCCCAGTGATCGGCGAACTGCGCCAAGGGCTTCGCCGTTACGACGTGCTCAGCAAAACCTGGAATATCCGGCGTTCGACCGGTTGCGCCGATATCCAGGCTGGCAACATCAAACCGGATCGGCGCACGGTCGGCGATCGCGATGCGCCTTGAATCAGGATCAATGCCGCTCGCCTCGGCCAGGATGAATCGCGCGCCCGCGGCGCGTGTCAGGCGCACCAAGTCGATGTCCAGCGCTTCGCGGTCATAATGGCCTGCGACGAAGCCCGGCAACATGCCGGTATAGGCGGTGGTCGGGTGTGGATCGATAAGGGTCAGGCGCGCGCCGGGCAAAGGCCGCATGGCCCATTGCTTTAACACCAGCGCATGGGCATGCCCGCCGCCAATCAGGACAAGGTCTCGCGTAAGGGGCAGGGTGGGATGCATAGAGGGCAGCCAAGTTTGGTGACGGTGGCAGACCCTAGGCCGGATGGCCAAAGACGCAAGCACCGCTGCACGCCTCCTCAATCCGCCTGTGCAGAGAGAACGACCGACGTGAGTCGCTGAAGCCCCGGACTGGATGGGTGGGGCCAGGCGCGAAGCAGACTAAAGAGAAAGTGGCTCCCTGGGACGGGCTCGAACCGCCGACCCGGTGATTAACAGTCACCTGCTCTACCAACTGAGCTACCAGGGAATGTCCATTCGCGATGGAGGAGGGGTCTTTAGCAATGCTTCTGGCCATGCGCAAGAAGCTGACCGCACCCGTTTCCACATCAAAGTCAGATAAACCCAATTCGGGCAAAAAAATCGGGAGCCCGAGAGCTCCCGAAAAGGCATTGGGTGGATGGTGGGGTGTCTTCGAGGGAAGACAAGTTAATGAATACCGAGTCGGGGGTTAACAGAGCGCTAACGTTAATAAAGATTTCCAGCCCGGTGTTCGCGTCGCCCCTCGAGGCGTGTTAGGTCTACCCCCCAAAGAACACGGTCAGGGAGGATGACCATGGCGACGCGATCTAAGACCTATTCAGAATTCTGGCCCTATTATCTGCGCGAGCACGCCGAGCCGGCTACGCGCTTGATGCATTATGCCGGAACAGTGCTGGCGACATCGATTCTTCTGGTCGCCTTGATAACCCAGACCTGGTGGGCGCTTCTGCTCTATCCCCTTGCGGGTTACGGCTTTGCCTGGGTGAGCCATGCCTTTATTGAGCGCAATAAGCCGGCGACTTTCATCCACCCGGTTTGGTCGCTGATCAGTGATTACCGCATGACGTTTTTGGCGTTCACCGGTCAATTGAAGCCGCATCTGGAGAAGGCTGGGGTCTTGGATCATCCGCACGCAAACGCGAATCTTTAAGAGGCTCTCGCTTGCCGCGCGCCCGCAACGAGAGTGAGCTGGCTCACAAATCGCGAGGAACCAACCAAATGGGCGTGTGGGAGAATAAAAGAAAGAAATCACTTCTGGAGGCGCCACCCGGAATCGAACCGGGGTACACGGATTTGCAATCCGCTGCGTCACCACTCCGCCATGGCGCCCTGCAGAAGAGGGTGGTCGGTGTAGCGGCTTGAGTTTTGAAGATCAACAGCATGAGTGACACCTGCCCCAGCCTCGCGCGCTGGCTTGGCTTCATCGCGTTCAGACCCGTGTCTGCGGCGTTGTACTCTAGGAGTTGAACCGCCGTCGTGATATATTCTCAATGGAGAAAGCCTTACACTTTCATGTAGAGTTGGCTCTCATGCTGCAGCTTTGAATTGCGGGCGGGCCAATTGCTTCTCTGGTTTTGCGGGTTGGGGGAGGTGAAGCTCACCGTTTGGCGGAGCGGCGCCCGCTCGGTCCGCCTGACGGGGTCTTCACGTTCGGAAACGGCAAGGAGATCCGCCATGACGACCGTATACACGGCAGCCAGCCGCAGCGCGCTCACCGCACTCACAACCCAGGCTGACGGCGA
>JANQMI010000016.1 GCA_028280165.1 Oceanicaulis sp. | reverse complement strand
TGACTGGCGCTCGCCTTGATGGTGCAAATCTTTCAGGGGCGGAGCTCGAAACCGCGCGCGGTTTAACCCAGGCTCAGCTCAATTCGGCATGCGGAGATCGCACCACCCGACTTCCGCGTGGTCTGAGCCTTCAGGCATGTTAATTTCTGGTCACTGAGCGTTACTGGGATTTAAGTCGATCTCTGCCGCGTCGGCGTCTAAGTTCAGTCCCATGACCCTGCGTGTCACCCTTATATCGACCCTTTGCGCTGCCGCGCTGGCCGGACCTGCGTCTGGTGCGCTTGGCGAACAAGGCCCCCACCGGAGCCTGGTGATCGGTGGAGACTGTGTGGAGTGCACGTTTGAAGGTGCCAATCTGGCTGGTGCGCAATTCCTGGGCGGTGATTTTCGCGGTGCGAATTTTGACAGCGCAGAGCTTCTTGGCGCGCGCCTGATTGACCTCAACCTGGAAAGCGCAAATTTCCATAATGCCTCTTTGATTGAGGCCCATTTCGCGAACACCGATCTGTCTGGCGCGAATCTGGAAGATGTTCAGCTCGATCGATCCCGGTTTCACCAGACCGACTTGGCGGCGGCCAATTTGACCGACGTGACCATGAATGAAGCCGTGCTGTTCGTCGCTGATCTCTCTGGCGCAGAACTGAAAGACGTGAGCGCGAATAGTGCCGTCTTTCGGCAGGTGGTCTTTGACGCTGCACGTGCGCGCGACGCCCAGTTTACCAACGCCCACTTTAATGGCTCCAGCATGAGTGGAGCCGATCTTCGCAGAGTGAATTTCTCCGGGGCCATCATTGAAAATGTCGACTTAAGCGGCGCGGACCTGCGCGAAACGAATTTTGAGAATGCGCGCCTTAGCTCAGTCAATCTCAGCGGGGCAGACTTGCGCAATGCTGGGGGACTGACCCAGCAGAGCCTGTCTTACGCATGTGGCAGCAATGTTCGCGGTCTGCCAGACGGGGTCGAGCTATCCTCCTGCGTCAATATGAATGTCATGGCTCAACAGGAGCGCGCCTTCGTGGCCTTCGCCTCGACGCTTGAAAATCAGGTCAGCGCGCGCGAGGAACGCCTGGCACAGATCGCCATTGCCCGCAGTGCATTTGAAGAAGCGCTGGCCAATGTCGAAATTCAGGTGGGCCAGTCAGAACGTGTTCGTCTTGAAGCCCTTGCGGCTGCACGCGAAGGCTGGGAAGCCGCCGCTGAAGCCCTGGCGGAAGCCGAAACCGAATTGGCAGGCGCGACCAGCGAGATGGAGTGGTCGTTTGAAATCCGCCGCGCTGAGTTGGGCGAACCGATCCGCGTCATTCTCGAACAAGCCAATCCGCGGCGCGTGATTGTGGGCGATCCCAATGCGGTCGTTCCGCCGCCGCCGCCCTCCCCGCCTGCGCCCGACCTTCCACGACGGGTCACGGCCGATGTGGAACTTCTGGGCAGTGACAGCCGCGTTCGCGAAGAGACGCGTGAACGTGCGGCGGTGATTGCCCGCGAAGCCGCGCGCGAAAACAGGGTTCGTATCAGTGCTGCTGATATCGGCTTTCTGATTGACGCGACATCGCGTGATTTTGGAGCCCGCGCCGACGCTCAAAGTTTAGATTTCCGTGACGTGCAAGCCGGAGTGTGGCGAAGCCCGGAACGCGCCGATCGCGCAGTCCTGTGTGGCGAAGTCGAGCTTGAGGCTTCGGGAAATGGAACCCAGTGGGAGCGCTTTGCCACGGTCCGCACCAGCGGTTACGAGGTTCGGATCGGCGGCGCAGCTGACGCGATCTGCGATGATGACGCCGTGCAAATCCGACCCAGCGCCGATCTGGCCATTCGGATTGAACAGGGCATTGCCCGGCTCGCGCAGTAAGCGTCCACACCATAGCTTACAGCCCTTCAAACCCCGGTTCCAATGAGCCGGGGTTTTGGCGTTTGCAGGTCGACGCTAAACTCTAGCCCTTCGGCGCATCGGGCAGAACGGTACGCAGGTGCAGCTCGCGCAATTGGCGCATTTCTGCCGGTGCGGGCGCATTCATCATCAGATCGCGCGCTTGCTGATCCTTCGGGAACATCACCACTTCACGCAGATTGTCCTGATCCGCCAGCAGCATCACGATCCGATCGACGCCGGGCGCAATACCCCCGTGGGGCGGTGCGCCATACCGGAAGGCGTTGAGCATGCCACCAAAGGCTTCCTCGACCACCTCAGCACCATAGCCGGCAAACTCAAACGCTTTCAGCATGACATCGGGACGGTGATTCCGGATCGCGCCAGAGGATAGCTCCACCCCGTTACACACGATGTCGTATTGCCAGGCTTTCAAGCCCAGAAGCGTCTCGTGATCGTCCTTTTCGAGCTTCAGGAAGTCGTCCATGTCGATCTGCGGCATGGAGAACGGGTTATGGGAGAAGTCGACCTTCTTGTTATCCTCGTCCCACTCATACATCGGGAAATCGATGATCCAGCAGAATTTAAAGACATTGTCTTCAAATAGACCCAGCTCACGACCCACGCGGTCCCGGGCGCGGCCCGCAAAGGCGACGAAGTCTTTCGGCTCACCCGCAGCAAAGAAGCAGGCGTCACCGGTTTTCAGACCCAGCTGAACGCGCAATGCGTCGGTGCGCTCCGGGCCAATATTTTTCGCAATCGGGCCGGCCCCTTCCAGCACACCATCGGTTTCGCGCCAGAAGATATAGCCCAGGCCCGGCTGACCCTCATCCTTCTGGGCCCATTTATTCATGCCATCGCAAAAGGCGCGGCTGCCGCCCGTGGGCGCTGGAATCGCGCGGACCTCAACCTTCGGGTTCTTTTCGATCATCCCGGCGAAGACCTTGAAGCCAGACCCTGCAAAATGCTCAGTGACCGCTTCCATTTCGATCGGGTTGCGGAGGTCCGGCTTGTCAGAGCCGTACTTCGCCATGGCTTCGGCATAGGGGATGCGTGCGAAGGCCTGGTCCGGGACCACACGGTCGCCAGCAAACTCCTTAAACACGCCGGCCAGCACCGGTTCGATCGCCTGGAAGACATCTTCCTGGGTTACAAAGCTCATCTCCATATCGAGCTGGTAAAACTCGCCCGGTGCCCGGTCGGCGCGCGCATCTTCATCGCGGAAGCACGGCGCGATCTGGAAATAGCGGTCAAAGCCGGAGACCATGATCAGCTGCTTAAACTGTTGGGGGGCCTGCGGCAGGGCGTAGAATTTGCCAGGATGCAGACGCGACGGCACCAGGAAGTCGCGCGCGCCTTCTGGGGATGTCGCCGTCAGGATCGGCGTCTGGTACTCGGTAAACCCGCCTTCGACCATGCGGCGACGCAGGGAATCGATGATCTGAGATCGCAGCACGATGCGCTGGTGCAAGCTTTCCCGGCGCAAGTCGACATAGCGGTGCTTTAAGCGCACTTCTTCAGACCATTCTGGCTCGCCAAAGACGGGCAATGGCAGCTCTTCGGCCGCGGACTGGACCGATAAGTCTTCCACCCGCAATTCCACCTCGCCGGTGGGCAGATTGGCGTTGACGGTTTCATCGGAGCGGGCCACGACCTTTCCGGTCACCGTCACCACGCTCTCCACGCGCATGCGCTCGAGTTTTTCGAAATGCGGGCTTTCCGGCTCCAGCACGCACTGGGTCAGGCCGTAATGGTCGCGCAGGTCGACAAAAAGCAGACCGCCATGGTCCCGCTTGCGGTGAATCCAGCCAGACAGGCGCACACTTTGACCGACTTCGGATTTGCGCAGCTGTCCACAGGTGTGGGAGCGATAGGCATGCATAGTAAGAACCATTCGTTCTGGAGTGAGCGGGGACCAGCGTAGACAGCGCGGCCCCAGAGCAGGCGATAATCGAGCCGGGAGAAGCACCTGCACGCGGTCATATGTCAAGCGTTTCACGGCGATTTTAGCCGCTTGTGGCCCGCATCGGCGCAGCGTAGCGTCAGCCCATGCGTGCGCATGTCTTTCATATCGGCTTTTGGACCCTGGCGGGCGTCCTGGCGATTATCTGCGCACCCGTTCTTCTCTACCCCGGTCGCGGGCCGGTGGTGGAGACCATCGGCCTGTTCGCCAGGCTCTTTCGCAGCTGGCTCAATCTATGCGGCGTTTCGGTGGACTATCGCGGGTTGGAGCATTTGGACGGTTTGGGACCCGCGATCTTTTCCGCCAAGCATCAAAGCTATGGCGACGGGCTCTGCCATCTCGCACGCGATACCCAGCTCGCCTACGTGATCGGCGACCACATGCTGCGCTTTCCCCTCGTCGGGCTTTACTTAAAGCGCGCTGAGGCGGTCGTGGTCGATGACGCGGCCGGACGGCGCGCTAATGGAGCCCTGGATGAGGGCACGCAGCGCCTGTCACAGGACCAGCGCTCAGCTTTAATCTTTCCCGAAGGCGGGCTGTCACCGGTCGGCGGCAAGCGCCGCTATCGCCGAGGCGTATGGAAACTCGCCCGCAGCCTTGATCGCCCTGTGGTTCCAATCGCCACCAATTTAGGATGTTTCTGGCCAGAGATGGACTGGGACCTCAGACCTGGGCATGCGGTGATTGAGTTCCTGCCCCCGATGACTGCGGGTGAAAACAGCAAGGCTTTTATGGTGGAGCTGGAAACAGCAGTCGAGAGCCGGACTCGGGCGCTTGAGGTCGAAGCGCGCGCTGGCGCAGGCTAGTGTTGGCGAAGACGCTGTACGCCTGCGGGTGCCGAGCCCAAGCTCTATCTCTCAAACCCTTTGTCTAAGGCCGGCCCTGCCCATCCCGGCCAGCACGACACCGGTCGTCTAGATTTCGCAACGGGCTAACCGAGCCGAGAGCCCTAGCCAGAGATCCGGTGCAAATCACTGCCGTGTCTCTCCATCATCCACCACAGCGCCCTTGTTCGCTGCAGGCTCGCAATCGCGCCTTTATCGTCGGACGACTTCATCAGGTGTCTCGTCTGGACGCCGCACGCTGACGGCTTCCAAACCACCACACACCCACCGCACACCGACCCGCAAGCCCACCGGCATGCCCACCAGCACGCAGATAAGACTAATGGTAAGTGAACGCTCACTCACCATTGACTCCGGCGATTTTGTGCCGCATAAAGCGATGGTGAGTGAACGCTCACTTACTTTCATATCCCTTCCCTCCCGGTGCGGTCTTGCACCAAGTGGGTGAGCGTTCACTCTCACGAGATTGCCCGCTGCTTTGGGCTTAGGCTTAAAAGCGGTAGGCGAAGAAGAGGAGGATGGACGATGGGTCTCGGTATGGATGAAACCACCTTGCAGGGCGAAGATGTCCGCGGTGTCACGGCGGTCGACGGCAGCGTGAAGGCGCGCCTGGAGCGTGGTGCCCTGATCCTGTTTGCCGAAAACGGGGTCGATGGGGTGTCGACGCGCGAAATCGCCCAGTCCGCAGGCGTCTCAGAAGGCGCGATCTACAAGCATTTCAAGAGCAAGGAAGTGCTGGCCCAGCACTTGTTTGAAGCGATCCACGTTCATCTCTACGCGCTGGTCGAAACGGCCATCGAAGAGGCGTCAGGCTTTGAGGATGCGGTGAACCGCGTCGTGCACGCCTACTGTGCAGCCGCTGATGAGGATCGTACCCTGTTTGAGTATCACATCACCCACATGTTCCGCTTTGGACGCAAACACCAGCCAGGGCGTCCAGACCCGACCACGCTGATCGCAAAGCGGATTGAAGCCGCGATTGAGGCTGGCGACTGCCCGGCCGGGGATCCTGAGATCAAAGCCGCTGCGGCGTTGGGCGTTGTCCTGCAGCCGGCGGCTCACCGCATGGCTCAGCGTTTCCAAGGGGCCTTGAGCGACCACGCGCACCGATTTGCCCGCGCAGCTTTGGCTGCTGCGAAGGAGGCTTAAGCCATGACCGATGCCCCCCATGATCTGAGGTCTGACATGACCGACCGACGCCCCGCGCGCCCAGTCACCACCATCGTGTGGCTACGCTCCATCGGATATGAGATCGCCTACTGGCTGATCACCACCAATGCCGCCCTGATCTGCACGGTTTTGGCGCTATTCCCAAGCCGCAAGCCGCTGGCCTGGGGGCTGCAGATGTATGGATCCGCCCAGGTGGCGGCCCTGCGCCATATCGCCAGCGTCACGGTGGAGGTGCGCGGCCGAGACCGTCTGCCTGACGAGCCCGTCGTGATCGGGGCCAAGCATCAAAGCTGGGGCGATGGTTTCGTCATGCTCAGCCAGATTGCCCAGATTTCCTTTGTGGCTGGCGACCATTTGTACAAATTCCCGCTGGTCGGCCGGATTCTGAAAAAGGTTGGCGCGATCGTTTTGTCCAATGGCGGCGGCGAAGACGCCCAGGCCCGTCTGAATGATGGGATTGAAGCCCTGCAGACCGACGGCCGCGATGTATTGATCTACCCGGAGGGCCATCTGTCGCCAGTGGGCGAGAAATATCGGTATCGCTCCGGGGTCTGGCGTCTGTACTCTATGCTCAACCGCCCTTGCACGCCGGTCGCGACAAGCCTGGGTGTGGGCTGGAACCAGCAGGACTTTTTCAAATTCAAGAGCCACGTTGTGGTGGAATTCTTGGATCCGATCGCTCCAGGCCTGGAGAAGGATGACTTCCTGGCCCTCCTGGAGGAGCGCGTCGAAACCCAGTCTAACGCCCTGATCGCTGAGGCCCGCGCACAATGAGCCTTAAACTCTCCGTCCAGCTGATGGGTCAACGTCGATACGTGCCCATCTGGGCTGCCCAGGTGCTGGGTGCCTTTAATGACAACCTGTTCCGCTTTTCGCTGGTCATGTTGGCAACATTCTCCGGCATGACGGTGATGGACTTGCCGCGCGAACAGATGACTCCCATTGCGGCCACGGTTTTCACCCTGCCC
>JANQMI010000227.1 GCA_028280165.1 Oceanicaulis sp. | reverse complement strand
AGCCCCCATTACAGATCCTGCGGAAACGCGCAGCTTTTCACCGCGTCAGGTCATAGCCCAGGCCGCTCAGTCGACAGGGGCCGATTTTGACTTTCTGGTGCAAACTGCAGCGCGCGAAAGCAATTTCGATCCCAGCGCAAAGGCCCGTACCTCCAGTGCGGCCGGACTGTTTCAGTTCATTGAGCAGACCTGGCTGGCCATGGTGGATCGCCATGGGCAAAAGCATGGCCTTGGGGCCGAAGCCAGCCTGATCGAACGGGGCCCAGACGGTCGCTTCACCGTCAATGATCCCGCCGAGCGCCGGCGGATTTTGGATCTACGTTTTGACCCGGAGAAGGCCAGTGTGATGGCCGGTGAGCTCGCCGCGGACAATGCGGCGCTTCTTCGGCGTGAGATCGGCCGTGACCCGACCTCCGGAGAGCTCTATGCGGCCCACTTCCTGGGTGCACGGGGGGCAAGCGAGCTTATCACCCTGGCGAGCGCCCAGCCTCAGGCCAGGGCAGACCAAGC
Source organism: Oceanicaulis sp. (assembly GCA_028280165.1). Classification (GTDB taxonomy): domain Bacteria; phylum Pseudomonadota; class Alphaproteobacteria; order Caulobacterales; family Maricaulaceae; genus Oceanicaulis. The sequence continues at coordinate 4,826 of JANQMI010000227.1, read as the reverse complement.
GTTTCCGCAAGCTGCAGCGGCAAACAGGCCGGTCTTCTATCAGGATGGCCGCCCACTGAGTGCTCTGGCGCTGCTTGAACGTTTAAGCGGAGAGGCCCGTGCCATCGAAGCGCCAGAGACGCGCGCCTATGCAGACCTTCAGACCCCAGATGCGCTCACTTCACCGGCTCCGGTGGCGTCCCCGTACGGCCTTGGCAGTTTTAGCGCGTTTCAACGCGGCGGCGGAGTTTTGTCCCCGGGACTTGTGGAAATCCTGGCTTCGCTGGATGCGCCCGCCGCGGCGGATCGCAAAGATCGTGGTTAATTGGCTTTTAACGTCGCTCAGCAATTACGCATTAACAGATTGGGCGCACTCTTTGGGCCCTAAACATATTATGGGACACGTCAGATGACCGTTCAGACTCTTCGCGCCCGCCTCAGCCACACCGATATCGAGCGTCTGGTCAATCAGTCTGACCCAGAAGCGCGCGCGCTTGCTGCGCGCAAAGTCTGTGCCCGGATTGCGGTTGACGGCCTGTCTGACAAAGAACGCGCCATGGGCGATCAGATTCTGCGTATCCTGAGCGAGGATGCCGCTGATCTGGTCCGTCGCGCCCTTTCCGTGACCTTGCAACGCAGCACCCACCTGCCGCATGACGTGGCGGTCAAGCTTGCCGCGGATGTGGAGTCCATTGCGATCCCGATCATCGCAGGGTCGCCGGTACTGGACGATGCAGATCTGGTTGAAATCATCCAGACCGCAGAGTCGGCGCGCCAGATTGCCGTGGCGGGGCGCGAAAGCCTCTCCAGCATGGTGGTCGACGAGATCGTCGCCATTGCCGAACCTGAAGCGGTCGGGGTCGCGGCCGCCAATGACGGGGCAGAGTTTACGCCAGCCACGTTTAACCGTGCGGTGGACCGGTTTGCCGAAGACCCAGATGTGTTGGAGCGCTTTGTGGATCGCTCCATCTTGCCGCCGGAGTTTACCGAAAAGCTGATCTCGCACATATCCGATACGGTCATCGACCGGCTGGCTGCTCGCCATGCGCTGCCGCCACAGCTGGCGGTGGAGCTGGCTGAGGCCTCGCGGGAACGGGCCACGATTGATTTGGTGGACCAGGGCGGTCTAGCGCCTGACCCGCGCCGATTTGTACAACAGATGCAAATGAATGGACGTCTGACGCCGTCCTTTCTGCTGCGCACACTCTTCCGCGGTCATATGAGCCTGTTTGAGCATTGCATCGCCGAGCTTGCCAGTATCGACCACTCCAAGGCCTGGCTTCTCATCCATGACGCCGGTCCGCTCGGTCTCAGTGCGGCCTTTAAGCAGGCTGGGATGCCGGATCGCATCCTGCCGGCGGTCCGCGCGGCGATTTCGGCGTGGCATTCTCTGGAAGTGGGCAGCGGCGGCGGGCGTGATATTGCCCGCTTCCGGAAATTGCTGGCTGAACGCATCTTCACGCAATTCCAGGGGGCTCCGATTGCCGAGCTCGACTATGTCCTGGATCGGATGGATGTTGATCAGGCCGCCATCAAGCAAAACGGCGACCGCATCGCGACCGCCGTTTAAGAGCCTCATGAAGACTGAAGTTGATCAGGCTGCGTCGCCGACGAGCGTGATCACCTGGGTTTCCAGTTCTTCGGCCAGAGCCTTGCCGATCGGGTCTTGCTCGCTCCGGATATTTTGAACGATTGCTGCCCGGATCGCACCGACATGCGCCTCGATCAGGACGAGCGGGGCCGTAGCGCGCTTTTCTTCAGTATCGATCAGCTTGGACAGCGATCCAGCCATCCGGGTGATGATCGGAAATTCATAAGTCGTGCCAAGGCCGCGCAAATCGTGGGCCGTGGTGAACAGCATTTCGCCCATGGCACCATCAAGGCCGGTTTTGCGAATCTCGACCATATAGGCTTCCAGCTTGGTGACCTCTTCACCCAGCCAGTCGGCAAACTCACATTTGAGATTGTCCACGGCCCGGTTGGCCCGATCGATCATGGCTTTGTCGGCTGACGGCAGTTTGCCGCCCACCTTAACCTTGAGCATGTTTGGTGGGTTGATGATTTCGATAGGCTGTTCACGCTTAGACATGCTTGAGCTCCGAACGGTAAAATTAGGCAATAGGGGCTTCTTCGCGGCGTTCCTGACCGTCAAAGTCGCCTGCAAAGCGGCGCCGGTCAGGGCCGAAGAAAGACTTCGTGCGCACAAAAGAGCGCGGGCGATTGACGATGTTTGCGATACGGCGATACAGGCCTTCACTGGAAAAAGGCTTACACATGAATTCAGTCACACCCGCATCGCGGGCCAGGCAGATTTTTGAAGGCTCAGCATAGGCAGTGAGCATAATAATCGGGATGAAGCGCAAACGGCTGTCCTCATCGGTCCGAAGCTTTTTCGCCAGCGCGAGGCCATCAATGGGCTGCATTTTCCAGTCCAGGATCATCAGATCGATGTGTTCAGTGCGCATCGTCTCCATGGCCTGAGACGCGGAAGAGGCCTCAAATACATTCACGATACCAAATGCCGTCAGCACAGTGCGAACGATGCCGCGCATGGCCGCGTTATCGTCCACGAGCAGGACGCGCAGATTGCTCATCGCCAATTCTGTGTCGGTTTGACCTGACATTGGTCAGCACCCTCACGGACCATAGTTGCCGCAAAGCGTAGGGAAATTTGCTTAATGCCAGCCTAAGCAGCTAGTCGGTGTGGAATTGCTCTTTGAGAATCCGCTCGTCGAGCGCCCGACCTTCATCGAACAGCATGGTCAGGCATTTATCGCCGGCTTCTGCGACGGTGACGTCGACCACATCGCGGAATTCTTTGTTGTCGGCCACAACTGAAACCGGGCGCTTTTCATAATCCAGGACGTCGAAGCGCACCACGCTGGAGTGGCGTAAGAGCGCGCCGCGCCAACGCCGCGGGCGAAAAGCGCTGATCGGTGTCAGCGCGAGAAGCTGGGCGTCAAGCGGCAGGATTGGGCCATGCGCGGAGAAGTTATACGCCGTTGACCCCGCCGGAGTGGCGACAATCACGCCATCAGCGGCCAGAGATTCCAGGCGAACCTTGCCGTCGATGGAAATCCTTATTTTTGCCGTTTGACGCGTTTCACGCAGCAGCGAAACTTCGTTGATCGCCAGCGCGTCAAAAGTCTCACCGGACGTCGTGCTGCCCCGCATGCGCAAGGGATGGAAGCGGGCGCGTTCAGCCCGCTGCAGACGAGCGGGCAGGTCATTATGGGTCGGCTCATTCATCAAAAAGCCGACGGAGCCGAAATTCATCCCGTAAACCGGAATGTCCTGATCCATCACAGCATGAAGCGCATCCAGCATCACGCCATCACCGCCTAATGCGATCAATACCTCGCAGTCTTCCACCGCGACTTCACCATATCGATCGACCAATTGGGCCTTTGCAGACAGGGCGTCGGGGCGGTCGGCGACGAAATATGCAATATCCATGAAAGACCAGCGTTAGGGTTCTGAACGGTAAAAAGCTTATCCGATAGAACCGCCTGCGCCGAGCCGATGCAAGGCGTGTCGTGCGTCGTCGCGTGCATACTCAGAATAGATCTGGGTGCAAGCACGCTCCAATGCGTCGGGGGCGACCGCGTGCGCACGGCCATACTCCGCCAGTGATGTATAGAGCAGGCTCGCCTCTTCGCAGGTCATCGCCATGGCGCGACTTGCCAGCAAACAGACGCGCAAGGGTGACCGCGATAGGGCCCGGCGCCAGTCGGCGGCATGCAGTCCGGTCAAGCGGCCCACCGCATGATCTGTGATATCTGAACGCCCATTGCGCGCCGAACGCAGCACATCGGCCTTTGTCAGTGTGGCATCGCGCAAAAGCTCTTCGGCAAGCGCCTCATTAGCCGCGTCGCTATCTCCCGCCTCTTCAAGCGTTTCTTCAACGGCGATGTCAATCTGGGCTGCGGCCAGGTCTGGATAGTGCTCGGCCAGGTTCTGCTTCACCGCCTCTCCGGCAATGGCGTAAATTGCACGGGCAAGGCCAGCGCCAAGATCGGTCCGGGTTGATAGAGCCGCTTGCAAGGTCTCTTCTGCTCGAGCCACGGCGGCGAAATCCGCCGCGCTGCGGTCAGACAGCTCCGCGCCTTCATTCTTGGCCAAGGCGATCAGGCAGCGGGTTTCGCGATATTTGGCGACGGCTGTGCTGACGGCCTCAGAAACCCGCGGTCGGCGGGCGATCAAAAGACGGTGTTCGAGATCTTCACGGGCGAGTTTTAAAAGATCTTCTTCAGTGATCACGGGCGATCGCGCCAGGATCGGCTCTGAGATTTCGAGAGGCTCGAAGGCCAACATGCGCACTGCTTCACGCGGTGCCCAGGAACACGCGGCCAGGCGCAGCGCGACTCTGGAGCGGATCGAGGTTTCAGCGGCCTGAAGCAGGGTGACAAGCGGCGTGTCGAATTCTTGGATGACCGGGTCGGGCAGGGGGCGCAGCGTACAAAGCTGCGCGATATCAAGCGCTTTGCGACCCGCGCGGATAGGGTCTGGTGAGCGCCCTCCACCCGTATCGCCATCTTTGCCCGCCATGAACGGTTTCCCCAAGAATTGCGCTTCAAACACGCGGTCGATTGTTTCAACCTGCCTTTGATACGGTTATTAAATCTTTATCGTTAATGCCGAGTGGCAAGGGGATCTGGATGCCAAAGGATGTGATGGCGATCGATGGGCCAGCCTTAAAGGCACGCTTCCTGTTCGTGCGGGATCGGACCGAAGTTCTGGCGTCAGGTCTGTCGGCCGAAGACTTGTGCGTGCAGACCATGGACGACGTCAGCCCTGGCAAATGGCATCTCGCGCATGTGACGTGGTTTTGGGAAACCTTCCTTCTT
>JANQMI010000212.1 GCA_028280165.1 Oceanicaulis sp. | reverse complement strand
TGATCGGTATCCGTGGCGGGGCCCGCTGGGCGGTGTCCAGCGAGCTGAGCTCGGCGACCTGGCTGGAAAACGAAAGCGAAGACGGTGATACGCCGGACGCTCGGCCTTATTCCAGCATCAATGCCTGGGACGCGGAGATCGGGATTTCGGGCGCGGTCTTCGAAACCGAAGTCGATCTCAGTCACCCGCTCTTGTTTGGATTCGACGATGACTCTCTGTCGGTTCACAAGATCGGCAATCAGGGCTTCGTGCCGGGCGATAACCCGTTCGCCCTGCCCGTGCGTTATGCCGATGATGATCCGATCCAGGCGGGCTATGCCTCCGTGGAAAACCGCGAGCGCCTGGAAGGCCAAGGCATGGTCCATGCCGAGCGGGTCGGCGGCGGTTCGGTCATCGTGTTCGCCGATAACCCCGTCTTCCGGGCCTATTATCGCGGATCAGCCCGTCTGGTGACGAATGCCATCTTCTTTGGAGATGACTTCCGTAATCCAGGCCGTCGCGGATCCGGGCCGTACTAGGGGTCGGACTATCACTGGAAAGAAAAGGGGTTGGCCTGAGCGCCAACCCCTTTTTTGTCGTCAGGCTGATGCGAGGGTTCAACCCTTGTGACGGCCTTTAAGCACGTCCACCACATCGGCCAGCTTTAAGTCCCGCGCCTTGAGCACGACGGTGAGGTGATAGATCAAGTCCGCCGCCTCTCCCAGCAGCGCTTCATCGCTTTCCGACGTCGCAGCCAGTGCGGTCTCGACGCCCTCCTCACCCACCTTCTGTGCACATTTCAGAACACCTTTGGCCAAAAGGCTTGCGGTATAGCTGTTCTCTGGCGCGTCCTTGGCTCGCTCATCGACAATGCGCTGTAGCTCACCCAGGAAAGCCAGGTCTGGGCCTGGCTCCTCACCAAAACAGCTTTTGATCCCAAGGTGGCAAGTCGGCCCGTTGGGACGCGCCTGAACCAACAGGGTGTCCCGATCACAATCGACCGCAATCGACACGAGATCCAATGTATGCCCGCTGGTCTCGCCCTTGGTCCAAAGCCGGTTCTTCGAGCGTGACCAGAAGGTCACCCATTGCTTCTCCAGAGTGGTTTCAAAGGCTTCCTCATTCATATAGCCCAGCATCAACACTTCACCGGTGTCGGCATGCTGAACCACAGCCGGAACAAGCCCCTGCCCTTTGGCAAAATCGATATCACTGACGCTGATCATGTGCGCATCTCCACACCTTGGTCCGCGAGCCAGCGCTTCAGCTCACCGATCTCCAGCACCTGTTTGTGGAAGACGCTGGCCGCGAGCCCTCCATCGACATCGGCGTGTTGGAAAACATCACGGAAATGCTCGCGCGCGCCAGCGCCGCCTGAGGCAATGAGCGGGACAGAGCACAGCGCGCGAACCGCTGAAAGCTGGTCCACGTCATAGCCTTCGCGCACGCCATCCTGATCCATACAGTTCAGCACAATCTCACCGGCACCGCGCTCAATCACTTCACGGACCCAGTCGAGCGTGCGGCGCGCTTCGGTCGACATCTTGGTCGGATCGCCGGTGTTCTTGTGGCAATACCAATCGCCCTCCACAACGCGGCTATCAATGCCCACCACGACACACTGGCTGCCAAACTCGCGGGCCAGCGCATCGACGAGATCTGGGTTTTCAAGTGCGGGAGTATTGACCGAAATCTTGTCCGCGCCCGCAAACAGGCGCGCTCGGGCGTCATCCAGAGAGCGAATACCGCCGGCCACGCAAAAGGGGATGTCGATGGCGCGCGCCACACGGCCAACCCATTCGGGCTCCACGGTGCGCGCTTCAGGGCTGGCGGAGATGTCGTAGAAGACCAGTTCGTCAGCCCCTTCGGCGCTATAGCGCGTCGCAAGGCCGACGATATCGCCCACATCTTCGTGGTTTTTAAAGCGCACGCCTTTGACCACCCGGCCATCGCGGACATCCAGGCAAGGGATGATCCGCCGGGCTAGCATGACAGGGCCTCAGCCAGGTCGACTTTGCCTTCAAACAGCGCGCGCCCGATGATCACGCCGCCAAGCCCCGCCGTTTTGAGGGCCTTCACATCATCCAGCGAGGACACACCGCCTGAGGCCTGCCAGTCCATGTCCGGCCGGATGGTCGCAAGATCGCTGTAAAGTTCAAAATTCGGACCTTCCAACATCCCGTCGCGATCCACATCGGTGACGAGTGCGTGGGCGAGCCCTGCCAGGCGATAATCGGCCAGAAGCTCCACCAGCGTGCGCTGGGCCTGTTCGGTCCACCCCTTTAGCGTTGGGTAAGCCACGCCTTGTTCAAGCCGGACGTCAAAGGCGGCGGCAATCTGCTCGGCACCATATTGGCCAATCCAGCTGATGACCGTCTGCGGGTCGCTTACAGCCAGGCTGCCTATGACGACCCGTGACGCCCCGGCTTCAAGGATGGCGTCAATATCGCGCGCGCTGCGAACGCCGCCCCCGGTTTGGACCTTCAGGCCCGTGGCCGTGATCCCAGCCACAATATCCTGCTGGCGGCGCGCGCCATCGCGGGCACCGGACAGATCCACCAGGTGCAGCCACTCCGCGCCAGCGTCACGCCAGGCCTCAGCGGCCGCGACCGGATCCCCACCATAGTCGGTCACCGCATCAAAATCGCCTTTGGCCAAGCGCACCACACGCCCATCCAGAACGTCGATCGCGGGGTAGATAATCATGCCTGGGGCTCCACGAAATTCTTCAAAATGCGCGCGCCGACCGCGCCGGACCGTTCAGGGTGGAATTGACACCCGGCGACAGTGCCATTGCGGGCCATCGCGGTGATCGGCATGCCATACTGGGTCTGGGCGACCGTGTTGCCCCCCGGCTCCACATAGAAGCCGTGCACAAAATAGACGCGCTCGCCTTCGCGAAGGCCTTTGAGCAAGGGCTCATCGGTGGCGAACTGGGTGAGCGTGTTCCAGCCCATATGCGGCCAGGGTCCGTCGCGCTTGGGGTCCAGGCGCGTCACCCGGCCCGGGATCAGGCCTAAAAGCGCGCAATCACTTTCGTCGGACCATTCAAATAAGAGCTGCATGCCCAGGCACACGCCCAAAAGTGGGCGCGTCTCTGTGCGCAGAGCCTGCGCCCAGCCATTGGACTTCAGCGCGTCCATCGCGGCCCCCGCAGCTCCGACACCGGGCAGGATCAGACGGTCTGCTGCAGACGCCTCCTGCGGCGTCTTCGCCAGGAAATGCGGGGCATCCAGCCGCTCCAACGCATAGCGCACGGAGGCGATATTCGCCGTCGATGTATCGATAATGGCCGTCGTCATGGCTTAGAGGACACCTTTGGTGGACGGCAGAGCATCACCCTCAATCGCCTTGGCCATGCGCAAAGCGCGACCAAAAGACTTAAAGCAGGACTCCACCATGTGGTGGGCGTTCTCTCCATCAACTTTGACATGGATCGCAGCCCGCAGGGATTCCGCCAGAGAGCGGAAGGCGTGCGCGCACATCTCAATCGGGAAGTCGCCCACACGCTCGCCAGGAATATCCCCGTCAAACCGGGCATAAGGCCGGCCCGACAGGTCGATCCAGACACTGGCGCGGGTTTCATCCATCGGCGTTTCAAAGCCGAAGCGGGCAATGCCGCGCTTATCGCCCAGAGCCTCTCGCAGACCCTCCCCAAGCGCCAGGCAGACATCCTCAATCGTGTGGTGGCTGTCCACCTCAACATCGCCTTCACACACCACCGACAGTCCAAGACCGCCATGGCGTGCGATCTGATCCAGCATGTGATCAAAGAAGTGCACGCCGGTATCGATCGTTCCGCCCTGTCCATCAAGATCGACGGAGACCGCAATATCGGTTTCCTTGGTGGTCCTGCGGATCGTGGCCGTTCGCCCCGTCCCCGTGCCCAGCCAGGCCACCAATTCAGCCGCATCCTCGGGGCCCGGGACAACGAAGGTGAGCGTGCCGTCTTCATAGTCGCCTTCAAGGCCCAGCTCGCGACGAATGCGATCGGCGGCAGCCGGGTCCGCCTCACTGACCAGGCCGACTTGATCGATCCAAATCCTGGACACGCCCTCGATGGCCTCGAAGCTCGCCATCACACTTTGCAGGCGTTGATCGCGGAGCGCGCGGTCTGAACGCGCCTTCAGACGGGCCGCCGGACGCAGCGCATCCAAACCCGCCTTCACCAGCACGGGCGCGACCGGAACGCACACCGTGCGCACCCGCTGCGCTACCGTAGCGCAGGGTGAAATCACCGCGGTGACCGGCGCGGCCTCAGGGCCGATCTGGATCGTGGTCACAGTGTCGGCTGGGAGCGGATCATCCAGTCCTACAACGCTATTGCGTGAGGTCCAGGCCAGGCCTGGGTCCAGCTTTGCAACCGCAAGCGAGGCCTCTTCAGGGGTTGAGGCGATCACCACATAATCGCGTTTAACACCAAGCACAGTCGCGACCCGCTCGGCCAGGCTTTCAGCCGCATCCGCCGACACCGCGCTCTGTCCATTCAGGTTCAGAATTCCTGCACTCATTGCGCTTTCTCCCGGCGCACTTTCATGGCGAGCCTGTGGGCATCGAGGCCCTCCAGCGCAGCCAGGGTTTCGACCACTGGCGCAATTTCCTTTGCACCACGGGCGTTTAGCTCCAAAAGGGTTGTGGTCTTCTGGAACATCTCCACCGTCACACCGCCATAAGCGCGCGCCGCCCCAGCGGTCGGCAAGGCATGGTTCGGACCCCCGGCATAATCGCCCGCCGCTTCAGGGGTCCAAGGCCCCAGGAAGATGGAACCGGCATGGCGAACCTGGGCCGCAAACCCGCGCGGGTCATCGGTTTGCACGATCAGGTGCTCACTGGCATATCCATCTGCAGCTTCAAGGGCTTCAGCCTCGTTCGCAGCAATCACCGCCCGCGAATGGGCCAGCGCAGCGCGGGCCGTTTCAGCCCGCGGGAGCTGGTCAAGCCAGGTCTCGAGGCTCTCCTCCACACGCTGCACGAAGGCTTCGGAATAGGCCACCAGCACCACTTGCGCCATCGAGTCGTGTTCAGCCTGGCTGAGAAGATCAATCGCGACCAAGTCCGGATCAGCCCGATCGTCCGCCACGACCATGACTTCACTTGGCCCAGCAGGCAGATCCGTTGCGGCCCCGCCCGGTGTCTGCGCCAATATCGCTTTAGCGGCAGCCACATAGGCATTGCCTGGACCTAGGATTCTGTCGGCTTTGGGAAGGCCGCCCTTGCCCAGGCCGAGCGCCGCCACGCCATGGGCACCGCCAATGGCATAGACTTCATCCAGGCCCAAGAGGCTCGCCGCCCCAAGAACGGTGGGCTCGATCCCCTCACCTTTGCGCGGTGGCGCGATAACAGCAATCCGCTCCACACCCGCGATCTGGGCCGGAACGGCCAGCATGATCAATGTCGAGACAAGCGGCGCGGTGCCCGCCGGCACGTAAAGCCCTGCAATCTCTAGAGGAGTCACGCGGCGCTGGGCCTTGGCACCGGTCCAGGTTTCCACGTCAACCTCACGATAGCCTTGCTCAGCGTGGAAGCGGCGGATCGCATCGGCGGCCGCAAGAATTGCCGCACGCGCCTCCTTCGAAAGCGCAGCCTCTGCCGCCTTAAGGTCTTCCAGGGACACCCGAAACCCGCTTTCAGGAGCCCAATCATCGAAGCGCTGGGCGTAGTCGCGCACAGCGTCATCACCGCGCACAGCAATGTCATCAAGGATGGATTTGGCGATGTCATAAGCGCCAGACCCGGTGGACGGACGCTCAAATAGCGTCCGTCGCTCCGCTTCGCTGAGCTCAGACCAGATCATTCGTGTCAGCATGTCAGGCCATCATCTTTTCAATCGGCATGACCAAGATAGAGCGCGCCCCAACCGCTTTAAGTCTTTCCAAAGTCGACCAGAACACCTCTTCGGTACACACCGCATGGACCGCGACGACATCGTCACGGCCAACAACCGGTGCCACTGTGGGCGCATCTGTGCCCGGGAGGACAGCGCGGACTTCTTCAATCCGGTCCGTGGGTGCATTCAGAAGGATGTATTTGGTCTGGCGAGACGCAATCACCCCTTCAAAGCGCTGGACGAGAAGGTCGGCGGTTTCGTCAATGCTCGGGTCCAATGCTTCTTTACGGCGGATCAGAACCGCTTCGCTCTCAAACACCGTTTCAAAGGCGCGCAAGCCGTTGGCTTCCAGCGTCGCTCCGGTCGAGACCAGATCGCAAATCGCGTCCGCCACACCCACGCGCGGCGCGACTTCCACGCTGCCGCCCATTTCGACCATTTCGGCATCGATTCCGCGTTCACGCAGATATTTTTCCGTTAGGCCTGGATAGCTGGTCGCGACGCTACGCCCCTGCAAATCCTCGACGGTCTGGATTTCGCCGTCGACCGGCGCGGCCAGCTTCAAGCGACACCGCGCAAAGCCCAGCTTTAGCGCGACCTCCAGATCAGCCAGGCGCGGTGAGCGCTCCATGCTTTCATAAAGCTCGTTTTCACCCACAATGCCATAATCACAAGCCCCAGTCGCGACAAAGCTTGGGATGTCGTCATCGCGGATAAGCATCAGATCGAGCGGAAGGTTTTCCGCGCGGCGCAACAACTGGTCACGGCCATAGGCAAGCTTCACCCCTGCGCGCTTCAACAGGTCGAAGCCCCCATCGGCCAAACGGCCCTTCTTCTGGCAGGCCAGAGTGAGTCTTTGTACGCTCAACGCTCATTCTCCATGCGGTCCAGCACAAGCCGGTATCCCTGATGATCTTCCTGGCTCAAAAAACGCGCGACACGGGTCACCGTCGTGGTGCTCACGCCGGTCTCAGCGCTTATGTCGCGATAGGACCTCTCACCTGCATTGAGAAGCCGCGCGACACGCCAGCGCTCAGCCAGGGCCTGCAGCTCGCCTGGTGTCGTTAGGTCGCGTAGAAAACGGCGCGCTTCGTCCGGCGATCGCAACGTTAAAACAGCGTCGCAAAGCGCGGTTACATCATCGGCATTGATTGCGCCTTCGGGAATGGAAGCGTTCGCAGACATCGCGCACTCCTTGATCTGAAGGAGCGTTATATCGTGTTAGCGTGCTAATACAAGGGGTCTGTGCACAATTAAAACGCCCTGTGTCGCTGCGTGAGGCGCGAGATCGCTTATCTATTGTTTTTACGCTTATAAATGCGGTTTCCCACAAACCTGATACAGTTGATCCGGTTGATCTTGGTGGGGGCGCACCCGATGTGGATGTCATCCAATTGTTCTGCCATCCGTACCGGATTGCCGGTGCTAGAGGAGGTCTAATGGCCAAACCGAACCCGCACGCACGCCCGAAACGCATTGATCTGTCACAGCTCGGCCAAGCCGGTGATATCGCGGTCCTTGTTGCCGATGGATTTGACGCTTCAGACCTGACAGCCATTGCTGGTGCTGCGGAACAGGCCGGCTATCGCACCCGGATTGTTAGTCCCAATCGGTCTCTGGTTGCCGGACGCTCTGAAAACGGCGAGGAGATGAATTTCGTCGTCGATATGGCTCCCAGTGAAACACCGTCGCAGAGTTTCGCCGGCCTCCTGCTGCCTGATGGGGCCAATCACCTGGCGCGTCTTGCCGAAAGTCAGGACGCTCGCCTGCTGATCCGTGACTTTTTAAGCGCAGGGCAGTCCGTTTGTGCTCTGGGAGACGCCGTTGCAGTTCTCGCTCAAGCAAGCCAGACCGACGGGGTCAAAGGTGATGCCGCGCTTGCACTGAAAGGTGATGTCTTTGCATCGTCTGGGGAAACAGCGCGCGCAGACGCTGGAGCCCTGTTTGTACAAACCCTCAAACCGGTCAAGCGAGCCGCCTAGGCTCGTTCCCAAGTCAAGCTGAAGCCTTCAAGCGCCCTGGCCACCGCCGGGGCGTTTTCAGGGGTGACACCATACAGCGTCACGATGAGACCTCGCTGCTTGTCGGTCGTCGCCCGCGCTGTAACACCCGCCAGACCCGCCTCCTCCAGCGCCGCGCGCACGGCACACTCTGTGGCGTGCTCACGCAGGCGCGGCTTGAATATCTTGCCGACAGCGGTGACAGGCATCTGATCGAGAATCCGCACCGCCTTGGGGGCTGCCGGGCGTTCTGCAACCGCGGTCTTGGCATAGGCCATAAGCGCCGCTTCGCTCTCATGCGCACCTTCACGCAAGGTCACATAGGCAACAGGCACTTCGCCCGCATAAATATCGGGCTGCCCCACAGCGGCGGCGAGTTCCACATCCTCGCGTGCAGCCAATGCCTCTTCGATGAGGCTTGGATCAATATTGTGACCGCCTCGGATAATCAGGTCCTTAGCGCGCCCGGTGAGCCAAATATAGCCGTCGGCATCCATGCGGCCCAAATCCCCAGAATTCAGCCATCCATCGTCAAAAAAGGCGCCGGCATTGCGCTCTTCCTGCTTATAGCCAGGGATTACCGTCGGGCCTCGCAGGCAAACAAGACCAGCCTCATCGACACCGGCATCGCGAACAAAATCGCCCTTCTCATCCACGATCGCGATCTTCACATCGTGATAGGCCAGACGCATGCCGATAGAACCAACCTTGCACTCCCCATCCCGCGGATTGCAGGTGGAAACGCATGTGCTTTCCGTCATGCCATAGAGTTCTAGGATCTTAATGCCCGTGCGTGCTTCAAAGGCCTCAATAACACTGACCGGCATGGGAGCCGCGCCCACAACACCATAACGCAGCGAGGACAGGTCCTGATCTGAGACCGGTTGATCCAGCAGGCTCGAAAAGATTGTCGGCACGCCGGAAAAGACTGTGACTTGATAGCGCTCCACCACATCCCAGAAGCCGCGCATGAGCGCCTTGTTGCGAAAGCCCTCTTCGCCGCCCAGCACCAGGGTCGACCCCGCGCTCAGCGGTGCCAGGCCTGTCAGGATCGCGGCATTGGCATGAAACAGCGGCAGGCCGGTCAGCACCACGTCGTCCGGACCCAGATCGAGCGTATAGCGCAGCATCCAGGCCATCGCGGCCTGATTGGCCCGGGTCTGCTGGGCCAGCTTGGGGGCCCCGGTGGTCCCGCCGGTATGAAAATAGGCCGCGATTCGGTGCGGGTCTTCGCCGGGGTCAAATGCCAAGGCTTCTGCGGGCTGACGGTCCATCTCGGCCTCTAGCGACTCCCCGGCACCCATACACAGCAACGGCAAGCCACCAAGCGCTTCGCTGGCGGCTTTTGCGGTGTCGTACAGCGGCGTACCCGGAGCGGTTGTCACCAGGCAGCCGGCCTCGGCGGCTTCGAGAATCTCGCACACGACCTCGGCGCTGAGCAGCGGGTTGACCGGTGCCGCTCCGACACCTGCGGCCGCGCCCCACAGCACGAAATGGGTTTCGGCGCGATTGGGCAGCAGATAACCGACCGGCTTGCCCTGCCCGGCGGCCCATAGCGCATTCGCGGCGCGGGTGATTTGCTCGAAAGCCTCACGATAGGTCCAGCGCCGGTCCTGCGACGGGTCATCGGGCTCGGCGAGATCGATGATTGCGGTGCGATCCGCGTAACGCTCTGCGGCGGCTTTCAGGACCCCGAAGACGTCCGGCGCATCGAGACGATCGGCCAGCGCAGTGGCTTCGACCGCCTCGACATCGGGCAGCGTTTCAAGCTTAGGAAAGCCGCCACTCATGCACGTTTAGCCCTATTGCTCCCAGTCTTTGCGCAGGCGCGGAGACGCCAAGAATAGCAAAAGCGATGCGGCGATGTAGAAGACCGTCCCTCCCAACAGCGCGTATCTCAGGCTTTCATCGCCAAACTGAGGCTGGAGGGCGTCGGACAGAAGCCCCAGGGACAGATTGCCAAAGGTGAGCCCAAGCAGATTATTGATCAGCAGGAACATCGCCGAGGCGGTCGCGCGCATATTCGGCGGCACGATGTGCTGAAACGCCGAAAGAACCGGTCCCAGCCAGGCCAGACCGAGCGCCGTCGGGATCAGCAAGGCAAAGAAGGTCACCGCCAAGTCACCCGACCACATGGCAAAGCCGAAGAAGGGTACGACAAACGCGAACGCAATCGCAGGAACGCGGGCGTAATTAGCTTTGTCACCTTTACCCAACCCATCGCCAAGCTGGCCGCCAAGCCAGATGCCGATCAGTCCACCGACAAGCACCACAACGCCATAGAAATACGCAGCACTGAGCAATACGGTCCGGCCCTCATCAATACCCGCCGGGAAAAGGACGGAGGGCAGGAAACTCATAAAGTCCGGCAGCTCTGCACCAAAACTGCGAACCAGAAATGCTGGAATCCAGAAAAACAGCCCATAGCCCATCATCGAAGAGAAGGCCGCTCCGAAGGACAGGAACCAGAAGCTGGACTTTGTGGTGAGTTTCGCGAACACCGCGCCGATGGAGACCGGCTTGGTATCTGCCCCGGGCGGGTCAAAACGACCACGCTCTGGCTCGCGCAGAGACAATTTGAAGATCGGTGCGAAGGCGACGCCCGCTATTCCAATAATGATGAAGGCCCAACGCCAATCCAGCAGGCTGGTCAGGACACCCCCCAGTACGATACCCAAGGCGGAACCGATCGGAATTGCAAAGGAATACACCGCAAGCGCTCGCGCGCGCTTCTCCGGCGGGAAATAGTCGGAGATGATTGAGTAGGAGGGCGCAACACCGCCGGCCTCCCCAACGCCGACGCCAACACGGGCGAGAAACAGCTGCCAAAAGTTTGTGGCCAAACCGCAAATCGCCGTGAACAACGACCAGACCACAAGGGCAATGGTAATGATCCAGGTGCGGTTCTTGCGGTCTGAGAGCCAGGCAATCGGAACACCAAGCGTGGAATAGAAGATGGCGAACGCCAGTCCACCCATCAGGCTGAGCTGGGTATCGGTGAGCCCCATATCTTCTTTGATCGGAACGGCGAGGATACCAATGATCTGGCGGTCCACGAAGTTGAAGATGTAAACACCGATCAGAAGAAATAGCACATAGGCGCGATACGCCGGTCCGGCCGGGGCCGAGGCGGGCTTAGTGGTGTCACTCATGGACGCTCCCCGAAATTCAGCTGTGAGCCCGCTCTTTGGCGAGCTTTGCCCCATGATGGCGCAGTTTTCATTTCAAACACAAAGGAAAAGCGCCGCTGAGCCGATCCCGGTGGGCCTCGGTTCAGCGGCGCTTGATCCTAATTCTGCGCCTAGTAGCGGAAGGTCACAGAGGCCGTCACCGTACGCGGTGCGCCGTAGAAGGCGGAGTATGCACCATCCGCACCCAGCTGGCTCGGCGTCACAAAATTATAAGCCGCGACGCGATAGTTTTCGTCCGACAGATTGCGGCCGTGGAGCGCAAAACTCCAACGCTCGCTGGCACTGGTCAGCACTGCGCTTAGATCAAACAGCGTATAGCTGTCAGGATCCAGAGCTGGGCCGCCAGCCGGGAAGACCGCACTCGTACCAGCGGCAAAACCACTATTCTCGACATTGAACAGATTGTAGCCATCACGGTAGGAGGCCGACCCAGTCACAACCAGATTATGCTCATCGAGCACCGTGGTGTTGTAGGTGAAACCAAATCGGTTGGTCAGTTCCGGTGTGTTCTGGGTGACGAAGTTGCTGGCGATATTGACGCCACCAGAAAGGATCTCATTGATCTCTGCATCAATGACACCTAGGACCCAATCGATCTGGAACTCGTCGGTCAGGAAGAGCGAAGCTTCGATTTCAAGGCCATTATATTCGCTTTCCCCGGCGTTGAAGACCGAAGAGACAAAGGTGTCGTTGACACCGTCATTGTCGGAATCGACACCCTGCTGAACGGTAATCTGCTGGTCAGAATAGTCCGCCAGGAAGTAGGCGATGCTGCCGACGAGGCGGTTGTCGAGCACGCTGCCCTTCAGACCAATCTCGTAGCTGTCGACGAATTCAGGACCGAAGCCTTCTGCCGACAAGCCGGTCGGGTCGAGATCCTGACGCGCGCGTGGATCAAAGCCACCGGCTTTGAAGCCTTGGGAATAGGACGCGTAGACATTCACCGTATCGTTCAGCGCGTAAGTCGCAGACAGGCGCGGCGTGAAGGCATCATCGGTCCGCGTCAGGCCTTGATAACCGGTCTGGGTCGCCAGGAAGATAGAGGTGTTTGACGCATCGAACGAACCAGATCCCAAGCCAAGCCAGACCTCACGGGTCACGTCGGCAACCGTCTCATCTTCAGTGTAGCGGGCTCCCGCTGAAACGCTCAGGCGATCGGTCACGTCATAGGTGAAGTCGGCGTACACTGAGATGTTTTCTTTGGTCTGGTCACCCGCCTGATAGATCGTCAGGCCCAGCGAGCTCAAGATCACGTCAAAATCGCCATTGGCATTGCCGTCTAGATAGTAAGCCCCAACAATACCGGACAGGCGATCGCCACTGTAAAGCAGTTGGAATTCCTGACTAAACTGGTCGTCCGCATAGTTCGCCGGAACATCAAAGTCCGGCTGGGGCAGCGCGTCGAAATCGATCGGTGTGACGGTTGAGCCTTCGCGGTATGCGGTAATGGATTTGAAGGTGAAAGCCTCGTTGATGTCCCACTCAACGCTCGCCGACCAGCCTTCGGTCTCAACCGAGTTTGCATCGCCGGCTCCACCGCGCGTGTCAAAGACGTCAGAGGTGACGGGGAAGACGCCAGCCGCATCCGGCAACAGACGGTGACCATGCTTAGCATTGGAATCGTCCTCAGTGCGGTCATACGACAAACGCACGAAGAGATTGTCTGTTGGTGTCCACTCTGCCGACAACCGCCCGGCTAGGATGTCCTTATTATAGTGGTCTGCCCCGGTGAGCAGATTCTCGCCAAAGCCATCACGGGTGTAGCGTGCTAGCGCTCCACCAATCGCGAAGGTCTCGCTCAGCGGAATCGATCCGGACAGGATCGTGTCGAACTGGTTATAGGAGCCATAGGCAACACGCGCCTGGAACTCTGGATCATCGGTATTCAGCCGATTGGTGACATATTTGATCGCGCCACCAATGGTGTTGCGACCGTAGAGCGTACCCTGCGGCCCACGCAGCACTTCAATGCTTTGAACATCAAAAATGTCGAGGATCGCGCCTTGAGGCCGCGCGACGTAGATGTCATCGATATACAGACCCACGCCTGGCTCAAAGCCCCAAAGCGGATCCTGCTGACCGACGCCGCGGATAAACGCGATCAGAGTGGAGTTCGACCCTCGGGCCACCTCAATGGTCGCATTCGGCGTCAAACGCTGGATCGCCGTAATATCAACCGCACCGGTCTGTTCCAGCTGCTCGCCAGATACCGCTGTCACTGAAATTGGGACATCCAGGATGCTTTCTTCGCGCCGACGTGCCGTGACTGTGATGATTTCTCGGGAATCACCGTCGCTGGCCTGTGCCTCTTGCGCCATCGCAGGGGCGGCCATGGGGAGCATGGAAACGGATGTAAGCAGAGCTGCTGTCGTGAGCAGTTTGCGACGAATGGTCATGGGGTTATCCCTCCCTAAAATCTTAGTCGCTCTGTTTTTTGTCGGAGCGTTTGCGCGAGAGTTTTTTCAACGTTGAATGAAAAGTCAATGGGATTTAGACTTTTTGCTAATGATGAATGATCTTGGCGAGGCGTGCGCGCCACACTGCCGAGACATCGCCCTCAGTCTTTGAGGGTGGGAGGACTAAAATGGACACATTAGAAGCCAGCTTGAGCCGAAAGGGTGAGCGGACCCGTCAAACCTTGCTGGACGCGGCCGAGAAACTCTTTGCCGAGAAAGGCTTTTACGGCGTGACAGTGCGGGCGATTGCTCGCGAAGCCGATGCCGATCCGGCGCTGGTCGCCTATTATTTTGGAGGCAAGCGCGAGCTCTTTGATGCGGTCTTATTGCGTCGCGCGGAGCGTTTGAATCAGATTCGCCTGGACCGTCTCGAGCAATGCGAGCGCGACGCCGGTCCAGATGGGCCGAGCGTTGAAGACATAATTGAAGCCTTCACCGAGCCTTTGCTCGACCGGTCAGAAAACGGTGGCCCGGGTTGGAAAAGCTATTTTGCGCTCATTGGCCAGGTGACTAATTCTCCAGAATGGGGCGAAGCGATGATGTCGAAATATTTCGACCCGATCGTGCGCCGTTTCATGGAATCCATTCGGCGTGCCCTGCCCGATGCGCCTGAAGAAGAGCTCTTTTGGAGCTATCACTTCCTGTCTGGCGCATTGGTGCTGACCTTCGCAGAGACGGGCCGGATTGACGCGTTGTCCGGCGGTATGTGTAAGTCCACCGACCTGTCGGCGGTGCATAAACGCCTTCCGCTCTTCGTCGCGGCCGGCTTCCGCCGTTTGGCCAAAGACCGATCAGACAGTGGCTCGATCGAGAATTCCAAGGCAGCCGAATGACCGCGTATTCCGAACACTACTACACAGCACCTGATGGTGTACGGACCTACTACCGGCGCTATCCCTCTGAAACAGCCTCTGAAAAGCGGCCTGTGCTATGCATGCATGGCCTCACGCGCAATAGCCGGGATTTCGAAGATGTCGCGCCCGGCATTGCCGCTCAAGGGCGCAGCGTTATCGCAGTGGACGTGCGCGGACGCGGTCGATCGGATTACGACCCCTACCCCGAGAACTACACGCCGGCGACCTATGTCGAAGACATGGTTGGGCTGTTGGAAACCGTGGGCTGGACGGAGGTTGTGGCGCTCGGCACCTCCATGGGCGGGCTTATGACCATGATTATGGCTGCCGCCCATCCCGGCCTCATCAAAGCGGCCGCGATCAATGATATCGGCCCCGTGATCGACCCGAAGGGCTTGAAGCGTATTCAAGGCTATGTCGGCGGTGGTGGGCCTTATGACACCTGGGACGATGCCGCAGACGCCGTGCGCAGGATTAATGGCGTCGCCTTTCCCAACGAGACAGACCCAGCCTTCTGGCTTGCCTTCGCCCGGCGGATCTGTCGGCAGGACGATGGCGAAGTGGTATTGGACTATGACCCTGAAATCTCTCGGCCAGTTCAAAATGGCGACGTCGCTCCGCCTGATCTGTGGCCCTTCTTCGAGGCTTTGGCCCCCTTACCGCTTCTTTTAGTGCGTGGTGTCCTGACCGATTTGCTGGCCATGGAGACGGTCGAAGGAATGCGTCAGCGCAGCCCGCACATGACCCTCGCGCAAGTGCCCGATGTGGGCCATGCTCCCCTTCTCACCGAAACTGTGGCACAAGCCGCGCTCACGACATTCTTCGACCAAATCGACTAAGGCGAATATCCATGTGGCAGCGAATCCTTGGCGGGCTCGTCTTGATCATTGTCGTCCTCGTGGCCGTGATCGCGTTTCTCTCTCAACAACCCGGACTGGACGAAGTCCGCTCAGAGTGGATGGGCCCGAATGACCGGCTTGTGAACGCCGCGGGCATGGAGTGGCGCGTTCGGGAATCAGGACCTGCCGGGGCCCCGGCGATTGTCTTAATCCACGGTTTTTCCCACTCTCTTGAAGCGTTCGATGCCGTTGCTGAAGACCTTCAGTCCGACTACCGGGTCATCCGGTTCGATTTACCCGGCCATGCCTTGACCGGCCCGCGCGAAGATCAGGCCTACTCCGTCGAGGACACCGTGGCCCAAGTCTCTGCCTTGCTTGATGAAATTGCGCCGGAGCAGTTTGCCATTGGAGGAAATTCGCTTGGCGGCCTGGTCGCCTGGCGCTACGCGGCTGCAAATCCTGATGCGGTGTCCCATCTCGTCCTGATCAGCCCCGGTGGCTATCCCAATCTAGGGGTTGGCGACACGCCAGCGCCGGTCCCGCCACAGATTCAATTGTTTTTGACGATGGCACCGGATGCTGGAGTTCAGGCGGCAACTGCCGCGCTTTACGCCGATCCTTCACGGCTCAGCGCCGATGATGTCGCACGCATTGGGGCCCTGATGCGCATTGACGGAATTGGAGACGCGCTGATCCAGCGTATTGAACAATTCACCTTGCCTGACCCCAATCCAGCCTTGCGGACAATCCAATCGGAGACCTTGGTCATTTGGGGCGCGAGAGATGTGATGATCCCTGCCCTGCACGGCCCGCGCTTTGCTGCAGCCATCCCCAATGCTGAGCTCCTGCTCATCACAGATGCCGGCCACATGGCTCAGGCGGAAAAACCGGGCGATGTCAGCAATGCGATTCGGGATCTGTTGGCGAACTAGGCTCGTCCGCCACGGTCACTGGCAAGCTTAGCCAGCGTTGCGCTTAAGAGCAGCCAGACAAGACCATTTTGTTCCAGCAGATTGCTTTCTGACAGGCTGATGCCGACCCAGGCGACCAGGAAGGGCAAAGCCCAATAGGTCTCCACCCCCCTGAAGAGCCGTGTGATCGCGCTGATCAGACCCCGCGCTACCACCAAAAGGGCCAGTGCGACACCCGGCAAACCAATCGCCAGGGCCGTTTCCAGCCATGCATTATGCGCGGTTGGCACCTCCCAAGCTGTCGCCTGCCGGAGCCAAAAGACCGGACCGTTGTCCACCGACCAGAAAACGCCATAGCCATAACCGGTGAGTGGCCGGGCTGCGATCGTTTGGATCAGGCCCTGCCAGATATCGGTACGCCCGGTTAGCGTGGCATCACGGCCAAGCGCTTCCAGAATGACCGCGGGGCCAACCAGAATGACCCCAATCAGCGCCGCGATACCACAAAGCCCGCCAAAGATCGCGATGGCCGCAAACCCAAAGCCGCGCCGTGTCAAAGCAATGGCCAATGGGCCCGCTGTGCAGATCAAGAGCGCGAGGAGCGCCGTTCGCGATGTGGATAGCAGAACTAGCGCAGCGGCAAGCAAAACAAGGGCGAACCAGGCTCGCTGCTCCGTGCGATTGGGAGCGGAAACGCCGGCAGCGATAAAAGACAGGCTCGCCCAGGCCATCATGGCTCCCAGCGTATTCTTTTCCCACCACAGGCCTTTCCAGGCTCCAACATGGATTTCATGCATCACGCCAAACCCAGGGAAAACGGCACCCGCAACTGCACTGCCGAGAGCTAGAATGGCAAACATCAACGCCACTAGGCGGATGAAATCACGCCACCCAAAGCGTGCTGCAAGCCAGACTCCAAAGGCGAGCGTCATGACGACGGCCAGGCCACGACGCATAGTTGTGCCTGGATCAATGGACCACATCGCGGATAATAGCGTGAGGCTCGCCAGCAGAATGAGCGGCCAGCTGCGGAGCACCACATGCCAAACCCGTATGGGGTGCAGCGCTATCAGCCCCAGCGTTAGCAAGTAGACCGGCGGCCAGATCAGGCGCAGGGCCTCAGCACCATCAGGGTCTGCCGGATCGGTGAATAGCGGACCCAGTAAGCCCTGCGAAAACAAAAGCAGCGCAATGAGCGCCAATCCAACTTCAACTGCAGGCCAGAATTTCAGCCGCGGCGCAGCCTGGCGCCAACGGTCCGCTAGAAACGCGGCATCGGTCACCGCAACGCATTGGTACGGTTCAGCACCACTCCCAAGACCCGCCCTCCGGCCGCCTCGATGCGATCAGCCAACGCTTCGGCGGCCCCTCGATCGTCACATTGAGTATCCGCCACAAGGATAACGCCATCCATATCTGCGGCCAGGCTCGAAATCCCTGCGGACCGATAGGGCGCATCGACCAAGACAAGGCCGCACCCCTGGCGCGCTTTGCGCCAGTATTCGGCTGACGGGTGGAAAACCACCCTTTTCACAGCACCTTCCTGACGTTCAAAACGGCTGACATAGATGGGCGCATCAGCGCGTCGGCGCAGGGCCAGTCGCCCTGCCCCGCCGGGCTCAGATCGCCAAAAGCGCAAACCGCCCAACTCACCGGCAAAGGCTTCGCCATTCAGCGTGTTCATGGCGGCGTGACGGTTGGAAGAGAAATCGAGATCGTAGACCCAGACCGGTCTTCCCGTGAGCTGCGTTGAGGCCTTAGCCAGGCCTTGAACGATAGGCGTGGCACCGGCGTTTGGGGATATGGGCGCGAGCATAACCACCCGCGCGCGATCCCCGCGCGGGACGAGACGACGGGCAAGCCCGTCCAGCTCCGCCTCAAATGCCATCGCGTGGCACACCTTTCCTGCTAAGTCAGGACGTTAGGATGTGTTGGTTAACGAGCTGCTGACAAGCGTCAGCCGCCCACACGCGCGAGCACGGGTAGTTTTCGCCGTCGGGCGCTTGAGGGGTGGGTTTCATAGGCGGGCGCAGACGGTGCCGCATCACGAGCTCGCGCGCTGTCGCGTGCCGATCGCCCCGCTTGGGGGACTGGATCTGGCGTCCGAGGCGTGTAGCGCACCGCCCTCGAGACCAGATACCCACGCAGTAATGCTGCCAATAGGCCCAGACCGCCGGCAAACAAGGCCACCGCCAGAATCGCAGGAACCCGCAATGAACTGGCTTCAGAGGGCGGGCTTGCCCATTCAAACACCCGCACTGCATCCGCCGCACCCGGCGGTGCATTGCGCCGTGCCGAAGCATCCGCCGCTTGAACGGACAGCAATTGTGCAGCTTCAGACCGCGCCGATGCGGCGCGCGCCAACCGATCATGCTCGGGCGCAAGGCCGCGAAGCCGATCGGCTTGCTGTCGGGCTTGGTCGATCTGACGCCGTAGCGAACTGGCGAGCTGGCCCTGGCTCGCCGCAAAAGCTTCCTGCTCCAAGCGCGACGATTCAATCGCCTGCCAAACTGGATTCACACCAGTACGGCGCTGACCGCGCCCTTCCGCACCGCCAGCGCGGATGAAAGCCGTCAGCGCGTCGATCTCACGCTCAATGGCAAGGACCGGCGGCGCGCTCGGTTGGTATTGCGCGAGCAATTCCTGCCGACGAACCTCAAGGTCAAGCAGCTGGCCGCTTACAGAATTTTCTACATACAGCTCAATGGTATCCGGGATATTTGCGAGGCGCTGCGCGAGCGACTGAGCAAAGCTTCTTGCGGAGGACGCTTCGGCGCGCGCAGATAGATGTCGCGCTTCCAAGTCGGTGATCCGGGTCAGCAGCGCAGTCCGCTCGCTGGCAAAGTCCACAAGGTCGTGTTCATTGAGAAAAGCCCGCAGCTCGGCGTCGGCCCGCGCGGCTTCGGCCTCTGCTGCGTTGAGCCGCTCCTCAACACCTTCACCGGGGGCTCCAACTAGAACTTCAACACGGTATTCCAGATAGGCATTAATCAACGCGTTGAGTGTGTTGGCCGCAACGTCCGCATCGGCATTTTCAAACGACGCCACCAGGACACCCGCATTAGGTGAACGCGACACGCTGAAACCTTGGCGCATGGCCGCAAGCTGTATAGGGCTTGATAGCCCGGTCCGCGATTCCAAGGCCCGGCGACGGACGGCACCGGAATTGAGAATTTCGGTCTCTGATTCCATCACCTGGTCGAGCGTAAAGGCTCCCCCAGAGCCCGCCGCACCGGGTGTCAGGTCGGTGTCGTCCAGAATGACCAAAAGCCGGCTTTCGGCCACATAGGTGGGCGTGAGCGAGCTCCAGGCCAAAAAGGCCAGCGGAATGAATATGATAACGGCAACAAGGATCGCAAAGAGTTTTTGCGTCCAAACGAAAGCGACCAGATCGAACAGATCTAGCTCGCGCGGGCGCACACTCTGTCCGGCGCGTTCGTATGTGTCAGACTCACTCATTGCCCCCATACCGCCTGAACGCGCTTAATTTTTCCTTAGCCGAAACTGGTTTCAGTAACGGCATCTGAAGATTAGCGAGGTGCGCCATGGTGGCGATATCACGACGAGCCGCCCTGGCAGCGTTCACCGGTGCTCTTGTTGCAGGCTGCAGCAATGTCCCCACTCCATCCGTGCCGAGCCTTAATCGTGACACGCGTCAACCCGCCCGCTTTGAGCCAACACGCTTTGAAGCCTGGAGTGACAGCGCCCCGGCCTACCGGCTCTACCCCGGCGATGTTGTGGACGTGACGGTTCACACCGCCACCGCACTTTCAGGAGAGTTTCCGGTGGGACCCGATGGGCGGATCAACCTTCCACTAGCCGGGGGCATCGCGATCGCAGGTCAAACCGCACCGGAAGCCGCACGCACGCTTGCGGCACGCTACGCTTCTGTCCTGCGCGATCCCATTATTGAAGTCAGAGCAGCGAGTTTTGGCTCGCAGCGCATTATTGTGGGCGGTGAAGTCAACGAACCTGGTCTCATCGAGCTTCCCTCAACACGTGTTGGCGTGTTGGAGGCCGTGATGCTTGCAGGTGGGCCAACGATCCGCGCACGACGAGGCACCGTTGTGGTCCTGCGTCGGGCCGAAAATGGCGGCGTCATGATGCGCCAGGTGAATTTGTCGCGCGCCTTAGACGGGCGTCGAGCGGTCGACAGCATTCCATTGACTCGGCATGACATTGTGTTCGTGCCGCGCTCGGGCATTGCTGAAGTCAATGACTTCATCGAACTTTATGTGCGCAACATCCTGCCGGTCGACCAAGCGTTTGCCTTTGCGCTTGCCGATAGCGTTTTAAACAACAACTAACGGCAAGCGCTACAAAGGCAGATCAAGTCGATGAATCGACCGGTCAGTTAGTGACGAGTGGCCAGCCACTCACGCGCGGCCGTCAGGGCCGATGCAATCTGATCGGTGTCCATCTCACAAGCCACTTCGCTGCGATAATGCTTGGCCGGCTCAGAGCCCATGAGAGCCGCCAGGTTGAACCACTTATGCGCTTCGATGAAGTCGACCACGCCGCACTGACCGGTCGAATACAGAAGGCCCAGCTTGCACAGATCTTCACCGGTTGGATCGGTATTGATTGCTTCATGTGCCTGAGCGGTTTCCACGTCGGTAAAAGCCATTTGTCTTCCCTGCCTTTGCTAGCAGCAGGCCGGGGTTTTCCCCGTGTCCTCGCTGCGTCCCACCATGCACGCCATGCCTTTTCGGTTCGGCGTTGCGTACGGGCAAAGAATGTCGTGTGAGGGTAAGCGCCGGGTTAATCCGAATCAAAAAGTCGTCCGATTAACCCTTTAAATCCGTTAGAGATTCCTACCGAGAATTAACCGGCTCACGGCGGCGTCGAAGCGCTCAAGCGGGCCAGGAGGCCTTCCCTGCTTACGCTTCCAGCCACCCCATAAGCTGATTGCGAGGACTGCGAAGGCGGCAAGCAACGCCAGAACCGATAGCGCGCTATATCGGTGCGCCCGCTCGGGCCATTCAAGCAAGGACCTCACGCGCGACCGCGGCGGACGCTGGTCTTCAATGCGGGCAATGAGCTCCGGACCAACAAGGGTATGGAGCGCCAGCAGTTGACCTTCGGAAGCTTCGGCGATCCGAACCAGGGTTTCTGCCTCTTCCACCGTCGCCACCGTGTCCAGCAAACGAAGCGCCGCTAAGGCCCCGACTTCACGCCGCAGGGCGGTCAAGCTGTCATAGACACGGTCTCGCCAACGCTGGTCCATGCCTGCGGCCAACGCGGCCTCGCGCGAGGCTGCCCTCGCCGCGCCTTCAAATCGATTGGGTTGGGTCCATACTTCGCCCGCATCAACCATTAAAGGCATGGCGGAGGCCAGGGTGGCGGCCAAGCCAAGTTCGACATCCGGACCGAAGGCCAGCGCCTCCGCAAGCTCGGGATGGAGCTGTTCGGCCGCCCATGCGGCTTTGGCTAGGCGAGCGCCCGCGCGGCGTTCCGGTTCAGCCCCAACCACACCCAGGGTTAGCCCCGCCATGACGGGATCTGCCTGGGGCTTGGGCAAGAAACCGACCCTGCATTGACCGCCACCTCGGCCCAGCTGCATCGCCACCGCGCAGGTTTGAACCACAAGATCGCGAACGTCATCATAGATCCGCGCCACATCTGGATTCAGCCCTGGGAGGGCATCAAGCGCCAACGCGCGCGCGCCCGGTTCGACAAACCAACGTTCAGCTTCAACGAAAGTCGGCGCGTAGAGCTGCTCGGCACGGCCTAAGCGATTTTGAAGGATTGCTGGTGCAAACACTAATGCTGCAGGCTGGAAGCCTTGCTCCGCACCGATCAACAATTGATCTGCGATCGCGTCATCAAGGCGCTCGCGCCGCTGCCAGGCGGGCAAGGCCCGTAATTCCGCTTCAATCAAGCGCGGATTGCGGCCCTCCGACAGAAGCTCAAGGCCCAAGGATTCCGGCCCGCGCATCGCAACATAGGATGTCGCAATTGAACGCGCCTGGACGATATCGGGCATGGTCCGTGGCGAGGCCTGCAGCGCGCGATCCAACAGCACGACCCATTGTTGGTGACGGTCTCCAGTGGGCTCCAAGGCGTCATAAAGGGCCTGATCAATGCGCGCGCTCAGGCTGAGCGTGGTCGTCTGTGGCCGCGGAAGTTCCTGTGCAGCGAAGACCGCACTGACAACGGCGACTGCGATCAGCCCGAGAAAGACGAACGGTCGAAATGCGGCGACGACGCCCCGCCAAACCAGGTAAAGCCCAGCCCTTGGCCAAGGCGCGAGCCAGGGGTGGCGCGCACCATAACGCGCGCTGAATCTCTGCGGTCGTTGCGTCAAGACCGACACCTATACCCCTCTCAAAATGCCCTCTGTCCAATCAAACCATGAGAATGGCCCGGTTAGAACCACCCTGGCAGGCCGAAGTCTTTATGGGGGCGTGCGCGTTGCCCGAACACAACGCCGAGCTTCGCTCATAAAGACCTTATGCAATCAGGGTGATTTGCCACGTTGCGCTTTCCTCTCCGCCCTGCGACCAAAGAATAGCGCCCACCGACTTCACGAGACTGCGCACGAAGGCTAAAGACTGCCCATGACCGAAACGAACGCCCCTACTCTCATCCCGGTGTCCTTTAACCAGGCCGCCACCGATCCCGATGGCTTTGCTCAGGCTCTAGGCCGCTCTTTCCAGGACACAGGCTTTGCCATCGTCTGCGACCACCCCGTCGATCAGGGAGTGATCAACAAGGCCCTGGAGGACACCAAGGCCTTCTTTGCGCTGCCTGAAGCGGCGAAGAAGCGCTATTTCGATCCCGAACGCGCTGGGCAGCGCGGCTACACGCCTTTTGGGACCGAGAACGCCAAGGGTGAAGCGAAAAAAGACCTCAAAGAGTTTTGGCATCTGGGCCGTGACCTGCCGGAAGGCCACAGCTATCGCCAGGTCATGCCAGACAATATTGATGTGCCGGAGATCGAAAGCTTCGACGCCTCCACGCGCGCGCTTTACAAGGCCCTGGACGATATGGGAGCGGTCCTGCTTCAAGCGATCGCAAAATATCTGGGCCTTGAGGAAGACTGGTTTGCGAACACAGTGGACAAGGGCAACTCCATTTTGCGCCTGCTGCACTATCCGCCCATCGATGGCGAGCCGGACGGCGTGCGGGCCGGTGCCCATGAAGACATCAATGTAATCACCCTGCTCCTGGGAGCTGAAGAAGCCGGCCTACAGGCGAAAACCCGCGACGGTCAGTGGATGGACGTGCAGCCGCCCGAAGGGGCCCTGGTGATCAATGTGGGCGATATGCTGCAGCGCCTCACCAATAATGTCCTGCCGTCGACCACCCACAGGGTCATCAACCCGACCAAGGAGCGCATGGCTTTCTCGCGCTACTCCACGCCTTTCTTCCTGCATTTCAACCCGGATTTCGTCATTGATACGCTGCCGGGCTGTATCACCGACGACAATCCGAACCGCTATCCCGAACCGCTGAGCTCGCACGACTATCTGGTTGAGCGGCTGATCGAGATCGGATTGATGTAGTCAGCCCCCCAGGCTTCTTTCTTCACTGCAGCACGATGTAACCTTGACGTTACCTCTCGGTCTCGCTATGTAACCCTTAAGTTACAAATGGAGGTCGTCATGGATGCGGTGGAAAGAATTTCGGGACGCATGCGTTGGCTTTTGATCGCTCAGGCCATTGGGTTTTTCTGCTGGCAAGCCGGCGACGGCCTCGCCCACTCCGACCAGATCGCAGCCCTGGTCGCAAATCCGGCCGAACTGATTTCCCTAATCGGGGCCGTGCTTTGGTTGATCTCCATGCTGGCCTTCTTCGCTCAGGCCCATAAAGCCCAAAGGGATGGTCTTCATGACATCCTCAATGACGAATGGGCTCAACATGTCCGCGGACGGGCTGCTGAAACGGCCTTCTGGGCTCTATGCATTGGAGTTGTTGGTTCAATGACCGCAACGAATTTCGGGTTGGACGCCCAAATGCTGTTGAAGATCAATGTTGGCGTCGCGGTGTCGAGCTTCTTCCTCGCCTATGTCTGGCATGATAGCCGCCATGAGGGCGAAGCATGAGCAATGCAACCCTCGGCAACCGGATGAAAGACCTGCGCGGTGAGGCTGGTC
This sequence comes from Oceanicaulis sp., assembly GCA_028280165.1. Lineage (GTDB taxonomy): Bacteria > Pseudomonadota > Alphaproteobacteria > Caulobacterales > Maricaulaceae > Oceanicaulis. The sequence goes on along the minus strand of JANQMI010000212.1, from coordinate 17,823 downwards.
TGACCCAGGCCGATCTCGCCGCAGCAGTGAGTGTGAGCCGTAAGACCATTAACACGGTGGAAAACGGAGTGTTTACCCCGTCCGCCTTGCTCGCGCTGAAGATCGCTGAGGCGCTCGGCAAGCCCGTCGAAACCGTGTTCTGGATCAAAAGATAGTCTTTCTGGTCCTTCCTCGCTTTCGCTGCGGGCGGGCGGTCGACCTTGCGAGCACTACGCGTCCGGCGTGCCAACCTCATCGCCGCCATTGCTTGGCATCTGCTTGATATAGATGTCGCGCTGCGGGAATGGGATTTCGATATCGGCCTCATGCAGGGCGTCCCAGATTGCCATATAGACATCGCTGCGCACATTGGATTGGCCGTTCTCTGGGTCTTTGATCCAAAAGCGAAGATCGAAATTGACCGAGTTGTCACCAAACTCCATCAGATTGCAGACCGGGTCGCGATCAGAGACAACGCGGTCCACCGTTTTGGCCGCTTCGATGGCCAGCGCCTGGACTTTTTCGAGGTCACGCGTGGCATAGCTGACGCCGAAAGGCGCGTGCAGGCGGACAATTTTGTCGGACTTCGACCAGTTGACCACACCATTCATAATGAAGTGGTCGTTGGGAATGAGCAGCTCGGTGCCATCCCGGGTGCGGATGGAGACATAGCGCGACTGCATCCCCGTCACCCATCCGAAAGTGCCGTCAATTTCAACCGCATCGCCTGGCTTGATTGATTTGTCAGCCAGAAGCGTGAACCCCGCGGCGAAATTCGACACGGTTTGTTGCAGGCCCAAGCCAATGCCAATGCCCACAGCGCCAGAGAAGATGGCCAGCGTCGCCAGGTTAAAGCCGGCCATCTGCAGCGCGATCAGCAAGGCGAGCACAGGCAGCAAAATGCCCAGCGTCTTGGAAATCAGCGCTCTAAAGGCGGGCGACAGCTCTTCGGCCTTGTCCAGCTGGCGGTCGATCGCCTTGGTGGCAAAGCTGGCCGCCCAGAACAGCGCGCCGAAATAAATCAGCGTGCGCACCACATCCAGCAAGGTAAGCTGCACTGGCTCCCCGGAATCGGTTTCCCCTAAGGGTATCGCCAGGGTCTGGAGCTGGGCGATGACGTCATCGAGCAGGCCGAAGACATCGAGCGCGGCAATCGGCCAGGCAATGTAGAAGGCCACTGCCGACCAGAATTTCGAGCGAATGACCAACGTCACCGCACGAATGACCAGCCAGGCGGTGAGCAGCGACAGGGCCGCTTCCACAATCGCCGAGGGCCGGTCCAAAGCGCCCAGCGTCACGCGGGCGATCGTCAGCACGATGTAAATCGCCAACGGCGTCATTAAGACCATCAGTGCGGTCACCGGCCGCTTGACCCAGGCCAGGGTGAACCAGCGTTTGGTGGCCTCGTGCAGCAGCTTGCGCAGCCGCGGCGCAAAAATCAGCGCTGGCAGGAAGGCGATCAAGATCACGCCCAGCTGGATCGCCACATCAATGGATAGAAGCTGGGTCTCCACCCAGGTCAGCAGCCCCTGCAGCCGCTCCGTTAAGTCAGCAACGGGCACGATGTCATCAAGAGCGGTGTCGGGCGTAGCGGTCATGACAAGAAGGTATAGGTGTTTGGCGGGGGGTGGGAAGCCAGGAGTTCGAGACTCTTACCACGGCGCGGATGTTATCTCTTACTACACCTATCACGGTCCGGTTTGGGCTTGAGAACGCGGCCTACGATGAGAAAGAGCGGGGGTGAGTGTAAGGGCATTTTGGGGTGACGGGGATAAGCTGCGCTCTCTTTCCTGGCTCAGCTGCGAAAGAGGCCGTTCCACACATTGCGAATCCAGCGCGTGATGTTGCACGAATGCCAGTACCACTCCCCTCCGTCATCCTGAACTTGATTCAGGACCCAGTCTCAGCGCCAACACCTCTGGGTCCCAAATCAAGTTTGGGATGACGAAGAAGAGATTATCCAACCCTCTCTCTTCCCCGACGAAGGTCGGGGCCCAGGAGATGACAGGGCGCTGCGCTTACCGGCTCTGGGTCCCGGCCTTCGCCGGGAAAGAAGTGGAGAGGTGGAGAGGTGGATAGATCGTCAGACGGGTTGATACTTACCCCAACCCTCTCTTCCCCGACGAAGGTCGGGGCCCAGGAGATGACAGGGCACCGCGCTTAGCGGCTCTGGGTCCCGACCTGCGTCGGGAAAGAGGTGGAGAGGTGGAGCGATATTAGAGAAGGTCGGGGTATAAATCCCGCCAGGTTGGATTGGTCTCTTCAATCAACCGCAGCTTCCAGGCCCGCTTCCACTCTTTGATCTGATGCTCGCGCTTGATCGCCTCGCCCATCTCACCGCGAAACTCAAACCAGACCAGTCGGGTCACGCCATATTTTGCTGTGAAGTTCGACCCTACACCGTCCTTGTGCTCCCACACCCGCCGAACCAGATCACTGGTGGAACCGCAATACAGGGTCCCGTTGCGCTGGCTGGCCAGAAGGTAGACGGCGGGTTGGAACTCACGTTCACGCATTTCCCCATTGAGGGGAATTATTCTCAGAAGATCAATCTACTTCTCTTCCCCGACGCAGGTCGGGGCCCAGAGATCATCAAGCGCAGAGGCCAGCGGCTCTGGGTCCCGGCCTTCGCCGGGAAAGAGGGTGAGAGGTTGAGGAAACAGCTCAAACGTCAGGCCCCTGCCACCAATACATCTTCTCCTAGGCCTCCGCCGGGAAAGAGGGTGGTTTAGGGGCGCAGGAGAGCCTCACAACGGGATATTGTCGTGCTTCTTCCAGGGGTTGGAGAGCTCCTTGCCGCGCAGGGTTCGCAGGGCGCGGATGAGACGCCATCGGGTGTTGTGGGGCATGATGACGTCATCAAGGTATCCACGTGACGCAGCGACGAACGGATTGGCGAAGCGGTCTTCATATTCTTTGACATGCTCCGCCATTTTGTCCTCATCGCCGAGATCGGCCCGGTGGATAATCTCTGCGGCACCCTTAGCCCCCATCACCGCGATTTCGGCGGTGGGCCAGGCATAGTTGATGTCCCCGCGCAGATGCTTGGAGGCCATCACATCATAGGCCCCGCCATAGGCTTTACGGGTGATCACGGTGAGCTTCGGCACGGTGGCTTCGGCATAGGCAAAGAGCAGCTTTGCCCCATGCTTGATCAGGCCGCCATATTCCTGCTTGGTGCCGGGCAAAAAGCCGGGCACATCGACCAGGGTGATGATCGGGATTTCAAAACAATCGCAAAAGCGCACAAAGCGCGCGCCCTTTTTCGACGCATCAATATCCAGTACGCCGGCGAGGCTTAGCGGCTGATTGGCGACAAAGCCAACGGTTTGGCCTTCAAGCCGGCCGAACCCCGTGACGATATTCTGGGCGTAGTCAGGCGCGATCTCGTAGAAATCACCCTCATCGGCGACTTTTTCAATCACTTCCTTGATATCATAGGGCTTATTCGGATTTGGCGGAACCAGGCTATCCAGGCTCGGTTCAGCGCGTTCGGCCTCGTCAAAGCTGTCAATCGTCGGTGGATTTTCCCGGTTCGACGCCGGCAGGAAGTCGATCAGCCGGCGCACCTGAATCAACGCTTCGATATCGTTTTCGAAGGCCGCGTCGGCCACGCCGGACTTTTTGGCATGCACAGACGCGCCGCCCAGTTCCTCATGACTCACCACCTCATTGGTGACGGTTTTGACCACGTCTGGGCCGGTCACATACATGTAGGAGGTGTCTTTCACCATGAAGATGAAGTCGGTTATGGCCGGCGAGTAGACATCGCCACCCGCACACGGGCCCATGATCACGCTGATCTGCGGGATCACGCCACTGGCCAGCGTATTGCGCTGGAAAATCTCTGCATATCCGCCTAGCGCGTCGACGCCTTCCTGGATGCGCGCCCCGCCGGCATCGAACAGGCCGATAATCGGTGCCCCGTTTTTCAGCGCCGCGTCCTGAACCTTACAGATCTTCTTGGCATGGGCGAGCGAGAGCGAGCCGCCGAACACGGTGAAATCCTTGGCGAAGACATAGACCAGGCGGCCATTAATGGTGCCAGACCCGGTGACCACGCCATCGCCTGGGATTTTTTTGTCCGCCATGCCGAATTCGTGGCAGTCATGCTCCACGAACATGTCGAATTCTTCAAAGCTGCCTGGGTCCAGCAAGACGTCCAGGCGCTCGCGCGCGGTCAACTTGCCTTTGGAATGCTGCGCCTCGATGCGCTTTTGTCCCCCGCCCAGGCGTGCAGCATCACGCTTGGCTTCCAGCTGATCGAGTACGGCTTTCATGAGGCAGGCTCCAAAGCGAAATCATGACAATGCGTCCCGCTTTAGCACCGGTCGATGAAGGCGCGCAAACCCAGTTCGGCAGGCAGGGTTACTAAGCTGCCTTAGCCTGGCGGGACGTTCCAACAGCGCGTCCCGGCTCGCGGCGATACTCCTCGGCCAGGTTCAGCATGTAGCGTTCCATCGCTTCCAGCTTGCCCCGCTCCATAGAAAGCTGCAGGCGGGTGCGGCGTTCGCTTGTGTCGGCCAAGCGCGCCTCCAACTGCTCTCCACCGGGCAGGTCTATGCTCACCCGGCGGCCGCGGTCGACCGCCAGTCCGCAGCTGAGCTCCAGGTAGGCCGGAGACATGCGCACCACCGTCGCCTCAATACAGCTTCCATCAGGTGTGGTGACCTGAACCGGCAGGTTCACGTCGCTTGGTACGATGATGGAGCGGATCTGGCTGTCTCCAATCCCATCAAGAAAGCTGCTGACTTCCTTGGACAATACGTCGGCTTCTTCGCCAATAGATCCGGCGACATGGCTGACTTCCGTCGACGCGGTTCGCGCATCACCGCCAGCATTGCTGACCGCCTGCACATCCTCACCCATCGCAGAAGCTTCTTCAGACAAGTTACTGGCGGACCGTGCAATTTCTTCGGTCGCAGCACGCTGCTCTTCAGCCGCTGAGGCCACGGTTTCACTCACCTCGTCCAGATCGGCGATCGCGGACTGGATCCCCTCCATGGCCGTCATGGCCGCGCTCGACAGCGCATCAATTCCGGAGATGGACTTTGAGATGTCTTCGGTTGCCTTGGCGGTCTGCTCGGCCAGCGTCTTGACCTCGCTGGCGACCACCGCAAACCCCTTGCCTGCTTCGCCGGCCCGCGCGCTTTCAATGGTGGCATTGAGCGCCAGGAGATTGGTTTGCTCCGCGATTTCATTGATCAGAACAATGACTTTGGAGATTTCCGACACCGCATGAGCGAGCTCGGTGACATCGTTGCGGGCCCCCTCCGCGCTTACCCGCACATCTTTGCTCATTTGAGCGGCCCGCCCCGCCTGCTCGCCGATTTCGGCCACAGAGCCTGTCATTTCCTGGGTTGCGGACGCGATGGTGTGAATCGCAGTCTCGGCGCGGGTCATGGCGTCGGTCAGCGATTGGGCTTTTGTGAAGGTATCAGAGGCGGCGACATCCATTTGACCGGACAGGCCACTCATGCGGGTGGAGGATTCATTGAACCGCCCCATAACCCCCTCAATGGACTTGCCGAACATGGCCACTTGCTGATCCACCGCATCCTGATGGTGGCGCTGGGCTTGGGCGGAAGCGATGCGCTCCTCTTCCAGGCGAACGCGCTCTTCTGAGTTGGCTTTCAGAATGGCCAAAGCGCGGGCCATATCGCCCAGCTCGTCACGGCGGTCACTGCCCGGGGCTCCGATGGTCAGGTCACCTTCAGCCAGACGGCGCATGGAAGCCGTTAGCGCCTTGACCGGTGCCACGACCGAGCGAGTCAGAGCGATGGACACGGCAACCCCAAGAATAAGAGCGGCCAAGAGCGCCAGGCCGATCAGCCAAAACGCCGTCGTCTTTGTTGCGACCAAGGCGGCCTGGGCCTGAGCCTCTGAGCTGTGGGCTATATCGATCATGGTGTCGATGCCGGCTTCGGCCTGGGGCAAACGCTCATCGAAAAAGACATCAACCGTAGCCCGCTCGACAGCCAGGGCGCGGCTTAAATCCGTCAATCCCTGTTCAAACTGAGCTAAATCGGCCGCCACGCTGGCCGGACGGCTCGAAATCTGAGCTAGGTCAGAACGCGCCGCGGCAATTTCTTCGCCGGATCGCTGAAGCTCGCGGGGCGTGAAATCGTCCAGATAGCGGTTCATGTAGTCTCGGGCGAGCAGCAGATGGATGGACACCTCGCCCAGCTGACCGCGGGCTTCAGGGTCAGCGCCCTGGAGGGCGTCCGACAGCGCAGCCCTGGCCCGTGTCCCCGGCGCACGCAAATCTTCGGACACAATTCGGTTGCGTTCGACACGGGCGGCCGCCATCTCTTCAAAGGCGATGCGCAAATCCTCAAGGGCGTTACCGGCCCGGTCCACCCCGCTTCGGAAAGCCGGGTCTGGAGCCACGGCACGGGCGGCATCGCGCGCGGCGACCACCTCTTGATACAACGCTTGCGTGGCAGCAAAGCGGCTTTCGCTATTGCGCGCCGCATACTCCTTGGCCCCGCCGACGAATTCTGCGGTTCGGACCCTTAGAAGGTCCGCCGCCTCCACTTCTTCGGCTGCCTCAGCGTAGGATTGGAAGGACTGAGCCACTGAATTCATCGACCAGAAACCGGCCCCTGAGGAGGCCAGCAAACACACCCCCAGAAGAGAAAGCCCCAGAACAACACGGCGTGCGATCGGCCAGTTGGAAAGAACGCTGGTCATTTTCGTCTCCGATGAAGGGTCTATGGACAGGGGGATTCCCGAAATAAGACGTCACCATTCAACCTGGAATCGAAGGAAGACTCTTCCCATTGTTTTCATTGATTTTATATCGATAACAGGACGCATTCATTGAGCGTAGTCACCCTTAACAAAAGGTGGACAACTTCACGCTCAGAGTGCGGGATTGTATGGAATACACGTTTGGATCAAAGCTAGGCGCAATAAAAATTATTTTATTTCAATATCTTAATACAAATATGAAATCCCTAATAACCCTAGGTTTTGATCAGAAGAAAAACCGCTTTCGCTCAATCAAAAGCGGCTCGATGTCCCTGAATGCAGTCTTTTTTCAGCCACGAAGCGATTCTGCGTCACCCGGCTGCTACTGCCGATTGTTGTCCGCGACGTCCACTGATCTTAAGGCTCAGCGCTAGACTCCATCGCCGTCCAACGACCTAAACCAGGTTTCGCAGGCGAGCAGATCTCGTTTGCGGTGGGCCGCAGCCTGGACCGCCTCAGCATCCTCGCCCCAGCGTTCGGCCTGAAAGTCGTCCTCTAAACGTGAGGCCCGCCAGACCGATTCTCCATTGGCTTCTTCCTCCAAAAGGGCGAAGGCCAGGATGGCACTGGTCAGGATCGGCGTAGCTGAGACCAGCGCCGTCAACCGCAGATCGTCCAGGGCGAGCGCGCGTCGCTCCAGCGTGTCGAGACTGGCTTGGGGTTGCGCAATCGGCGAAATCGCGTGTGTGACCGCAAACTGCACATCCAGGGCCGTTTTTGCCCAGGCTAGGTATGGGTCCCAGATTTGCGCTTGGCGCTCAGACAGCGCGCTGTCCTCGGACCGGTAACACAGCGTATCGGTCGAGGCATATTTCGCGATTTCCGCGGCCGCGGCCTGGCGCGCATCGGCCATACGATCAAGGGCCACATGGGCCAGCCGGGTGAGCGGCATTGTAAACGGATCGATCCGCTCATCCTGGGCCGCCCACTCGCCGGCAATCAAGCGCGCCAGCTGCGCGCTGGGGAGCAGTAGCGTCTGCTTGGCCGGAGTTTTCACTGAGCGCCCGTCCAGATGAATACGCCAGCCCCCCTCGCCCGGCACCGCCTCAGCGTCTTTGTAGAAGCGCTTGGGCAGCTCGCGATTCTCCGCCTTGGCTTTCGACATACTCATGCGGCGTCTCCGGCCAACCCCGGCTGAAAACGCTCAAGCGCCTGGTCCAAGGCCGCAAAGTCATGGTGGATGGCGTGGGCTCCGCCCTCAGCAATCTCATCAATGGTGTGAAATCCCCAGCTGACCCCGAGGGCCGTGACGCCGGCGGCCCGCCCCATCGCCATGTCGAAGCTGGTATCGCCAATCATCACCGTGGCGTGCGGCTCGACGCCGGTCTCCGCCATGGCGTCGAGCACCATGCGCGGATGCGGCTTGCCGGGGCCATGGTCCACGGTCTGAAGGGTCGTGAAGAAGCGGTGCAGGCCATGGTGCTCGAACACGATGTCGAGCCCGCGCCGCGCCTTTCCGGTGGCCACGCCCAAGAGCCAGCCTTCATCGGTCAAACGCTCCACCGTCTCGCGCGCGCCCTCATAGAGGGGCTCGCTGAAGCCGGCTTCAGAGCGCATCTCGACAAAGGCCTGCTTGTAGAAGGTTGCCAGCTCCGGAATGCGTTCGGCCGGGTAGTCCACCGGGGCCAGGCGCAATACCGCCTCGGTCAATTCAAGCCCCACAATGGTGCGGGTGCGGTCATACCCGATCGCGCCCAGTCCGGCGCGCTTAAAGGCCCGGCTCATCGCCTCGGTAATCACCTGCCGGCTGTCGACCAGAGTGCCGTCCACATCAAAGACGGCGAGCTTTAACGCGCTCATGTGAGCGCCTCCTCAACCAGCATCAGATTATCTCCAGGATTAAAGCCGAGGGCATCAAAGCTGTGGGCCATATGGGTCGGCAGGTCCGCTTCCAGCACGAGCGGCTTTCGACCCGGGCGTGGAAGTTCAATCCGCCGGGCGTGCAAGTGCAGCTTTTTCGACAAACCCTCCGGCACCGGGATATCGCAGGTGTATTTGCCATCGCCCAGGATCGCATGGCCGGTGGCCATCATGTGAACGCGCAGCTGGTGGGTCCGCCCGGTTTCGGGACGCAACACCACCCAGCTGGCGCGCGCGCCGGCATTATCCGCCACCGCATAGCGGGTCAGCGCATGCTGCGCGCCTGGCTCGCCATGATCGGCCGCCACCATGGTTTCGCGATCCCCCTCGCCAGCCGACTTCTTCAGAAAGCCCTTCACCTCCCCCGCCCTGGGGGCCAGGAGACCCAGCACGATCGCCCAATAGGTCTTCACCACATCGCGGGTCTGGAACAGGCGCGACAAGCGCTTCGCGGCCTGGGCGGTTTTCGCCACCACCAGCACACCGGAAGTGTCTTTATCCAGCCGGTGAACCAGGCGCGGCTTCTGATCGCCTTTTCCGAACGCTTCCAGCAACCGGTCCATATGCCGGGAGATTTTCGACCCGCCTTGGACCGCCAGCCCCGGCGGCTTGTTAAAGGCGATGATCTCTTTGTCCTGGTAGATGACCAGGCTGCGCACGAAGTCGGCGTCTTCGCGCGATAAGGGCGGGCTTTCCTTCACCGCTGCAGGATCGGGCAAGGGGGGAACGCGGACCGTCTGACCGGCGTCCAGGCGCTGATTGCCCTTGGCGCGGCCGCCATCCACCCGGATCTGGCCCTTGCGCAGCAGCTTCTCAATCATGCCGTGCGGTACGTGGGGAAAGCGGCGCTTAAACCAGCGATCCACGCGGCTATCGGCCTCATCCTCGCTCACCGTGAGATTTTGAACACCACTCATGGGGTCACCAGCCGCCGCGCAATCATTAATCCAATCATCACCGCAATGACCGAAGCCATGACGGTGCCCAGCCCATAGAGGGCGGCGGACATATAGGCCTTCTTTTCGATGTAGAGAACCACATCAAGCGCATAGGCGCTCATGGTAGTGAACGCGCCGAGAAAGCCGATCCCAAAGGCGTAGCGGATCTCTGTGGCGTCCCCGCGCCCTGCCAGCGCCAGCCAGCCCACCAGCAGGCCCAGGGCCAGCGACCCGGCGACATTCACCGCCAGCGTGCCATAGGGGATTTCAGGCCCGATCAGACGCAAGCCAGCCTGATTGACCAGATGGCGAGACACCGCGCCCAAGGCACCGCCTGCGGCAATGAGGAGAAGGGATTGCATGGGCTTGAGGCGTAGGCCGGTTGTCCGGCACGGGCAAGGGCCAAGCGCGGGTTTTAGGCCGGCGCAGACATCAGGCCGAGCCCCATAAGCGCGATCCCATAGGCGATCAGGGCGCAGGATATACTCACCAGCGTCCCAATCAGGACATATTCACTGGCCTTGCCTTCGCTCGCGGATTGAAACCGCAGGAGCGATTTGCCAGCAATGACGAAGCCAATTGCCGTAAACTGTCCGGCCATGGCCAGGGCAAAGATCAGCCCGCGCTCGAACAGCCCGATGATTTGCCCGGCATCCTTCAGGCTTTCGGCGATGGGGCTTGTCCAGCGGGTCATGAATAGGCCAATGCCATAGCCTGCGCCAAAGGTTGCAAAGACCGCCATGCTGGCGATCCAGACCCAGGGCAGAAGCGTCTCTGCTTGCATGTCGAACAGCGCAGGCATCCAACCGTCGAGATAGAGCCCTGAATAGAAGGAGGCGACGATCGCCAGGACCGCGATATGGGCAAGCTGGTCGATCCAGTAGGCGTGGAATTTCACCTTGCTTTTGGCTTCGTCCTGAACGTCTTCGCGCGCCTCATTCCAGAGTAGAACGCGTTGTTTGATGGCATCGATAACAGCGTGGGTGATGATAATGATCCCCAAAGCTGCCCACGCCTGCGTGGGAGCGAGGCTGGCAAAGGGCAGCACCGCGATGAATGCTGTGATGGCCACGATCACAATATGAATCAGGAAGGCGCGCCATTGGTGCTTATTGTCGATGATCCAGCCGGTCTGAAGCAGGAAATCTGCGATTACATGCGCGCAGAAGAGCAGCGCGAAAGTCTCCATCATGGCGATCCAGCCTCCTTTGGGCGGCAAGCGCTCATCACAGCCTCAGCCAGAATTATCGCCCTTTTTGGCGATAATTACAGATTATCGCCGCTTCAGGCTATGGCCTTTTGGGGCGATGCGCGCCTTAAGCGGCCATAGCCTGAAGAGGCTATATTCACAAAATATCGCCCCAAAAGGCTATATCCAAAAAATATCGCCTAAAAAGGCTATATTCGAAAAATATCGCCTAAAAGGGCGATATGCAATCAACGCTCAGCGAGCCCTGAAGCCGTGCCCCCTCACCGCAACTCAACGTCAAAACCCTTTTCAAACGCCTTCAACGCGAAAAGCAAGCGCGGACCATAGGCGGCCGAAAACTGTTTCGATATGGTCGACTGGGTGATTTTCAGGATATGGCCGGCTTCATTCTGCGTCGGTTCGACCGGCAGGAGCATGATCGCCATCAACTCCGCCTGGCGCGCGGTCCACTCAGACGCCAGCGCATCACATAAAGCAACAATCGCTTCAGCAAAGCTCGATTGAGGCATCGACCAGAAACTGAGCCGCTCACCGCGCTCCATCTTCTCCAATCCACGCCCAGAAAGCTCAAACGCTTGTCCGCCAGAGGCTCCGATATGGCGCTCTCCCAGGTCGCCGCGCTCCCCATACCCGATGGAAATGCGGGTATCAGCACCGCCTGCACGCGCCACCGCCCGCATCAGCAGGGCGACCCTTAAGCACCGGCCATCGCCAGGCGCGACCATCTGCCAGCCATCACCGCGATACCGCTCAAAGAGGCTTTGAGGGGCCCCGGGCCAGCCCCCAATCTGTTCGGCCATAGCCGCCAGCCGATCAAAGGCCTGATCCAGATCGACCATGCTCATCTTCGTGGATTGAACAATGTCACCGGTCAAAACCGAAAGGGGCATCATTCAAACTTCCATTCTTACGACCCAACACACCCAGCCTGCACACGCCAAGCATGGCCCATCCGGCATCCTCTTGGAGCCATCGATACAGCCTCTATTGCCTAGGCGTGTTCCAATCCTTGATCAAGCAAGACCGGCGAAACCCTCAGGACATGGCCTTTGCGTCTGCCCATCGTGACGGGCCTGTCGACAAACCAAAGACCCACGCCTTTAAGAGCGCCGCGCGCGTCGGACCGCAGCAAAGCGCTCCAACCGCTCCTTCAAAACCGCCTCTCGCCCGCGGTCCGTCGGCGCGTAGAAAACTGGGCGCTCTTCCATCTCATCCGGGAAGTAATCCTGCCCCGACAGGCCGTCCTTCGCGTCGTGGTCATATTCATACCCCTGGCCATACCCCTCTGACTTCATCAGCTGGGTTGGCGCATTGAGGATATGCTTCGGCGGCATCAGCGAGCCGGTCGCCTTTGCCGTGCGCACCGCGCCTTTCCAGGCTTTGTAGACCGCATTGGATTTCGGAGCGCAGGCGAGGTGAACCACCGCCTGGGCCAGCGCAAGCTCGCCTTCGGGACTGCCCAGGAAGTCATAGACATCCTTGGCCGCAAGGGCGGCGTGGACCGCTCCCGGATCGGCCAGGCCAATATCTTCATTGGCCATGCGCACAAGGCGGCGCGCCAGATAGAGCGGGTCTTCGCCCGCAGTGAGCATGCGCGCCAGCCAATACAGCGCAGCATCGGGGTCAGAGCCGCGAACCGATTTATGCAGCGCTGAAATCAGATTGTAGTGCTCGTCGCGGTCCTTGTCGTAGACTGGGGCGCGGCGCTGCAGAATATCGGCAAGCTCGGCCACATCCAGCGGCTTGTCCGGGTTAAGGGAAAAGGCCTCTTCAGCCAGGTTGAGCAAATAGCGCCCATCGCCATCAGCCATGGCCGTCAGGGCTTCACGGGCATCCGCAGTCAGCGGCAAGGCTTTGCCCTCCTCGCCTTCGGCACGCACAAGCAGTTGCTCAAGCGCGTCGGAATCCAGGCGCTTAAGCACCATGACCTGGCAGCGCGACAAGAGCGCAGCATTCAGCTCGAAGCTGGGATTCTCGGTCGTCGCTCCCACCAGCGTGATCACACCTTCTTCGGCGACCGGCAGAAAGCCGTCCTGCTGCGCGCGGTTAAACCGGTGGATCTCATCGACAAAAAGCAGCGTGCCCTGGCCGGAGGCTCGGCGCGCCCGAGCCCGCTCAAACGCTTTCTTCAAGTCGGCAACGCCCGAGAACACCGCCGAAATCGCATCAAATTCGAGCCCGGCGGCATCGGCCAGCAATCGGGCAATGGTGGTCTTTCCCACCCCGGGCGGCCCCCACAGGATCAATGAGGCCAGGCGGCCCTGAGCCAGCATGCGTCCGAGCGGGCCTTCAGGACCCAGCACATGGCCTTGGCCCACCACTTCATCCAGAGACTTGGGACGTAACCGGTCCGCGAGCGGACGGGGGGCCTCGTCGTCCAGGCCAGCGCTTTCAAAAAGGCTCATTCGTCTATCCGCACAGTGGTCGAGGCAGGTCGCGTGCGCCTAGTATGGCACTGGCGCAGGCCCAAAGTCAGGAGACGTCAACATGAGCGATACCCCAACCCACCCCGTCGTGCCCTATCTGTCCGTACGCGGCGGCCTTGAAGCTCTCACCTTTTACGCTCAGGCCTTCGGAGCAGAAGAGGTCGAGCGCTACGAGTTTGACGGCAAGCTGGGCCATGCGGCGCTGCGCATCAATGGCGGTGCGCTCTATCTGGCCGATGAATTTCCCGAACATGAAGCCATGACCGGCAATGTGGCACCGCCAACCCTGGATAATCGCACAACGACGACCGTGACCTTGAATGTGGAGGATGCCGATGCCTGGTTTCAGCGCGCAGTTGCCGCTGGCTGCGACCCCATTCGCGACGTGACCGACGAGTTTTTCGGCCGACATGGCAAGGTTCGCGATCCCTTTGGCCACGTCTGGTCGCTGGTGACGCTGAAAGCCGGCTAGCTTTCGCCAATCCCGTAGCTGTGGCCCACATACATGAGCGATCCAAGCGCACCGGCAATCACCGAGGCATAACCGAACCAGGGCTGCCAGCCGACCGACAGGGTGATCACCAGCACGGCCAAGGACAGCACGAAAGGCAAGCTCCAGCGGGCGATTTGCGCCGGCGTGAGGTCTGGCGGGGTGCGCTTGGTTTGCTGCATGTCGTCACTCATCGGCTCTCTCCCATCTGTGCGCGGATTGCGCCGGGATATTCTCTTTTTGCGTTGTGGGCTGTATATGGCGCGCCTTCACGCAGTTTGAAACAGCTCAGATGACAAAGCTTGCCCTGGAAATTTCGAAGGACTTCACCTTCGACGCGGCCCATCATTTCGGCCACAAGGACGCAGATCACCCGTTCTCGCGTCTGCACGGCCATTCCTTTGCCGGCACGGTGACGCTGCAGGGCTCGCCCGCCAGCGACAGCGGAATGGTGCGCGACTTCTGGGAAATCGAAGCCGAGATCAAGACCCTGCGCGATCAGCTCGACCACCGCCTTCTCAACGATGTCGAAGGCTTAGAGCACCCCTCCCTGGAAGCCATTGCGACCTGGGTGTTTGAGCGCCTGGAAGCAAAACTGCCAGGCCTCGTCGCGGTTGAGATCAGACGGCCGAGCTGTGGTGAAAAGGCTGTGGTTAGGCGGGGGTAGCGGTCTCTTTTCCCTTGCATGCGCTCGTTTCCTCGCTACGCGAGGGCGAGCCCCGCTTGCTGCGGGCGGCTCTTCGCCTTACCACGCCTGACGGTGTTGGGCTGTCCTTTCATTCAGCCTCTTATCTCTTCCCCAGCGAAAGCTGGGGCCCATCTCTCAAACGCTGCACTTGATGACCCTGGATCCCAGCTTTCGCTGGGAAAGAAGCAGTAGAGCGACAATCATTCGTCACCCCCGCGCAGGCGGGGGCCCAGAGCCGCTAAGCGCTGCGCTTCATGACTCCTGGGTTCCCGCTTTCGCGGGAATGACGAAGTGGAGGCGAAGAGCGAAGCCGCAAAATTGGCCGAAGCCTAAGGCCCTACAACGCTCCAAACACATCGCGTGTCAGGCGCGGATCGAAATGCTGGCCGCCATCCACGCAGATAATCTGTCCGGAAACCGGCGCTGAATCGCGGAAATAGCGCAGCGTGCGCACCAGATCATCGGGCGTTGGCCCGTGCTTGAGCGGATTATCATGGTGCAGGCGCTCAAACTCTTCTTCAGAGTGGTAGGGGCTGGGCAAGGTTAGGCCCGGCGCGATGCCATTGACGCGCACCTTAGGGGCCAGCTCCCGCGCGAGCATTTCCGTCATGGCCTTCAGACCAGCCTTGGAAAGCGTATAGGAGAAGAAATCAGCGTTTATATTGAATAGCTTATAGTCCAGAATGTTGACGATCAGCGCGCCGTCACGGGCCTGCGCCGCAAACGCTTTGGACAAGAGCGCCGGGGCCAGCAGGTTGGCATTCATATGGGTGTGAAAACTCGCAGCAGTGATGGTTTCAGGCCGGTCGTCTTCAAAGATCGACGCAGAATTCACCAAAATCCCAAGGGGGCCGATCTCGGCACGGGCCCGCTCCACCAGAGCTTCGGCCTGATCGGGATCGGATAGATCTGCCCCCAGTGCAACCGCCTCCACGCCGCCCTCGCGCAATGATTTGGCGAGCGCCTCAGCGTCGGTCGAGGAGCGGTTGTAATGGACCACGCAAGGATGGCCATCTTCGGCCATGGCGGTGATGAAGGCCCGGCCGACCCGCTTCGCGGCTCCGGTCACGAGCGCGGCCCCAGAGGTCACAGTTGGGGGGGACTGGATCATGATCGGCCTTCCTTGAACATGGCTGGCGCAGGTGCGCCGTTCCCACAAAGCTCAAACGGGCTTATACCCGCCTCTCGCGACAGATATAGAGGCTCGCCCCATGAAACTCGACGCCGTTCCTGCTCAAGGTCAGCCCCAAGCTGCGTTCCGCGGCGAGCGCATGCGTGTGCGCGTGATGGGGCTGAAGCTGGAGGCTGAAGTCGGCGTCTACGACCATGAGTATGGCCGGGCCCAGCCGATCAGCGTGAGTTTGGAAGCTGAAGTCGATGACACGGCCCTGCGTCCCGACGGCGCGCTGGCCGATGCGGTGAATTATGCGGCCCTGGCCGAGCTGGTCCGTCAAATCGCTGCGTCCCGGCACCATGAGCTATTAGAAGACCTGGCGCAGGCGGTCCTTGATGCAGCCTTCGCCGATCCGCGCATCACCCGCATGACCCTGCACATCGACAAGCTCACCGCCCTGGAAGACGCGGAGAGTGTCGGCGTGAGTCTGGAGCGGTGGCGGTAGGGGATTGTCCTGTCCGCCCTCGCCTTGCCACGCCTGACGGCGTCGGAGTGCCATTCCTTCACCCCAGCCTTTCTTCCCCGACGCAGGTCGGGGCCCAGAGCCGGTGGGCACCCCGCGCGTCATCTCCTGGATCCCGGCCCGCGCCGGGAGAGAGGTGTTAGAGCTTCACTCCATCGTCACCCCCGCGAAGGCGGGGGCCCAGAGCCGTTTAGCGCCGAGCCCCTTGATCGCTGGGTCCCCGCCTGCGCGGGAATGACCAAAGAGCGAATTAGACTGGCGCGAAATCGAATGCCCAGCCGGGCTTTCCGCCCCTAAGATGACGGCCCATCGCCCAGGGCGGCTTTGGCGTCGAACTTGAAGGCCTTCAGCTGATCGAGCACCGGTCCGTCGAAATTGGGCGGGGTTTCAATCGTGCCCACAATCCAGCCATAGACCTCGGTGTCCGGGGCATCGAGCAAGCGCTCAAATTCGTCGATCTCGCCGTCGGACAGGGCGTCGAGCCGCTCCTCGGCAAACCGGCCCATAATCAGGTCGGCTTCCTTAAATCCGCGCCGCCAGGCGCGGAAGGTGAGGCGCTTCTTACGGTCGGCCGGATTGATGGGCCGGTTCGGATCGGAAAATGGATCATCACTCATGAACCGCGCATATAGCGTGGTGCGGGGGGTGGGTGAAGGGTGGAAACAGCGCTTTGCATTGCGACCAGACAGCGCAAATATGCCAGCCATGCGCCCGCAAATCCTTTTCCCGCTCTTTGCCGACCTGACGACGCTGAAAGGCGTCGGGCCGCGTCTGGCTGTGCTGTTGGAAAAGACGGTGCGCGGTCAGCGGGTCAAAGATGTGCTGATGACCGCGCCCTCCGGTCTGGTGGACCGCACCCGGCGGGTGTCGATCTCTGAGGCTGGCGATGTCGGTGGCCTGGTGACCATTGAAGCGGAGGTGGAAACCCATATCCCCCGCCCGAGCTTGAAGCAGCCCTATAAGGTGCGCCTGCGCGATGAGACGGGCTTCATGCATCTGACGTTTTTCAACGCCAAGGCGGACTATCTCAGACGCATGCTGCCTGAAGGCACGCGCCGCGTGGTGTCCGGCACAGCCGAGCGTTTTGCCAGCGAAATTCAGATCGTCCATCCCGATTTGATTGCAGCCCCCGATGAGATCAGCGACGAGGATTTGCTGCAGCCGGTCTATCCCCTGACCGCCGGTCTGACCGCCGGCGTGGCGCGGCGGACCGCTAAGGCTGCGCTGACGCTGGCTCCGGATCTGCCAGAATGGATTGATCAGGCCTTGAAGGCCCGTGAGGGCTGGAGCAGCTGGCGCGAGAGCCTGACTCAGCTGCACGCGCCGCAATCGGGGCTGGAGCTGGAGGCCGCCGCCCTGCCCCGCCGCCGGCTCGCCTTTGATGAGCTCTTCGCCCATCAGCTGGCGCTCAAGCTCGCGCGCCGCGACCGCAAGGCGCGCAAGGGCCGCCCGCTGACCGCCCCGCCAAATCAGCAAGGCCGGATGGTGCGCGCCGTGCTCGATCACGCGCCTTTCAAGCCCACGGGAGCCCAGCTGAAAGCCTTTGAAGCGGCCAAGACCGATATGCAAAGTGCGCAGCGCATGATGCGCCTGGTCCATGGCGATGTGGGATCGGGCAAAACCTTTGTCGCAGCGCTGGCCGCCGCCCATGCGGCTGAGGCTGGGGTTCAGACCGCCCTGATGGCCCCCACCGAAATCGTCGCACGCCAGCACGCCATTCTAAGCATGTGTTACAACAACAGAGAGAGATCTGATTTGCTCTGCTATTGGTCTATATTCTTATCTTACTATCATTCGATGTTCAGAGAGTCAGAATGAAGTGGCTTTTCATTGTTTTGAGCC
>JANQMI010000211.1 GCA_028280165.1 Oceanicaulis sp. | reverse complement strand
CAGAAGCAAAAGCGGCGCGATCCACGGCACGATCCGCCCGAACGGATCGCCGGGGATCGCAGCCCAGCTGGCCAGGACCGATGGCAGCCCACGCATCGTGCCGGCATCCATCTGACCAAAAATATAGAAGAGCACGGTGGTGAAGAAGCCTGCTAAAATCGCAACGAAGATCGCCCAGCCTTGTGGCTCCACCTTCATCACCCGCGCGACCAGGACAGGCCCAAAAGCGGCACCGAGCGCAGCCCAAGAAAACAACACGCGGTCAAAAATAGTCGATGGCAGTGTGAGCGTGAGGACCACCGCCAAAACGCAAATCACCGTCATGACGGTCCGGCTGACAAGGACTTCATGCCCTTTAAGCAGCCTCACGATTCTCAAATCATGCGCCGCCGCCGCTGAGGCGGCGACCAGGAGCGAATCCACCGTGCTCATCACCGCAGACAAAACGGCGGCGATGACAATCCCGGCCAGAATAGCGGGCAGGAGCTGAGCGGCGAGCTGGTAGAACAGCACCTCACCGTTGGCGACATTGGGCAAAAGCGCGCGACCGGCCAGCGCCAGGCTTGCCATGCCAGTAAACACCAGCACCGCCCAGGTCATGGCAATCGCGAATCCCCGGCGTCGCGCACCGTCATCCTTCACCGCCATGAGGCGTGCGAGCAGATGGGGCTGTCCCAGCGCGCCGAGCCCAATAGCGGCAATGCCCATGGCAAAGCCGAGGAAGGCAAAGCCAGCGCGTCCACCAAACGGGTCGAGATATTCAGGCGGCATGGTGGTGGCTAAGGTTTGGAAAACGCCTGTCGGTCCTCCCGCCGCGAAGACCGCCAGCGCTGGGACTGAGATGGCAATCAGAGCCATGATGGCCCCTTGCAGCGTGTCGGTTAGCGATACCGCCCAAAAGCCCCCGAGCAGACCGTAGATCAAGATCACAGCCGCGCCGATCAGCACACTTTCGGTGCGCGACAGCGCAAACTGGCTCTCAAAGGCAATCGCCGCGGCACCAAATTGAGCGGCGATGTAAAAGACGAAGGTGAAGAGCACTAAAAAGCCCGCCAGGATCGAAATGGCGGGCTTCCACAGGGGGCCGGCTTCAGCGGCCATGAAATCACTGGCGGTGACGTGACCAGCTTGGGCGGTTTCGGCCCGCAAGCGCGGCCCGAACCAAAGCCAGACACCGACATAGCCGAGCCAGATGCCCGGCACCATCCAGAGGGCTGACACACCGAAGGCGTAGACAAAGCCGGAAAACCCCAGAAGCACCCAGGCAGAGCTCGTCGAAGCGGCGTAGGACAGGCCGGCAACCCAGGGGCCGAGCGCCCGGCCGCCAAGGAAGAAGTCAGACTCGCTTCGGTTCAGTCGCGCGGCCCAAATCCCAATGGCGATGAGCACGAGCTTGTAGAGCACAAGTGTGACCAGCACGACGCCCGTTGCGGTGTCTCCGGTGTCCATCGAACCTGCGTGTGTCCCTGCTCGCCCGTCACAGAAACGCAATAGAGACACGAAAGCGTCATGCTCGAAAGAGGGGGATCGTCGTATTCTGAGCAAGTCGTTAAACCTGTTGCAGAAAAGAAATAGTGCGTCGAACGCGGGCTGTGTGACCCGGGCCCTGACTGAATGGAAAAACCGTTTGCGTCGAGCGCGCGCTTGAGCCAATACCCGAAATCCGAAGTGGGTATTGTGTGAGAAGCGTTCAGCCCGCCATGGCTCAAATCAGTGCGACCCCCGCGTCAGATGACGCGCGTAGCGCCGCCATCGGCTTGGTGGCTCTGTTTTGCGCGGCCAGCATTCTGGGATTCGCACCCATTCTGGTGAAGGCCTCAGACCTGGGTCCCCAGGCGATCGGCTTCTGGCGGATGACATTGTCCCTGCCTCTATTGGCGGTATGGCTGTGGTTCGACATGCATCGGGCCAAGCGCCGCGAGGCCAGAGTAGATGAAAGTCCCAGGCCGCTTGCCTGGAGACCGATCTTGCTCGCAGGGGCCTTGTTCGCGGGCGACCTGGCCTTCTGGCATACCGGCATCAAGATCACCACGGCCGCCAACGCGACCTTGCTGGCCAACCTTACCCCGATCATTGTCGCGGTCGCGGCCTTCTTCATGTTTGGCGAGAAAATCACCCGCCCCTTTTTGGTGGCCGGCGCGCTGGCACTTTTGGGCGCTGTCCTGCTAAGCGTCGCCAATGTCCAGTTTGCGCCTGAACGCATTACCGGCGACATATTCTCGGCCCTGACGTCGGTCTGGTACGCAGCCTATCTTCTGGCGATACGCGCTGCGCGCCGCGCGGGTGCGGCGACGGTCCAGGTTATGTTCTGGTCCACCGTCGTCGCTTCTCCGATCCTGCTGCTGGTGACGCTCGGCGTGGGTGAAACCCTGATGCCCGCAACGATGATGGGATGGGTCCCGCTTCTGCTTCTCGGCCTGGTTGTCCATGTGGGCGGTCAAGGCGGGATTGCCTTTGGACTGGGACGCACCCCAGCCGCGCTCGCCACCCTGATCATCCTGATCCAGCCCGTTGTTGCCGCTGCGGCAGGCTGGGTGCTGTTTGATGAAGCGCTGGTTCCGATCCAGTGGCTGGGCGCAGGCCTGGTGCTGGCTGGCGTATACGCTGCACAGCGTTTCAGGCCGCCTGCCTCGACCTCTGGGCCGGACAAGGCTAAACCCTGATCCCATGATGGACGACGCCCCTGCCAAAGCCGCTGCGCGCGAGGACAAATTCACCGCGTCCGGTGGAGCGCTGCTGCGCGATATCTGGTATGTCGCCATGACCGCTTCGGAGCTGAAGCGCGGCAAGCTTCACAAGACCATGTTTTTGAATGAACCGGTGGTTATGGGCCGACAGGGCGACGGTCAGCCTTTCGCCTTGCGTGATATCTGCCCCCATCGGGCCGTGCCCTTATCGGCCGGACATATCCTGGACACCGACGGCGCTCAAACGGTGGAATGCCCCTATCACGGCTGGCGCTTCAAGACATCTGACGGGGGCTGTGCCCACATTCCGTCCCTGGTAGAAGGCCAGCCCTTTGATCTAGACCGCATCAAAGTGCGCGCCTATCCGGTGATCGAACAAGACGATCTAATCTGGATATATATGGGCTCTACGCCTGAGGCGCAGCCCCAGGGTCCGCCGCCCAGCTTTGAACGCATGGTGCTTGATAAAGGTGCCAATCAAGGCAAGGTAAAGTTCTTTGAACGTGCCGATCTCGCCTGTCATATGGATCATGCCGTAATCGGGTTGCTCGACCCGGCCCACACGCCCTTTGTGCACAAAAGTCCGCTTTGGCGCAGTTCAAAGACATTGAAGGAAAAGGAAAAACACTACGCGCCGACCGAGATGGGCTTCACCATGCTCAGCCACGAGCCGGTGAATTCGCCGCTCTATACCTGGCTGCTGGGCCCTGGCGTTAAGGTGGAGATTCAGTTCCTCCTCCCTGGTCTTCGCGCAGAGAGTATCTCAACTGATCGGCACAGCTTCTTAGGCTTGGCGGCAATCACGCCGATCACCGACGAGCTCTGCGAAATCCGCGAGATTATGTATTGGAACGCGCCCGTCCTGGACGTCGTGAAGTTGTTTGCCCGCCCGTTCACCCAGACTTTCCTGGACCAGGATGCACGCATCATGAAGCTTCAGGGCGAAGGGCTGGCGCATAATCCACCACTCATGCAAATCCCCGACGCCGACACGCTGATGGTGTGGTATCGGCGGCTGAAGCGGGAGTGGATCAAAGCGGGCGCAGAGGGCCGGGCTTTTGAAAATCCGGTGAAGCCGGCAACTCTGCGCTGGCGCACCTAGAAAGCTTTAAGCTTTCAGGCCGTCCATCACCACATTCAGCCGGTCCTGAAGCGCCTCGCGCGCATCCCTGCCCTTGTCGCGGCGATCTTCCCGGATTGCGCTGAAGAAGATATCGAGCAGGACCTGCATGACCGCATTGATGCGCAAGTCATCACGGAACTCACCCGAAGCCACGCCCTCGCGCATCACCCGGCGCAGCGGTTCCCAGGCAAAATCCATGTCTTCAATGGCGGCCTGATAAGCTTCATCGGACACCAGCCAGCTATGCCCGATCGCAGCGGCGAACAGCTCGGTATGCTTTGTGTGGCCATCCAGCATCTGGTGCAGCAATGCGTTTAACCGGTCTGCAGCATTACCGGACAGAACAGCCTCCATCCGCTCCACGGACTCGGATAAAAGCTCATACTCCCGGCGCAGGATGGCAACCAGAAGCGCCGCTTTAGACGGCTCCGCATTAAGCACCGTTCCAGGCGAAACTGCGGCTTTGTCCGCAATCATCTTGATCGTGGTGCCCTCAAAGCCGGCTTCGAGGAAAACGGCACGCGCGGCTTCGAGCACCGCTGCCTTGGTCGCCTCGCGACGCATATCGCGTCGGGTCATGCGGGTCCGGGAACTATCTAGCATCTTGAATGAATACCTGTGACAACGTTGCTCAAAAACTCAGTGAATGCGCCCCATTAACAAAAATTCAGGCCATAGATCAACGCCAGAAATTAAAAATCTTTTCAACTCTTTTCTGGCCTCAAATGCTGCGCAGCACAATCTTGGGTAGATACCCCTGACCGCAGCAATTCTGTCAGGGGCAGGTGCGTTGTCTCATCGGTCGCACCTGAATGGATTGCCAGCCTCGCCCAGGGCGACTAGATGGCCGGGTATGACCGCTTTTATCGATACATTGCTGTATATCCTGCTCGGCGTCGTTTTCATTGTTTTGGCCGCCGGGATTTATTCGCTTTTTAGAGGCGGTGAGTTTGGGCGCACCTGGTCCAACCGGCTGATGAGGATGCGCGTCCTGTTTCAGTTTATCGCCGTACTGGTGATCGTAGCTGGGTTTTGGCTGAAACAACAGTTTGGTTAGATCTTGCGCTAAGCGCGTCGGCAGCGGCCATTTGCACAGCCGCTGCCACGAGCCCTACGTATATCTATCGGTTGGAGATTGCTGCGCTTAAGACAGTGGACAGCGTGACACCAACCGGCGCAGCAATATCAGCCACCTGCCCGCTATTTGTACTCACGACGATGGTACAGCCTGAATTTGGCTCAAGTGCCATCTGCGAGTACCAGCGCCCGTTCGATCCTGAATGGACCAGGACATTCCCCGGGCTGACGCTCCAACCTAGCGCATAATTTCCCCCGTCCACGGCTGCGTGGAGCCGCTCCCAACTCTCTGGCGACAAATAGTCTGAGGGCTTTGTGGCATGCGCCCTCAGGAAATCGGCCATATCCTCTAAAGTCATATGGGCACGACCCGCCGCATTCATGGCGGGCGGGTTGTCGGCACCGCCCGACGGCTCAAGGGGTATCAGCCCAGCGTCTGGATTAAACAAATGACCCCGCGGTTGATCAGCTTGCCCAGGATCGCCTGGCACCCCCCAGCTGGCAGAATTCATACCCAGCGGGACAAAAACCTCCCGTTGCATCAGCGCTTCATAGGGTTCACCACCCACGGTCTCCAGCATGAGGCTGGCCACGACGTATCCGACATTTGAGTATAGAAACTCACCTCGCGGCCCACCGCTCTGTTCTAGGCCTGCTTCGACATAGGCCATTCGATCGGAGATCTCGTCGCGCTCAGCATCGCGCCCTCCCAGGGCGCGCATGACTTCAACAGACGGATTAGCGATCAGACCACCTCGGTGTGAGAGAAGCTCAGACAGCGACACGTCTTTCAGCGAGGACTCGATGGCAGCAAACCGCTCATTGAGAACCTCGCCGATTGTCGTCTCCCAGGAAATGAGCCCATGCTCCACCAGGCGCGCGGCGAGCGTGGCTGTCATAGCCTTGGTATTCGAGCCATGATGCCACAAATCACCGGGCGCTATCGCGGCTTCAGTGCCAGCAATTCGAACGCCTGCTGTGCCTTCTGAAAATCCCGCATCGCATTCCAGGCCGATTGCAGCCCCGGGCGCGTCTATTTGATCGATTAGAGCCTGCGCCTGCGTGTCGAGTGAGGCATCGCCATCACCAGAAGACACCGCAAGAACACTGGTCGACACAATCAAAGTTGTCAGCATTGAATAAACCTCCTCATGTGCTTCAACAGTCACCTAACCCCAGATAGTTTCTCCAGCTTTCACCAGTTACATTTGGGTAAGTTCCCCGTCAGTTTTTTGTAGAGCTGGGAACGCGCCCAGTCCCCGACCGGCCACAGGGCAATGATCGCAGCCCTTGGCGGCCGAATCGACGGAGTGTTTGCCCGATCCGCCGGCTGGTCGGCGAGCTTTTCGCGCGCTAAGTAGCTGCCCATGGTTCGACTTACAAAAATCTACACCAAAACCGGCGATGGTGGCCGCACGCGTCTGGGCGATATGAGCGAAGCGGACAAGCATGATCCGCGGGTAGAAGCCTATGGTGCTGTAGACGAGGCCAATGCAGCAATCGGGCTGGCAGTTGCAGCGATCGGTGTCGATCACGTGCTGCGAGCGCCGCTGATCGCGGTTCAAAACGACCTCTTTGATGTGGGGGCAGATTTATGCGTGCCCGATCGCGGGGAGAAACTGGAATGGACTCCGCTGCGCGTGGAGATGGCTCAGGCAGAACGGCTCGAAGGTGAGATCGACCGCCTGAATGCGCGCCTGGATCCGCTGGACAGCTTTGTCCTGCCCGGGGGCAGCGAGGCGTCGGCCCGCCTGCATGTGGCCCGCACGATCACCCGGCGTGCCGAGCGCCGGGTTGTGGCGTTGAAATCAGCCGGTGAACCGGTCAGCGATGCCGTCGCGATCTATCTTAACCGGCTCTCTGATCTGCTTTTCGTCGCCGCACGTGTGGCCAATGACGACGGTGAAGCCGACGTAAAATGGGTGCCCGGGGCCGGGCGCTGAGCCAGTTTTTCCGAGCCGGAAACGCGCTTTTTCAAGCTGCCCCTCTGGCAAAAGCACACCCATCGACCCTATCTACAGGCTCGAACGGTGCGGCACCCGGTCGCACTGACGTGCTGAATTTGACTGAGCCAAGAGGGTAAATCCCATGAAGACCGCCTTTGCCGCCGCCTCTCTGGCGGCCTTCCTTGCCGCCCCGTCCCTCGCCTCTGCCGCTGAGCCAGCGGAGTACGCGTTCGATAAGACCCACACCGCCATTTCTGCCAGCTGGACCCATCTGGGCTATTCGGAAATGTCGATCTACTTCACTGATTATGACGGCGTGCTGCTGCTGGACTTCGAAGAGCCATCCAATTCCACCGTCGACGTCACCTTCAATATTGCAGGCGGCTTCTGGGTCGGTGCCGGTCAGGAGCGCTTTGAGGGCCATCTGAACTCGGCTGATCTGTTTAACTCTGAAGAGTTTCCAACCGCCCGCTTCGTGGCGACCAGCTTTGAAACCGAGGACGGCTCCACCGGCACCATGACCGGCGATCTGACGCTTCTGGGTCAGACGAACCCAGTGACCCTGGACGTAACCCTGAATGCCCACCAACCCCACCCGTTTAGTGGCACGATGACTGCGGGCCTGTCGGCCACCGGCACGATCCTGCGCTCTGAGTGGGGCATGGGCTATGCCGTCCCGGCCATCTCTGACGCGCTGACGCTGAGCATCGAAACCGAGCTCGCCTTGGTGACCGACGAAGCAGAATAGGTCTTTAGAAGACCCTCCTCCCCACCGAAGAGAGCCAGCGCGGTCGCCCGCCGCGCTGGCTCTCTTCGTTTCACCCTGAGTTCGCAGGTGCGGCATTGCGCCCAATGCGTTGACTTCGAGAGGTCGCGGGGGCAGTTTCCGGCTCTGTTTTTCCAACGGTGTCACACCAAATCCTGAGGGCAGGATGAGGCCCGTGACCCATCACCTATCCGGAGCCGTCGATGAAAATCCTCGTCCCCGTCAAGCGGGTGGTCGACTACAACGTGAAAGTTCGCGTGAAGCCTGACCAAACCGGCGTTGACCTGGCCAATGTCAAAATGAGCATGAACCCCTTCTGCGAGATTGCTGTAGAAGAGGCCATCCGCCTGAAGGAACAGGGCGCAGCTGAAGAGATCGTCGTGGTCTCCATCGGCCCGGCCCAGGCTCAGGAAACCATCCGCACAGCCCTGGCCATGGGTGCAGATCGCGGCATTCATGTGACCACCGATGACGCTGTGGAATCGCTGGCTGTGGCCAAGATCCTCGCCAAAGTGGTCGAAGAAGAAAGCCCTGAGCTGGTCATCCTCGGCAAGCAGGCCATCGATGGCGACGTGAACGCGACTGGCCAGATGCTGGCTGCCCTGCTGGGCTGGCCGCAGGCGACTTTCGCCTACAAGCTGGACAAGACCGATGCGGGCTTCACCGTCACTCGCGAGATCGATGGCGGTCTGCAGACTGTGGCGATCTCCTCGCCAGCCATCGTGACCACTGATTTGCGCCTCAATGAGCCACGCTACGCGTCGCTGCCCAACATCATGAAGGCCAAGCGCAAGCCCATCGACGCCAAGACGCCGGCTGATTTCGGTATCGACACCGCGCCGCGCCTTGAGGTCTTGAAGGTTGCTGAGCCCGCCAAGCGCGAAGCCGGCATCAAGGTCGAAAGCGCCGCAGAGCTGGTCGACAAGCTGAAAAACGAAGCGGGAGTCCTGTAGTCATGGCTATCCTGGTTATTGCTGAACACGACAACGCCACCCTTAACGATGCGACGCGCGCCGTTGTGACCGCGGCCAAGGCCATTGGCGGCGACGTTCACGTGCTGGTCGCGGGCAAGGATGCTGGCGCGGTCGCCGAAGCTGCGTCGAAGCTGGACGGTGTCGCCAAAGTGCTGCACGCTGAAGGCGACGCACTGGAGAAGAAGCTGGCTGAAGCCATGGAAACGCTCGTGCTGTCGATTGCCGACGGCTATGACGCGATCCTGGCCGCCGCCTCCACCACCGGTAAGAATTTCATGCCGCGCGTCGCTGCCAAGCTGGACGTGATGCAAATCTCAGAGATCACCGCAGTGGAAGCGCCCGACACGTTCGAGCGTCCGATCTATGCCGGCAATGCGATGATGACCGTCAAATCCAATGACGCGAAGAAAGTCATCACTGTGCGCCCGACCACCTTTGAGAAGGTCGGCGATGGCGGCTCGGCTGCGGTCGAAACCCTGGACGTGCCGGCTCCGGCGGCGTCCTCCGAATTCGTTGGCGAAGAGCTGTCGAAGTCTGACCGTCCGGAACTGACTGCGGCGAAAATCGTCATCTCTGGTGGCCGCGGCATGGGCAATGGCGAAAACTTCGCCATCCTGGAAAAAGTCGCCGACAAGCTGGGCGCGGCCATGGGGGCCTCGCGCGCTGCGGTGGACGCCGGCTTCGTGCCGAACGACTGGCAGGTCGGTCAGACCGGCAAGGTCGTCGCGCCCGAGCTCTACATCGCCGTGGGCATTTCCGGCGCGATCCAGCACCTGGCCGGCATGAAAGACTCCAAGGTGATCGTCGCGATCAACAAAGACGAAGAAGCTCCGATCTTCTCGGTGGCCGATTACGGCCTGGTCGCGGACCTGTTCACCGCCGTGCCGGAGTTCGAGGCCGAGCTGGAGAAGGCGGGCGTCTAACGTCGCCCTGTCTTCGCTAAAAGATCAAACCCCGGGAGCGATGCTTCCGGGGTTTTGTTTTGGCGACTGGCGCTCGCTGGCCGACCCAAATAGGTCGCGTCGAGGCAGGTCATATCTTGATCCATGTCGCAGCGGTGACCCGGCTGGCCAGCGTGCGAGGGTTGCTCACCGCCCCTCTGTCCGCATTCGATGCGGATTTCGAACATGGTTTGCTTTATCATCACGTCCGTGATGGTTCTCAGGGAGGCTGCCTTGGATATCAGGAATGCAACAACAGCCGAAGACATCGCCCGGGCCGTCGCCATGGACGCAGCGCTCGTGGGCTCAAGGGCCAGAGCAGACTATATCGCATCGGTGGCTGATACCGGGGGACTGAGCCTGGCCATGCTGCATGGAAGAACCGTCGCATTTAGCTGCCTTGACCAAGGCTATTTCTTTGGTAAGCCCTTCATATCCCTCCTCGTGGTAGCTCCCGAGGCGCGGCGTCAGGGCGTGGGGATGGCCTTGCTTTCGCATCACGCCGCCACCTTCGACGAAGCCTGGACTTCGACCAACCGATCAAACTCAGCCATGCGCGAGCTGCTCGGCAAGGCCGGGTGGACCTATTGTGGTGAACTCATCGGCCTCGACGAAGGCGATCCGGAGCAGTTTTACAAATCTGGCTAAAGGCGGCGCGGTGCCGAACCCGATGACCGGCGATGGGCGGTCAGCCGTCTTCCTCCTCAAACACGGTGTGTTCCTGGCCGGCCACCAGGAAGCGGCGCAGCGCATTGCGGACATGCATGCCGTCATCACCATTGGTCGTCAGCACAAAGCCTGCATCATGGTCCTCATAGAATTCCATGATGGCGATCTGGCCCCAGTTCAGCCCGCCATGGCCAATGGCACGGCCATAGGCGGTCTTGACAATGCGAGGACCCACAGCATGAGCGGTCGGCCAGGCGGTGTCGTCAGCCGGGTAACCGGTGTCGACCTGAGCCTCGAACATGGCATCATAACCGGCATCGGACAGACCGCCGCCTCGCTGCATCCAGGTCAGAAGGACTTGAGCCAGGTCATCGGCACTCGCCATCATCGAATACGCAGCGTGGGCTTCATTTGGGGTCTGGCTGGTGAAGGCTCTGAGCTCACTGTGCCCACTGACGAAGACATCATGCCAATCATCACGCTCTGAGAACCGGACACGCGCACTCATGCCCAGAGGTTCCACCGCCTCGCGCATAAGGACGTCTTCCAGCGCTTCACCCGTGAGGTGTTCGATGATGCGCCCGAGATAGTCATAGCCCTCGCCCGAATAGCGATAACCTTCCCCCGGGGTAAACGCGATATCGAGTTGATTGTCCTCGTTCTGCCAGCGCCAGTTCGGCAATCCGGTTTGGTGGGACAACACATGGCGCGCCGTGAAGAGCTGCGAGCGCTCGTCATGGGCAATATCCTCAAACGGCATGTATTCATGGAGCGGCCGGTCCAGCTCTAGGACGCCCCGCTCCACCAGCCGCATGACAGCAAAGGCGAAAATCGGTTTGGTAATCGAGCCGACATCAAACAGATTCTCCGGACGAACGGGCTGCTGGGTCAGCCAATTCGTGACGCCGTATTCCCGGCGATACACAATTTCGCCCTCTCGGATGATCGCAACCCCTGCACCCGGGATCGTGAAATGATCCATATAGTCCGCCATGAAGGCATCGAGC
>JANQMI010000156.1 GCA_028280165.1 Oceanicaulis sp. | reverse complement strand
GCTTCTTTGGCGCGCCGGGTCAGATCCGGTGCTGTGCCTGGACGGCGATGAGGCTGGGACGCGGGCCGCGTCTCGGGCGGCGGAAAACGCGTTGCCGCTGCTCGAGCCCGGTCGAACGCTGCGTTTTGTTTTTCTGCCGGAAGGCCAGGACCCGGACGATATGCTGCGCGACCAGGGCGCTGAGGCCCTCAAAGCGGCCATTGAGGACGCGCGTCCCTTAATCGATGTGCTGTGGGAGCGCGAGAAAGCCGCCGAACCCCTGGATGACCCTGATCGCCGGGCCGGCTTCAGAAAGCGCCTGCGACAGCTCGTCGCAAAGATTGATGATGGCGATGTGAAGGCGGAGTACCGCGCCGAGTTCGACCGGCGGCTGGAAAGCCTGTTCCAAACCGGGCGCGCGATGTCGGGGCGTGCGGGAGGCGGGTATCGTCCAGGCCAGTCCCGCTTTGGCCCTCCGCCTGGACCCAGCGGGGCCCTGAAACAAGCGCGAAAGGGTAAAACCGCCCATCCGACGGCGCGCCAACTGCTATTGGCCTGCGTTGAATTTCCAGAAATTGTCGATGCAGAGACTGAAACACTGGCAGAAATGGCCTTCGGCCCGCTTGACAGCCTGCGTGACGCGATTCTAGACGCCTGTTTGTCTGGAGAAGTCTGGCCCGAAGGTGGATTGCGTGATGCACTGCGCCAACGCGGCTATGGCCCTGAATTAGCGCGTCTTAACCCGGACCGGGCACCGATGCGCGCAAGCTTGGGGGGTGAAGAGGGTGATGCGCAAAGCCGACAAGAGGCTTGGCGTCGGCTTTCTAATTCCTATATGGAACGAGTTGCACATGACGCCCGTATCGCCGAGGAGCGCGCACGCCAGGCCGATGTATTCGAACAGGGTGATCCGCAAGCCTTACAAACTTTCCTTGCCGCTGTGCGGCGAGACCGCAAACGCTGACGCGCGACCTTAAGTCCCCGCGCCGTCACAATACGACCTTCCGGAGCAAAGAGCACCGTATGAGCAAAGCTGCCGCCGAAACCGCCGAAGCCCCCGCTGAGAACCAGGATGGTCCTCTGCTGGACCTGACTGATCAGTCCGTCAAGGCGATGATCAAGACCGCTAAAAAGCGCGGTTACGTCACCCATGATGAGTTGAATAAGGTTCTTCCCTCAGAAGAATACAGCTCTGAGCAGATCGAGGATATTCTGTCCCAGCTCTCGGAGATGGGCATCACCGTCGTCGATCAGGAAGAAGACGTCGATAATGACGCGGACGGCGACGCAGAAGGCGGCGAAGACGACGGCAAGACCAAAGCCGTTGCCAAGAAAGCCGGCACCACCGCCGTGGCCGGTCAGAACACCACCTCGGCCCAGGATCGCACCGATGACCCGGTGCGCATGTATTTGCGTGAGATGGGCTCGGTGGAGCTGTTGTCCCGCGAGGGCGAGATCGCCATCGCTAAACGCATCGAGGCCGGCCGCAACGCGATGATCCGCGGCCTGTGCGAAAGCCCGCTGACCTTTGAAGCCATCATGGTCTGGCGCGAAGAATTGACCGAAGGTCAGGTCCTGCTTCGCGACATTATCGATCTGGACGCGACCTATGGCGGTACGCGCGAAGACGCCACCGCGGTCAATACCGACGAAGACAGTGAAGAGAGCGAAGACGGCGAGACCGAAGAGACCGCAGACGCCGCAGAAAGCTCCGATGAGAGCGAAGCGAAGTCTGAAAGCTCTGAAGACGGTGACGGCGACGGTGAAGAGGGCGAAGACGGTGAAAATCGTCAGTCCGACGACGATGACGATGATGATGGCGCTGCGCTGTCGCTGGCGGCCATGGAAGCCGAACTGCGCGACGGCGTCATGGAAACGCTCGATGCCATCGCTGCGGACTTTGACCTCTTCCGGCGCTTGCAGGACAAGCTCGTCACCCTGCGTCTTGAGGGCAAAGACTTCTCCAAGAAGGATCAGGAAAACTACGATGGCGGCTTTGAACGCATCGTGGCCAATCTGAACTCGCTGCACCTGAATAATGCGCGGATCGAAGCGCTGGTCGAGCAGCTCGAAGCCATCAACCGCCGCCTCGTGGGCTTAGAAGGTAAGCTGCTGCGTATGGCCGAAGCCCATGGCGTGCCGCGCCTGGCCTTCCTGAAGGAATACCAGGGTAATGAGCTCA
Organism: Oceanicaulis sp.; assembly: GCA_028280165.1. Taxonomy (GTDB): domain Bacteria; phylum Pseudomonadota; class Alphaproteobacteria; order Caulobacterales; family Maricaulaceae; genus Oceanicaulis. The sequence continues at coordinate 19,724 of JANQMI010000156.1, read as the reverse complement.
ATCCGGACTGGATGAGCAATATGGCCGACAAGTCCAAGGCCTGGACCCGGTTTGTCGAGCGTGAAGCCACCGAAGCAGCCGAGATCCGTGATCAGATTGCGGCATTGGCGCAGGAATCCGGCGTGCCGGTTGACGATTATCGCCGCATCGTCGCCACCGTTCAGAAAGGCAAGCGCGAAGCCGCGGTGGCCAAGAAAGAAATGGTGGAAGCCAATCTGCGCCTGGTGATCTCCATTGCAAAGAAATACACCAATCGCGGCCTGCAATTCCTCGACCTGATTCAAGAAGGCAATATCGGCCTGATGAAGGCGGTCGATAAGTTCGAATATCGCCGCGGGTATAAATTCTCGACCTATGCGACATGGTGGATCCGCCAGGCGATCACTCGCTCGATCGCCGACCAGGCGCGCACCATCCGCATCCCGGTGCACATGATCGAGACAATCAACAAAATCGTGCGCACCAGCCGCCAGATGCTCCACGAGATCGGCCGCGAGCCGACCCCTGAAGAGCTGGCTGAAAAGCTATCCATGCCCTTGGAGAAGGTTCGCAAGGTGATGAAGATCGCCAAAGAACCGATTTCGCTGGAAACCCCGATTGGCGATGAAGAAGACAGCCATCTGGGCGACTTCATCGAAGACAAGAACGCGGTTCTGCCCATCGATGCGGCCATCCACTCTAATCTGCGCGAAACCACGACGCTGGTGCTGGCATCGCTGACGCCGCGTGAAGAGCGCGTGCTGCGCATGCGCTTCGGCATCGGCATGAATACCGACCACACCCTGGAAGAGGTCGGCCAGCAATTCAGCGTGACGCGCGAACGTATCCGCCAGATCGAAGCGAAGGCGCTGCGTAAGCTCAAACACCCAAGCCGGAGCCGCAAGCTGCGCAGCTTCTTGGATAGCTAGGCGAGCGCGATTTCAAGCGAGAATAAAAACCCCGGCGGAAATGTCGGGGTTTTTTGTGTTTGGGATACTCGGCCCTGTCCCGGACGCCGAAGGCGATCCGGGATCAACCGATTGCCGCTGAGCGATATCGCATTACGCTTTCAGTAGATCCCGGCTCTTCGCTTCGCTTAGCCGGGACAGGGGATCTTGGTCTTGCTTGCAGAGCCCCATTCTGAAGGTCCTTCGAGGCTCACCAAGGTTCGCACCTCTTCGATGAGGGTGCCATCAAACGCCCTTCATCCGTCCTCCCGACACCCGCTATCGTCATCCCAGCGCAAGCTGGGACCCAGACGGCACCGCTTTCTGGGTCCCAAATCAATTTTGGGATGACGAATGTTGGGGGAGGCGGCGCTCCCCCCACCCCAGTCTCTTTCCCACACGATTGTCATCCCCAGGACAAGCCGGGGATGACGAAGAGAAGGCACTCAACGCTTTCTTCCCCGGCGCAGGCCGGGGCCCAGAGATCGTGAAGAGCCGGCGCATGACGGCTCTGGGTCCCGACCTGCGTCGGGAAAGAGGGTCTATAGAATCTGACTCTCTTTCCCAGCGAAAGCTGGGATCCACGGATCTCAGACCTCGACGCTGATGGGCCCCAGCTTTCGCTGGGGAAGAGAATGAGGGGGCCTCGCCGTGCGGCTAGAGGCCGCGAAAGCCGTAACGTTATCCACCCCCACCCAAACCGGACCCATAATGGTCCTGTTTGCCAGCGCAAAAGCGCGGCGAGACTCCCGCGGCTGAGGTCCGGGTGTGGTAATAGTGGTAATAGGAGCCACGCGGTTTGATGGTAAGAGCTTTGCAAGCATGCGCTAACCGTTTGCCTTACATCGCTTTCACTGGACCTCCTCGCTTCGCGCTGGTAGCCATTCGTGCGAAGAGGGAGAGCCTATGAGACCGATGTTCGGGCGGCCGCGCCGAAGTCCCTATGCGCTGATGGGATACGCCATTGCGGTGGTGTTTCTGGCGCTCGACCAGATCACCAAGCATATCATGCTGCGTGTGGTCGATCTGGACACCGTGCGCCAGATTCAAGTCCTCGATCCCTGGTTCAACTTCACCATGGTGTGGAATCGCGGGGTCAGCTTTGGCCTGTTCCAGGCGGGCAGTTGGTGGCAAATCGGCATTCTAATCGCGGTGTCCCTGGCGGTCTCGGCCCTGCTGGCGGTGTGGATGATGCAGGCCGAGCGCCGGCTCCAAGCGATCAGCTTCGGGATGATTATCGGCGGGGCCATTGGCAATGTGATTGATCGCTTCGCTTATGGTGCCGTTGCAGATTTTCTCGACTTCTCAGGACTTTACTTCCCCTATGTGTTCAATGTGGCCGATGCGGCGATCTCGGTTGGCGTGGCGTTTCTTGTCCTGGATCTTTTCCTCAGCGGGGATCGCCGGCGATCCTTCTGAACAACTTCATCACACGCTGGCCACAGCGCTTTCGGCCCGGTAAAACACCGTCACGACGATATTTGGCTCCATGAGGCCCCCCATGCGTATTGCAAACCTGCTTCTTGTTTCGGCTATAGCCCTTGTGGGCGCGACCGCGTGCGGGTCTGGCGTCCGCCAGGCGCTGGGCGCAGAGCGGTCCACACCCGATGAGTTTCGTGTTGTGACGATCGCGCCGCTGGTGGTGCCGCCGGAATACAGCCTGCGCCCGCCACGGCCGGGTGAGTTGCGCGCGGAAGACATTTTCCAGGACCGCCAGGCGCAGCGCGCCCTGTTCGGTGATTTTGAAGCGTCGAACGCTTCAGATGCTGAAATCTTGCTGGCGGCCCGGGCCGGTGCGGCCGACGCGAACCCTGATGTCCGCGCCCTGATCGACGGTGAGACCGCGGCTCTGGTCCGTAAGGATCAAAGCTTTGCCGACCGCATCCTGTTCTGGCGCGATGGGGAATCGGGTGAGCAGCGCGTGATTACCGAGCGGCCTGCCCCTATCGATCCGGACGATGAGCGCCAGCGCATCGAAGCGGTCACCGGGGGCGGTGAGGTCGAGATTGAACGCCGCCGCACAGTGCGCCCGAAATTGCCCGGTCTTTGATCGGCACCGGTGAGGGATTACGCCAAGGAAGCCGGACCGTTTGGGCCGCCTCCTGCCTGGGATCGCGACGGGCCCTGAATTGACAGCTCCCAACCTTCGGTTCAACAAGGAGGTAAGGAGAATTCGGGGAGCGTAAGTCTATGTTATCTTATAACATTATTGGCGCGGCTATGGCCTCGCTGAGCCTGTCGTCTGCGGCCGCCTTTGCGGTTCAAGACGCCGAGCGCGACACCATCATCCACGCAGGTCATTTGATTGCCGCGCCCGGCGAGGCGCGCGTGCGCGAAGCGGTCTCGATTATCGTGCGCGGCGATCAGATCGTCGCCATCGAAGACGGATATATCGAGGCGGTCGACGCCGATCTTGTTGATTTATCGGATCAATGGGTGATGCCGGGCTTTATCGATGCCCACGTGCATATCACCAACCAGCAGGGTCCTGGGCGGCGGATTTCGGCCTTTACAGAGGGCCCTGCGGACCGCGCCATCTCCGGGGTCCTGTATGCCAACCGCACACTGATGGCGGGCTTTACGACCGTCCAGGATGTTGGCGGCAATATCGAAGCCCTTCGGGCTCTGCGCCTGGGCATCGAAAGCGGCGCGATTGCAGGGCCGCGTCTGCGGATTGCCGGTGGAGCGGTGACCCCCACTGGCGGCCATGGCGATACCAATGGCTGGGCAGTACATGTGCTTCGCCAGAGCGGCAGCCCTTACGCCTGTAACGGCGCGGATGATTGCGCGCGGGCGGTTCGTCAGCTGGTCCAGGAAGGGGCCGACGTGATCAAAATCACCGCCACAGGCGGCGTGTTATCGTCCACCGGTGCCGGCGTGGAGCAGCAATTCTTCCAACAAGAACTCGAAGCGATTGTTGGGGCCGCCCACATGATGGGCCGCCGGGTCACCGCCCATGCCCATGGTGTGACCGGGATTAATGCCTTTCTGCGCGCTGGCGGGGATAGCATCGAGCATGGCACTTATCTGGACGATGAAAGCATTCGCCTCTTCCGGCGCAATGAGGCCATCTTAGTGCCCACCGTCATGGCCGGTGTCTGGGTGGCCGACCAAGCTGATGCGGGCTGGATGACCCCCTTCCAGGCTGCCAAGGCCCGCACAGTCGGCCCGCAAATGGTGGAGATGGTCCGCCGCGCCCATGAAGGCGGCGTAACCATCGCCTTCGGTACCGATTCCGGGGTCTCCGCCCATGGCGATAATGCTCAGGAATTTGGCCTTTATGTCGATGCGGGCATGAGCGAGATGGAAGCGATCGCCACCGCGACAACCATTGGCGCGATCCATGTTGGCTTGGAAGACCAGATTGGCCGCATCGCGCCAGGCTTCGTCGCTGACATCGTCGCTGTGGATGGCGACCCGCTCGCCGATATCGATGAGCTTCTGGACATCGATTTCGTCATGGCCCGTGGGGTGGTGCACAAGAACGAGGATTGATGCCATGGGTGCCTCCCCCGCCAGCAGGGGGAGGATACCCTTTCGTTCACTTCGCTGTTTCCGACATCCGCAGAGCTCTTGAGAGAGAGGCCAGCTTGGGGTGAAGTAGCACTACTCATTTCCACGATAGAGACTCACCCATGTCCCAGCTCGATGACGCCTTCTCCGGTACCAAGCCGGTTGCCGATGCCCTGAAGTTCGATCAGGCGGCGCTCGAGCGCTGGATGGCGGAGACCGTGGATGGCTATGAGGGGCCGCTCAGCGTGGAACAGTTTAAGGGCGGGCAGTCCAATCCCACCTACAAGCTGATCACACCGTCCAAACGCTATGTGCTGCGCCGTAAGCCTCCGGGCAAGCTTCTGCCCTCAGCGCACGCTGTCGACCGGGAGTATCGGGTGATGAAGGCGTTAGCCGCACAAGGTTTTCTAGCGCCGGTCATGCACGGCCTGTGCGAGGATGACAGCGTTATCGGGACGGCCTTCTACGTGATGGATTTCGTTGATGGCCGGATCTTCTGGGATCCGTATCTGCCAGACCTCGATCCCGAAGAACGCCGGGCGATTTATGATGCGTCCAATGCCACATTGGCCCAGCTTCACTCCATCGATGTGGAGGCGGCTGGCCTGTCCGACTACGGCAAACCGGGCAATTATTTCGAGCGCCAGATCGGCCGCTGGTCGAAACAGTATAAGGCGGCGGAAACCGATCCAATTCCGGCAATGGACAAGCTGATTGAATGGCTGCCGGCGAACGCGCCCGAACAGGAACGCGTCAGCGTGGTCCACGGCGACTACCGCCTCGATAATATGATCTTCCACCCCACCGAACCGCGTGTCATCGCAGTGCTGGACTGGGAATTGTCCACGCTGGGCGATCCGTTGGCGGACTTCACCTATCAGCTGATGCAGTGGCGCACGCCAAAGGACATCCGTTCCGGTTTCCTCGGCGTTGATCTGGAGGCGATGGGCATCCCCACCGAGGCCGATTATATCGAGGCCTATTGCAAACGCACCGGCCGCGACGCCATCGGCGAGGTCCCCTTCTACTTTGCCTATAATATCTTCCGTCTGGCCGCGATCGCCCAAGGCGTCTACGCGCGCTCCCTGCAAGGCAATGCATCGAATGACAAGGCTAAGGAGCTCGGCGCGCTGGTGGCCCCAATGGCGGAGTATGCCTGGAGTATTACTGAAGGCGCGTGAAGGTTAGCTGCCCAAATGGGCAATGAAGGGTGAGGCCAGCGCCACGCCCATGATCAACTCAAAGCCAACGCCCGCCGCGTTATAGCTCGTGCGGGTTTCTTCATCGGTGTCGAGCACCATGGAGACCACGCGCCCCACCGCCATGCCAAACCAGTAGAGGGAGGCGGCAAAGCTGGCACCCATCACCGCACCAACGCCGGCTTGGAAGCTCATCACGAGTGTTAAAAGGACCGCCCCGTGTAGCAAGGCCAGCGCGCCACCATAGCTGGCGCGGAACTCTGCCCAACCGCCTTTCCATCGCGGATCTGGGCCCAGGCGCACCACAGATTGCCCCCAACGCGGCACGGCCAGGCTTGCCAGGCCCATGGCGGTGCCCAGCAGACCGGCGATCGCGGTGACAATCCAAATCCAGGTGGCGATCTCGCCCATAAGCTATTCCTGACATCTCAGCTTGGTTGCTCAGCTAGAGTGTCAATACGGAAAGGAAAGCAAAGCGGATCAGAAATGCTGTGTGCCGCCGTGTCAGGTCAGCGCGTGCAAGACCAGACCTGCGCCCAGGAGCAGGCTGGAGATCAGCGTAAGCAGCGAGCCCGCAAATCGGCCAAATGTCGTGCCCGTGCTGGAGAGCATGCCCCAGGCATGCAGCAGGCGCGCGACGGTGAAGGTGCCGCCGACTGCGTGAATGGCGTAAGCCGGAATCCCGATCAGGGCCGCAGTGACAAGGCCCACCAGGAAGAGCGGGGCCCATTCGGCCAGATTGCCATGGGCCCGGACCGCACAGGACATTTTTTCGTTGCCGCCGTCGCCCACACCGATCTTCGTGCGTCGCCGGTTCAGGCTCACATTGAGGCCGAGCAGAACCATAAAGACCAGATTGACCCCAACATAGAGCGTTGCGGCCAAAAAGGCTCCGTTAGACAGATCAATCATGAATGTCCTCCCAAGGATAGGTGTCAGGCGTTGGCCGTCGGGGGTTGCGCAGCAGCCTTTTTGATGGCCTCGGCCAGTGCCGCAGGTTCTTCTGCCCCCGACACTGCAAATCGCCCATTGAAGATGAAGCAGGGCACGCCCTGGACGCCGAGCGAGCGGTAGAATTGTTCTTCCTTCAGCACCGCGTCCGCGTCACGGTCGGAGCTAAGCAGATCTGCCACAATGCCGGTCTCGAGGCCTACCTCACCAGCGATCTCAGCCAAAACCTCGCGATGGCCGATATCGCGGCGCTCCTCGAAAAAGGCTTTGTGCAGGGCGTCGGCGGCTTCGACGCCTAGCCCTTGACCCTGAGCCCAGCGGATGACCCGGTGGGCGTCGAGCGTATTCGGCCGCACGTCGATCTGATCGAAGTTGAAGACGATGCCGACTGCGGGCCCGGCAGCCTCCAGATGCGCACGCATAATCTTGTAGCGTTCCGAATTCTCGCCTGAAAACTTGCTGCGCATATAGTCGCCATAGGGCAGTCCGGCGCGCGGGATGGCTCCATCCAGCTGGAAGGGGCGCAGCACCGTCTCCACCTCGATATCCCGCGTTTGCTCACGCGCGGCTTGCCAATAGCGCAGGCCAAGCCAGCACCAGGGGCAGACAGGGTCAGAAACAAGATCGACAGAAATCATGGCCGCAGGCTAGCCGGGCCGAGGCTCACGTCAACGCGCTTTAGGCTTTGATATCCAGCAGTGCGCGGGTCATGGCATCGCCCGCCTTGATAAGGGCGTTACCCAAACGGGCCTTTTGCTCGGCGCGGACCATGTCCACGCTGGCTTCGATAATGCTGTCAGAAGAGGGGGCGCGGCCGCCAGGATCGGCTTGTGGTGGGGGGGCAGGGCTTTGCCCAGCGACCGCGCGAGTTTGAAGTGCGTCTTGGGGGGACGCGGCAGGGATGGTCAATGGTGGAACAGCTGACACCTGAGCCCCTGCCGCTTGAAGCCGCGTGGTTGCGGTTCTTATGGCGGTGAGCCCGGAAGCGAAAACAGCGTCCATGGCCGTGATCCTGCCTGGACTTTTGCGCGATTGCACGCGCATTTGAATTTGGCGGTTTAGAAAAGGTAAATGCGGCGGTAGGGGTTAGCCCTGATCCTCGGACGCGATTAGCCGGGTAAGCGCATGGTGGAGAGCCTCGGCGTCGTCTTCGCCCAGACGCTCGTCAAGCTCGGCATTATAAGTTCGCAGGATTGCGTCGGCCTGCTCTGCAGCAATCCGACCGTGTTCGCTTAAATCCACTAACGCGCCGCGTCTATCGGCGGCGTCCTTTCGGCGTATTACCAGGCCGGCCTTTTCCATACGACTAATCAATCCACTCACCGCTGGCGCGCCGAGTGCCAGGGTTTCGCCGATGGAGCCCAGGCGGCGTTCCCCACGCCGAAGCAACAGGAACAGGACTGCGGCTTGGCTGGCGCTAACACCCGCAGATTGGGTCAGCCGCGCATCCACATCGCGGTGCAGACGACGCGCAGCAATTTCAACGAGGAGATAAAGCCGCCGATCAACGGCGCGAACTCGAGCCATGAAACAAGCATTGGGCCGATTCATTCGTGTGTGAAAGAGTCTTTGCTGTTCTCCTGAGGCATCTGAGTTGCCGCATGCCTTTGCCTCTTTCGTCAGCCCCGGCTTGAATCAAGTTCAGGATAATCTGCCTTGGGGGAACCCTGAATATGTGGAGCGCAGCGGCTGAAAACCGCTGGGTCCCGGATCAAGTCCGGGATGACGAATGAGAAACTGGAAGCTCAGATGCCTCAAGCGCGAGCGCGCGCGGTTGAGCCCTAGCGAAGCCGAGCCAGCGTTTACGCCACTTCTTTGGGCAGCTTAAAGACCACGTCCTCTTTGGCGATGCTGATATCCTCGATCTCAACCGCATAGCGTTCGGCAATCGCGGCGATCAGGTCTTCAACCAGGTCTTCTGGGGCACTGGCACCGGCTGAAATGCCAACCCGCTTGGTCCCTTCAAACCAGCTCCAGTCGACATGCTCCGCGCTGGGCACCAGGAAAGCGGCCTTCGCGCCGGCCCGCTCAGCGACTTCAACCAGGCGCACGGAGTTTGATGAGTTGGTCGCGCCAACCACCAGCACGAGATCGGCAGTTTCACCGATGGCTTTGACCGCAGCTTGCCGATTGGTGGTGGCGTAGCAGATATCTTCCTTGTGGGGCGCGGAGATTGCTGGAAAACGCTCCTGCAGCTTGGCGACGATGTCTGCGGTGTCATCCACGGACAGCGTCGTTTGGGTCACAAAGGCAATATTGGTTGGATCGATAGGCTCAAAGTCTTCAGCGTCGCCCACCGTTTCGATCAGCGTCACCGCGCCGTCGGGTAGTTGGCCCATCGTGCCGATAACTTCCGGGTGGCCGTCATGGCCGATCAGCACAATTTCCTTGCCCTGCTTATGGTGGCGCTGAGCTTCCACATGGACTTTCGACACCAAGGGGCAGGTCGCGTCTACATAAAGCATCTCGCGACGTTTTGCTTCGGCGGGCACACGCTTGGGCACTCCGTGGGCGGAAAACACCACCGGACGGTCGTCCGGGCATTCATCCAATTCCTTGACGAAAATGGCACCCATGGCTTTTAGCCGGTTTACCACATGCTTGTTGTGCACGATTTCGTGGCGCACATAGACCGGCGCGCCATAGCGTTTTAGCGCCTGTTCCACGATCTGGATGGCTCGATCCACGCCGGCACAGAAGCCGCGCGGGCTTGCCAGAAGCAGGGTCAAAGCAGGCTTTGCAGTCATGAAACGTCCTTCCAGGCGCGTCTGGGCGTTGCGGTCACGCGGCGCGCGTCCTAAACACGGTTTAAGCAGACCAGATGTGGCCATCAAGCACAACGCATTGCGTTGGATTTGAGGATGCGGGGTCTGGACGTCAATATGAGGGTTCTCATGCGCATCACCATCGCCGGCGTGATCACTGCCGCTCTTCTTTTGTCTGGCTGCCAGAATGTGCGCGACCGCCTCAGTGATCCTGAGCCGAACCCAGGCCCATGCCCCAACGCTTTGGCGCTGTATGACGCCCACCGGATGGTGGAGATCAATGGCGAGCTCTTATTTGAGAATGTTGGCTTCACAGGCGAGATCCTCAATGTCGCCAGCTTGTGTCGCTATACAGATGAGCGTGCAACGCCGATTGATATGGAAATGGGTGTGCGCATGGCCTTTGGCCGTGGCCCGGCCGCCGTGGGCGACACCAAGACCTACACCCTGTTCGTGGCGGTGACCCGCACTGACAATGCGGTGATCCACCGTGAGGATTTTCCGATCACGGTGCGCTTTGAGCCCGGACAGGACAGGGTTGAGGTCGTCGAGGAGTTCTCACAAATCCTGATCCCACGTGTCGAAGCTAATACCTCAGGCGTAAACTTTGAGGTGCTGGTTGGCTTTGAGCTCACCGAGGAGCAGCTGGAATTCAATCGCTCGGGCCTTCGCTTCCGCGTGGACGCCGGTCAGGGCTGACACCCCTCAGTTAGGACATCGCTATGCCGTCACTGGTCGAAGCGCTTTCAACCGATGTTGGCGCGGCCTTCGCTGCGCTGGAGCTTCCTGCTGAGCTGGGCCAGGTGATCGAAAGTGATCGCCCGGACTTAGCCCCCTATCAGTGCAATGGGGCCTTGGCCGCCGCTAAGCGGGCTAAGCGCAATCCGCGGGAGATCGCCCAAGCGGTGGCGGATAGGCTAACGGCAGCGCATCCTGACTTAAAAATTGAAATTGCAGGTCCGGGGTTTCTGAATCTGACGCCCCCGCTTGAAGCGTATTCTGCCCAGGCGAACGCGATTGCCGCCGACGACCGTACAGGCGGCGCGCCATCAAGCGAGCCCCTCAAGCTGATGATCGACTTTGGCGGGCCGAACGTCGCCAAGCCGATGCATGTGGGTCATCTGCGCTCCTCGGTGCTGGGTGATTGTCTTCAGCGCCTGATGCGCTTTCGCGGACACGATGTGGTCAGTGATATCCACCTGGGTGACTGGGGCCTGCAGATGGGCCATCTGATCACCGAGCTGGAAGATGAGCAGCCAGACCTGCCTTACTTCGACGCTGGCCTCACCGACGGGTATCCGGCAGAAGCTCCGGTTTCGATCGAAGATCTGTCGCGCCTGTATCCGCAAGCCAGCGCCAAAGCTAAAGACGATGCCGCCCGCAATGAACGCTCACGCAAAGCGACCGCTGAGCTGCAGGCGGGTCGGCCTGGTTATCGTGCGCTGCTCGCGCACTTCATTGCTGTGTCGATTGCCGCGCTGAAAGCCGACTTTGATGCGCTGGGCGTGCATTTCGACCTGTGGAAGGGCGAAAGCGACGTCAACGATCTGATCCCCGAAGTCGTCGAAGATTTTAAGTCCAAGGGTGTTGCTGAGGAAAGCGAAGGTGCGCTGATCGTCCGAGTTGCTCGCGACACGGACAAGAAGGAGCTCGCGCCGCTAATCTTAGTGTCCAGCGCTGGGGCTGCGCTTTACGCCACGACCGACCTCGCAACGATCCTGGAGCGTCGCCGTCAACAGGACCCTCAGCTCATCCTCTACGTGGTGGATCTGGGCCAGTCCGATCACTTTGAGCAGGTGTTCCGCGCGTCTTACAAGGCCGGCCTGGCTGAAGAAGGCGGCCTGGAGCATGTCAAATTCGGCACCGTCAATGGCACCGATGGCAAGCGTCTACGCACCCGCGCCGGCGGCACGTTCAAGCTGGCTGACCTGATTGGAGAAGCCCGCGACCGGGCCCGGACACGTCTGCATGAGGCAGGGCTAGGGGACTCGCTGCCTGAAGCCGAGTTTGAGTCCGTGGCGCGCAGTGTGGCGAACGCTGCTATCAAATTCTCTGACCTGCAGAATGTGCGAACGACGAACTATATTTTCGATCTGGATCGCTTCGTCAGCTTTGAAGGCAAGACCGGTCCCTATCTTCAATATCAGGCGGTGCGCATCAAATCGGTCCTCCGCAAAGCTGCGGAGCAGGGACTGCAGGCCGGCGATATCAGTGTCGGCGATGCCGCTGAAGCCGCGCTTGTACGACGCCTCGATGGCTTTGGCGCAGCCTTGGCCCGCGCTGAACGCGATCGGGCACCGAATGTGCTATGCGAACACGCCTATGGGCTCGCACAGGCTTTCTCTGGGTTTTATGCCGCGTGTCCGATCCTGCCGGAGAAGGACGCGGCGATCCGGGCTTCGCGCCTGAACCTTGCCGCCACGACGCTGCGTCAGCTGGAGCTGGTGCTGGGCCTCATAGGGATAGACGTGCCGGAGCGGATGTAGGGTGCTTGGTGGAGACTAGCACCTGTCCTCACTCTGTTTGTCCGGATGATCCATTTGGGCTGCTGAGTGCTGGCAAAACCGACGTAGAATGGGTGACCTGGATGAACCAGGCCATGACAGGGGGACAGGAATGAGTTTCCCCACACCTACACCGTCTATCTCCAATTGACTCTGCCCCTTGCAGAGCTAGTTTTGCGCGTCGTTGGGGCGCTGCGGAATCGCGGTGTCTGGACGGGCCACATATAGGTCATCTGCGGGAGAGATCGGCGAACAGGCCGACGCCGAAGGCGCAACCGCCCCGGAAACGCTCAGGCTACGGGACCGCAGATAAAAGACCGACGCTGGAAAGTGGGTGAGGACGCAAGGCTTTACCCCACCGAAGGAGCAAAGTGGGTGCCTCTGCCGAGGCATTGCACGGGAATCTCTCAGGTCTCGAAGACAGCGGGGGCGCGGACGTCAGGTCGCTCAACGGAGCGGGCTAACGAACGCGTGACCGCAACGAGATTTGAACAGGACACTCCATGGCCGATACGCCGCTTCTAAAGACACCGCTTTATGATCTGCACGTGGAGCTGGGTGCCAAGATGGTGCCCTTCGCCGGATATGACATGCCGGTCCAATATGACGGCGTGATGCCCGAACATAACCACACCCGCGCTGAAGCCGGTCTGTTCGACGTCTCTCACATGGGCCAGGCGCGCTATGTTGGTGACGAGGCGGCGCTGGAAGAAGTGCTGACGGCAGACCTGTCTGCGCTCAAGCCGGGCGAACAAAAATACACGCTCCTGCTCAATGCCGAAGGCGGCATTAAAGATGATCTGATGGTCTCCCGCCCGTTTGGTGCAGACGGTGGTTTGTTCCTGGTGGTCAACGCGGCCTGCAAGCGCGGCGATTTTGATTATCTCGGTGAGATCGTTGGCGATCAAGGCACGCTGACTGAGATGCCCGAGCGTGCGCTTCTGGCGCTGCAAGGCCCGAGCGCGGCGCAGGTCGTGATCGATCTAGGCTTTGATGTCGCCGATATGGTCTTCATGGATGCCCGCGTGATCGAACGCAATGGCGTTAAGTACTATCTGTCACGGTCCGGCTATACCGGCGAAGACGGCTTCGAGATTTCGGTGCCGGAGGGGGCCGCTGAGGCCTTTGCTCGGGAGCTGCTGGCCGATATGCGCGTCAAGCCGATTGGCCTGGGCGCACGCGATAGCTTGCGTCTTGAGGCCGGGCTCTGCCTTTATGGCCACGATATGGACGAAACGATCACACCGATCGAAGCGGCGTTGACCTGGGCAGTCGCAAAGTCGCGCCGCGAACGTGCCGATTTTGCGGGGGCCGGGAGAATTCTCGATCAGATTGCCAACAAGCCCGCCAAGAAGCGCGTCGGTATCGCGCTGAAGGATCGAGCGCCGGCCCGTGAGGGTACCGAGATCGCAATCAATGGCGAAATTGTTGGCGTCGTGACTTCCGGTGGCTTTGGTCCAACAGTGGGCGCACCGGTGGCCATGGGCTATGTCCCGACAGAGCATGCCACGCCGGGCACCGCGTTGGAGCTTCTAGTGCGTGGCAAAGCGCGCGCAGCCGAAGTCGCCAAGACGCCGTTCGCGCCACATCGTTTTCATCGCGGCTAGCGCCGCAGGGTTTCCACCGCGGCGAAGCCCGCATTTAGGCATTCATTTGGGGAGACAAAGACATGTCTGAAACTCGCTACACCAAGGATCACGAATGGGTCACCGTCGATGGCGGTGAAGGTACCTGCGGCATCACCGCCTACGCTGCTGAGCAGCTGGGCGATGTCGTCTTCGTGGAACTGCCCGCCGTTGGTACGAGCTTCAAGCAGGGCGATGAAATGGCCGTGGTTGAAAGCGTGAAAGCCGCCTCTGAAGTCTACGCGCCAGTGTCCGGCGAAGTTATTGCTGTTAACGATGTGCTGGAAGGCGAGCCGGGCAAGGTCAATGAAAGCCCGGATGGCGAAGGCTGGTTTGTTAAGCTGAAGATCGCTGACGCTGCGGAACTCGGGTCCATGATGGACGACGCCGCTTACAAGGCGCACACGAGCTAAAGTGCCATGCACACGAACCATGCATTCGATGGAAGCCTTGATGATGCGTTGGCGATTGCCCGCGCGAATCCTTTGGCGACCTTGAGTGTATGGGATGGTGAAGCGATCCAGTGCCTTCAAGTGCCGCTTATTCCGGTCTTGGGCCCAAAGGATAGTCTTACTGCATTTGAAGGGCACGCCCCATTGGCGAGTGATTTCATTCGGTCGATGGGCGCGAGGACTTCGGTAGCCGCGAAAGCGGTGTTTTCAGGGCCCGATGCTTACGTCTCGCCCAACAGCTATGCCTCCAAGGCTGAGAATGGCCGTGTCGTTCCGACATGGAATTTTGAATCGGCTGAGGCGTCAGGGATGTTGCAGCTCATTTCGGATCGCGCTGAGCTTCACGCCATTCTGGACCGCCAAACGGCTTCATATGAAGCCACTTTTCGTCCAGCCTGGGCTTTGGATGACGCGCCTTTGACCTATGTGCAGGCTTTGATGAACGCGATCTGTGGCATCCGCCTGACGGTGCGGCAGATCAAAGCGACCTTAAAGCTCAGTCAGAACAAGTCGGACGCAGACTTTAACGGCGTCATTCGCGGGCTTCTGGCCCAGGACGATTATAAATCGCGCGCCGTTGCGGCCCGCATGAACGAGTTGGAACGAGGATAAGCCGATGCGCTATCTGCCCCTAACCCCGGAAGACCGCACGGTCATGCTGGACAAGATCGGCGTCTCCAGCGTCGATGCCCTGTTTGACGATGTGCCGGAGGCGGCGCGCCTGGACGGTGTGGTGGATCTGCCCCGGCGCGCCACCGAGCTGGCTGTGGAGCGTGCTTTCACGGCGATGGCGAAAAAGAATATCGCGGCCTCTGAAGCGCCGTTTTTCGTGGGGGCAGGGGCCTATAAGCACCACGTTCCGGCTAGCGTGGACCACCTGATCCAGCGCTCTGAGTTTCTGACCAGCTACACGCCCTACCAGCCCGAGATCAGCCAGGGCACGCTACAGACCCTGTTTGAATTCCAGACCCAGGTCGCCGCCTTAACCGGTATGGAAGTGGCCAATGCCTCGATGTATGACGGCTCGACGGCCTGTGCGGAGGCGGTTCTGATGGCCTGCCGCATTACCCGGCGCAAGCGCGCGGTCCTGTCAGGCAATCTGCATCCGCATTATGCCGCGGCGACCCACACGCTGGCCAAATACATGGATATCGACACGGTCAGCCAGGACGCCGCGCCGGGCTCGCTGGACGACATTGCCGCCTCCATCACTGACGACACCGCCTGCGTGGTGGTTCAGAACCCGGACGTGTTCGGCAAGGTCCATGACCTAACCCCGCTGGCCGAAGCCGCCCATGCCAAAGGCGCGCTGTTGATTGCAGTGTTCACCGAAGTCGTCTCGCTCGGCCTGATGAAATCGCCGGGCGAAATGGGCGCGGACATTGTTGTGGGCGAAGGCCAATCACTGGGTGTCGGCCTGCAGTTCGGCGGGCCTTATGTGGGCCTGTTTGCCTGCCGCGGGGACCGCAACTTCATCCGCAACATGCCCGGACGCCTGGCCGGTGAAACCGTCGACGTCGATGGCCGCCGCGGCTTTGTACTCACCCTGTCCACCCGCGAGCAGCATATCCGCCGCGACAAGGCGACCTCGAATATCTGTACCAATTCTGGTCTGATGGCGCTGGCTTGGACGATCCACTGCACGCTTCTGGGCCAGGCGGGCATTTCCAAGCTCGCCCGCCTGAACCATGAGCGCGCTGGCGAGCTGGCCGACCGCCTCTCCGCCCTGCCGGGTGTCGAGCTGGTCACAGATGCGTTCTTCAATGAGTTCACCCTGCGCCTGCCCAAAGACGCCAACACCGTGGTCAATACGCTCGCCGATAAAGGCATTCTGGCCGGTGTTCCTGCCAGCCGTTTGTATCCGGGCAAGGGCCTGGACGACCTGCTGCTGGTCGCCGCCACCGAAACCAACACCGACGATGATCTCGACGCGTTCGAGGCAGCTCTGAAAGAGGTGCTGTAAAATGTCCATGAATTCCCAAGGTCGCCCGTCCCGTCCGCTGCACATCCATGATGCGGGCGCGTATGAAGACACCTTCTCTGGCTCCAAGGGGCTGGATCAGGCTGAACCGTTGATCTTTGAGCGCGGGCATTTCGACAATACTGGTGTCGATCTAGACGCACCCAAGGGTACGCCGACACGCCTGGGGGGGCTCGATCGGACCGAAGCGATTGGCATGCCGGGCCTATCTGAGCCTGAGGCCATGCGCCACTATGTGCGCCTGTCGCGGAAGAATTACGCCATTGATCTGGGCCTTTATCCGCTCGGCTCGTGCACGATGAAGCACAATCCACGCCTGAACGAAAAGATGGCGCGCCTGCCTGGCTTTGGCGACATCCACCCCCTGCAACCGCAATCCACGGTTCAGGGCGCGTTTGAGCTGATTGGAGAGCTGGCCCACTGGTTGATGACGTTGACTGGGACCCCGGCGGTGGCCATGAGCCCCAAAGCGGGGGCCCATGGCGAGCTGTGTGGCATGATGGCAATCCGCGCAGCGCTGGACGCGCGCGGTGAAACCCATCGCCGCCGTGTGCTGGTGCCTGAAAGCGCGCACGGCACCAATCCGGCGACCGCAGTTCAGTGCGGCTTCACCGTGGATGAAATCCCCGCCAATGAAGGCGGCCGTGTCGACATGGAGGCCTTTAAGGCCAAGCTGGGCGATGACGTTGCCGGGATCATGCTGACCAACCCGAACACGTGCGGCCTTTTTGAACGCGATATCCGCGAAATCGCCGATCTGATCCACGAAGCCGGCGGCTATTTCTACTGCGATGGCGCGAATTTCAACGCCATTGTGGGCCGCGTGCGCCCCGGCGATCTGGGCATCGACGCGATGCACATCAACTTGCACAAAACCTTCTCCACGCCGCATGGCGGTGGGGGGCCGGGCTCTGGCCCGACCGTCTTCTCCGAAGCGCTCGCGCCCTACGCGCCCGTGCCTTATGTCAAGCAGCACGGCGACAGCTGGACGATGATTGAGCACGAAGCGGACGCCCACGACGACGGCACCGATCCGTTTGGCCGTATGACCGCCTTCCACGGCAATATGGGCATGTTCACCCGCGCGCTGTCCTATATGATGAGCCACGGTTCGGACGGGCTGAAGCAGGCCGCTGAGGACGCGGTCTTGAACGCGAACTACATTCAGGCGCGTCTCAACCATGTGATGACGCAGGCCTTTGAGGGCACCTGCATGCACGAAGCCCTGTTTGATGACCGCTTCTTAAAGGATACGGGGGTCAGCACGCTCGACTTCGCCAAGGCGATGATCGACGAGGGCTATCACCCCATGACCATGTATTTCCCGTTGGTCGTGCACGGGGCGATGCTGATCGAGCCGACTGAAACCGAGAGCAAAGCCAGCCTGGACCGCTTCTGCGACACGCTGGAAGGCCTGGCTCTGGCGGCCAAGGCGGGCGAAACCGCGCGCTTTACCGTCGCGCCGGTCCATGCTCCGGCCAAGCGTCTGGATGAAACGCGCGCCGCGCGGTCGCCCATTCTGCGCTGGACGCCGCCAGCCGATGAGCAAGTCGCGGCTGAGTAAGCTTTAATCGACTACCAAATCCGGGCGGCTGGCGTGCGAGCGTTAGCCGCCTGTTTTGTTTGAAAAACCTCTCCGCCCAGCTTTCGCGTGAGCTTCAGGACCGGTCGTTCAAACAGGTGGAAGGCCGCTGCGGCCACACCCAGGCTGAGCACTGCGCCGATTGCGAGCAGCGCCAGGTTGTCGAGCCAGATCAGATCGGGGACATAGTCCGCCCAGAGCCGGCTGAGCAGGGCGACAATCGGAAGGTGGCAGAGATAAAGCGCATAGGACCAGTCCCCGATACGCGTCAGCGGCGCTGGGACATTGAGGCCCTGATCCAGTTCCAGGCAAAGCGCGCCATAAACGATGAGTGCGGCGGGAACGCCCCAGCTGACCACCCGGTCCCAACCCATGGGGATATCCTCAAAGGCCTCGTAGGGCGCAAGCCAGATGCTGGCGGCGATCCACCAGATCACACCCAGGGCAAGCAAGGGCGCGCCAAAGCGCCGCCGTCCGCTCATCACCAGAAGGCCAATGACGCAGCCCAGAACGAACTCTGTGGTCAGCGGGTGAAAGGCGATGTAGGTGGCCGGGTTTGCGGCATTGAGACCGGTCATCTGGCCGGCCACCACACCCGACATCCATCCCAGCAACACCGCCGGCAGCCAGCGCGCCGGGATCAGCAGGACAACAGCAAACGCCAGGTAGAAATACATTTCGTGAACCAGGGTCCAGGACACGGCCAGGACCGGCGGCTCAGAGCTGGGCAATAACAGAAGGCTGGACACGATATTCAAATCGTCTGCGCTGCGCGCCAATCCGCCTGGTAAGACCAAGTAGGCGGCAATCATCGCGAATGTGAACAGCCAGTAGATCGGATAAATCCGCGTCACGCGGGCATAAAGAAAGCTGCCAATCGCGCGCGGATTGGCTGTGGGCAGACCTCGCGTGACCAGCACCATCACCACGCCAGAGATCACAAAGAAGAGATCGACGCCGCTGACGCCAGCCACCATCCAGACCGCGGAGATGGCGTCAGGGACAAAACGCAGTTCGCTTTGCGCCAAGTGGCTGACGAGCACCATCATCGCAGCGATCGCCCGCAGGGCCTGGATCGATTTCAGCTGCATGATCTTACCTTTAAGCTCCCCTCCAGCGCTGACCACTTTGCGCGGTTTATAGGCCACAGAATGTGCCTTTTGCGCATCGTGCCTTGCAGAAACGTATTCAGCCTGTCACTAACCGCAGGTCAACGGGCTGCATGGCCTTTGCTCAGCCATATTGCCGGGGCATGGTCACCATCCTATCTCAGGACGACAGACACGGGCCGATACAAGGATCCGAATAAGGTGGCGATGAACGAGCCGTTAAATGGGAGGGGGCCAAACCCCATGATCGGGATGATCCAGGTGATCGCCCGGTCCATCGCCATTGTGCTGGCGATCTTCCTGATTGCGATCTCAATCCCGCTTTTCTTCCTGCCCATCCCGCTGGGTCTGCCGCTTTTCATCTTTGCGATGATCCTCCTGGCGGCGACATCGCGGCGCGCCCACCGCTTCATCACCGACTGGCTGAAACGCCATCCGGCGGTCTGGGACCGGGTCAAGCACATCTTTGATAAGATTAAGCGGGACTAAGGCTTAGCCGCCGAGCTTGGCTTTCAAGCTCAGCATGTCCCTCCAGGCCTTCGCCTTTTCTTGCGGGCGGCGCAGGAGGAAAGCGGGGTGGAAGACCGGCAGGGCTGGGATTTGCGTGCCATCTTCCAGCTGGATTTCAGACCATTTGCCGCGCAGGGCGGTGATTCCTGATTTCGCGCGCAGCAGTGTCTGGGCGGAAATACCGCCGGCCAGCACCACCACATCTGGCTTCATCAACGCGATATGGCGCTCCACAAAGGGGCGACAGGCCTCGATTTCCTGATCGTTGGGCTTGCGGTTGCCGGGCGGGCGCCAGAACACGACATTGGTGATGTAGGCATTGCTTTCATCCAGGCCGATGGCGCTGAGCATGCGATCAAGAAGCTGCCCTGCCCGCCCCACAAAGGGACGCCCCTGCGCATCCTCGTCCCGGCCTGGAGCTTCCCCGATGATCATCACTCGGGCGTCCGGATTACCCCGTGCGAAAACCAGATTGCGGGCGGTCGCCTTCAGCGGGCAGCCATTGAAGTCGGCGAGCGCGCCCTGAAGGGCGTCCAGATCATTGGCCGCCTTCGCCATCGCCGCGCCATCCTGGTCCGGCACCGCACCGAAGCCGGCCGCTTGAGCG
>JANQMI010000100.1 GCA_028280165.1 Oceanicaulis sp. | reverse complement strand
CATCCCCGACGCTGGCCATCGTACCGGCACGGTCGCGGTGGGCCCCACCGACGGGCTCAGGGATGATGGTGTCGATAATCTTCAGGGTAATCAGGTCCTGGGCCGTGATCTTCATGGCCATGGCCGCGTCTTTCGCCCGCGCGCCATCGCGCCACAGGATAGAGGCACAGCCCTCTGGCGAGATTACTGAATAGATTGAGTGCTCCAGCATCAAAACCTGGTTGGCCGACGCCAGCGCCACGGCCCCGCCAGACCCCCCTTCCCCAGTGACCACAGAGACCAGCGGCGTACCGAGCGTCAGGCAGCGCTCGGTGGAGCGCGCAATGGCTTCAGCCTGACCGCGCTCTTCAGCCCCCAAGCCTGGGTAGGCCCCTGCGGTGTCCACCAGCGTGACAACCGGCAGATCAAACCGCTCGGCCAAATCCATCAGGCGGATGGCCTTGCGATAGCCTTCAGGGCGGGCCATGCCGAAATTATGCTTCAGGCGCGACTGGGTGTCATTGCCCTTCTCGTGACCGATCACCACGACCGGGCGGCCACGCAACCGACCCATGCCCCCCACAATGGCGTGATCCTCACCGAAATAACGGTCGCCGGACAATTCCTCGAACTCGGTGACCAGCGTGGCGATATAGTCCTTCAGATGCGGACGCTCGGGATGGCGGGCCACCATGGTTTTGCGCCATGCATCCAGTTTTGAATACAGCGCCACCAGCTGGTCGGCCGACTTCTGGCGTAGCTTGGCAATCTCATCGGCCGCATCGGGCGCATCTTCCCCATTGCGGGCGAGGATCGCTTCGAGCTCCTCAATCTTTGAGTCAAGCTCAGCGATGGGCCGTTCAAAATCGAGATAGGTACGTGTGGGATCAGACATTATTCGTCCTGATTAGCGTGGCCCGGCAAAGCTGCGGCGCAGTCCCGGTCCCGAATTGGGGCGCAAACTATAGATGGCTGAAGGGCAAAGCAATTGTTGTGCGCGCTAGGCTACACATCCTTCTTTTTCGACAACGGGTGAGCGTCGTGAACCAGCGCAGTCAGCCGCGCCTCCAAGACATGGGTGTAAATCTCTGTCGTTGAGACATCCGCGTGCCCCAAGAGTGTTTGAACGCTGCGTAAGTCCGCGCCGTTCGCCAAGAGATGAGTCGCGAAAGCGTGGCGGAGCACATGCGGGCTAATGCGCGCCGGATCGAGCCCAGCGGCGACCGCCAAATCCTTGAGGACCTGAGCAAAGCGTTCGCGCGTCAAATGCCCCTGCGCAGCCGTCTTTGAGGGAAACAGGAAGCGCTCCGCCTTGCCGCGCGTGGGCGCGGCCTTGCCTGGCAAATCGTCTTCGCGCACCCGGCGATAGGCGGCAACGGCATCCAGCGCCGGCTCGGTCAAGGGAATCCAGCGGTCCTTGCCCCCCTTGCCCGTCACCGAGATCATACCTTCAGAGCGCGCAAACGCCCCCAGCGGAAGCGAGACCAATTCTGTGACCCGGAGCCCCCCCGCATAAAGCAACTCCAAAAGCGCCCGCGCCCGATAGCCCGCCACACCTTCAACGGTGTCTGCGGCCTCAAACAGCGCATCGACTTCGGCTTCACTGAGCACTTTGGGCAATGGGCGCGGCTTCTTCGGGCCAGATAGCCCCTGGGCCGGGTCATCGGCACGCAGGCCCTCCTTGAGCAGGAAACGGTAGAAACGCTTCAGCGCCGACAGGCGGCGTGCCGCTGTCGCTGCAGACAGGCCGTCGAAGGCCAAATCCGCCAGGAGCGCTTCAAGGTCTGGTGTCGCAGCCTCATCCAGGCCGACACCGCGACCGGCCAGTCGGGCTCGCGCATCATCCAGATCACGGCGATAGGCGGCCAGGGTATTGTGGGCGGCTCCCCGCTCCGCCGCCATCATGTCCAGGAATAGGTCAACGCTGCGCGCGCTCAAGCTGCGTCTTCCAGGATCGCCGCAAGAATCCATTTCAGGGCTTCATCCCTCAGCCCCGAATGATCCAGCACGGCAGCTGCCGTCGCACAGACTGCCGGATCATTGGCAAAGCTTTCCAGCATCCCGGCGGCATGAAGCTGGCTTTCTCCCAACGCCCCGGCCGCAGCTGCCAGCAGCGCTGGCGCGACCACCGACATCGCCACACCTTCGTCGCGTTCCAATCCTGTCATCGCCGCGCGCATCTGACCTCCGTCATCAGCGCCCAAGGCCGCAAGGGCGGCGGCCTGGCACAGGCGCGGGCCGTCTGCGTTTTCGATGCGGGCCGCCAGAAGGGCCGCAAAAACGTCGCCCTCAATTCGGCCCTGAGCCACCGCAGCGGAGAAATCAAGCTCCACCAATATAGCCGGGGCTGGCGGCTCCCAAGGCGGCTCAATCAGCGCATTGGGATCCTGATAGCTGCCCGGTGCGGTCAAGGAGGCTGGCGTGCCATCATCAAAAAGTACCGGTTCAGGTTCAGGCGGGGCCGGCGGCCCCTCCATGAGCGCGTCACGCCACTGACGGGCCGCAACGACATCATCGGCCCCCAGCGCTGCGAGGACGAACAGACGGCCATTGGCCAAGGTGTCCGCCGTGATCGGCAGGCGAGACACCTCAGGGCCATAGGCGCGAGCTGCAGCCATAAATTCACCGGCCTCAATCGCGTCCTGCAATCGAATGGCCAGAGCCTCTGCGGAAATGGTGCGGTCCAGCTCCTGCTGGATCAGTGCGCCCAAAGCCGCGCGGCGATCAGGCCCCTCTAAGGCGACGGCCGATTCTAGTGCCTCTGGCAGTGTGGGGGGTAGGTTGATCGACGGACCGGTGCGCTCAGCTGCGTGCTGCAACCAGTCGGGGGCCGTCTCATCGGGGACAATCCGCGTATCCGGAGCCAACACTTCGGCGATGGCGAGCTCGAGGCCGGACCGGGGCGCAGCATTGGATGGCAGGTCCTGCCCCAGGGTCAGCGCGTCAAATAAGCGATCAAAGCTATCATCCGCGCTCTGGGCACGGGCCAGCTCCGCCGTTAACTCGGCCGCCGGAATATTGCCATCAAGCGCGAGGCAAAAGGCCCTAACCCGCAACCAGTAGGCCGTATCACGCCCTTCAAGCAGCGCGTTTGCAGCCAGGCAGGCGCTTTGGGTTTCGCCCAACGCAAAGGCCGTCTCCGCATAAAGCGCGGACAGGGCAGTATATTGGTTCACGCTCGGGGTTCGTGACAGCAATCCATAGGCCGACCGCGCGCCACCGGCGGCCAAGACGCGATCCGCGCGCAGATAGGCCAGCGCGGTGTCATCGCTCGCCGATGCGTCGGGCGGGCTACCCCCACTGAGCAGGGCCGATAGCGCCAAATCGGCCGCCGGGCCATTTTGCCAGCCCCGCGCGTCGGAACGCGGCAGCGTCTCCAGCACCGCACGCAGGGCCCGCGCATTGCCGCTAGACCAGACCGTGTCGGGCAGCCCTCCGCCTGCTGAGACTTCCAGAGGGCGCACTTCGCCCAGCTCAGCGACAGCAATGTCCGGCTGCCCCGTGGCCGTCAGCCCAGCACTGACTGCCAGCGTGAAGACGCTAGCCAGCGTTGCGAAGGTCATCACTCACCTCAATTCGAATCTCTTCAGGCTCGGGCGCGCCAGCGTCTGCCATCACCAGGAGCGCGCCGAAGCCGCCCAGGACGATCACAATCAGGACCGCAAGACCAATCAGTACGCCTTTCATCAACGCCACTCCCGTTCTTAAAGCGCTGATCTGACTTTAAGCCGGGGAATGGGGCTATTTCCAGACATGGCGACGCCTGATTGCCGGTTAGCGGCAGTTTGGTCTATCACCTGTGGTGTTATGATCCATCCCGCGTCCTTGATCGAAACTGATCGCCCCATCGCCCTTGTGGGCCTGATGGGGGTCGGCAAGACCACAATCGGTCGCCGCCTGGCAAAGCGCCTGGATCGCGATTTTGCCGATGCTGATGAGGCCGTGGAAGAAGCTGCAGGCCGCTCTGTTGCCGATATTTTCGCAGATTTTGGGGAAGCTGCATTCCGCGATGGCGAACGCAGGGTAATCACCCGCCTATTGGACGAACCGACACCACTGGTCCTTGCACTTGGCGGTGGGGCCTTCATCAATGACGAAACCCGTGCGCTCATCAAGGACAAGGCTATTTCAGTTTGGCTCAAGGCTGATCTTGATGTGTTGATGGAACGCGTTTTGAGAAAGCCGGGGCAGCGCCCGCTGCTCAACGTCGATGACCCGCACGCTGTCATGCGAAAGCTCAATGATGAACGCGCACCGGTCTATGCTCAGGCTGACATCACCGTGGACTGCGACGATGCCAGTCATGACGCGACCGCAGCCAAGGTTCATGACGCTCTGCAGAGTTATCTTTTGAAGGTCGAAGGATGAGCACACATCGGCTGGTAACAGTCCCGCTTGGCGAGCGGAGCTATGACATTGTCGTGGGTGACGGCGCACTGGAACACAGTGCGGAGCGCCTGGCCGCGCTATGTCCAAATGGGCGCGCGATCGTGGTCACAGACAAGGCCGCACTGGCCCACCATGGTGTGCGCCTGCACGCCCTGATCGCCAATGCCGGCCTGACTTTGGACTTGATCACGCTGGAAGGCGGAGAGGCGGCCAAGACCTGGGATGGATTGCGGACGCTGACAGATCAGCTGCTGGCTCTTGGGGTGGAGCGCAATGAGTGCGTGATGGCGTTTGGTGGCGGCACTATTGGTGATCTGGTCGGGTTTGCCGCGGCCATCACCAAGCGCGGCACTGGCTTTGTCCAAATTCCAACGACTTTGCTGGCCCAGGTCGACAGCTCGGTCGGTGGCAAAACCGGGATCAACACCCGCGCGGGCAAAAATCTGGCCGGGGCCTTCCACCAGCCAGCCCTGGTGATCGCCGATACCGGGCTGCTGTCCACCCTGCCACAGCGCGAGTTGCGCGCCGGCTATGCGGAAATCCTCAAGGCCGGGCTCATTGCCGACAGGGCGCTGTTTGAACGTCTTGAATCGGTCGGGGCCCGCGGTCTTTCCGGCAATGCTCTAATTGATGCGATCGCCGACGCGGTGGCATTTAAGGCCCGGATCGTCGCGGAGGATGAACGCGAAGGCGGTCGCCGGGCCCTGCTCAATCTGGGCCATACATTCGGTCATGCGTTTGAGGCGGAAGCAGAGAAAGGCACCCTGGTCCATGGCGAAGCCGTGGCCGTGGGCATGGCGCTCGCATTTGCTTACTCGGTGCGCCTGGGTGTGTGCTCTGAAGGCGACGCCTTACGTGCGCAAGCCGCGATTGCGGCGGCCGGGCTTCCGGTTCGACCCCTAGACCTGCCGGGTGGGCCCTATCAGGCAGACCGTCTGGTGACGCGCATGACGTCAGACAAAAAGAATACGGGCGGCCAGATCACGCTTATACTGGCGCGCGGCATTGGCGAGGCCTACATCGCCCCCAAGGCAGATCGCGATGATCTGACGGCGTTTTTGAAAGAGGAATTAAAGCGCAAATGACGCTTGAACCGTGGATGGGCTGGACAGCCCTGACAATCCTGGGACTTCTGGCCTGTTCAGGCTTTTTCTCCGGCTCAGAAACCGCACTCACCGCAACCTCCAAAGCGCGCATGCTGTCGCTTGAGAAGGACAAGGACCACCGTGCCCGGCGGGTTAATCGCCTGATTGAGGACCGAGAAAGCCTGATCGGAGCGATTTTGCTCGGCAACAATCTGGTGAACATCCTGGCCGCCTCTTTGGCCTCGGCGATGTTCCTGGCGATGTTTGGCGAGGCCGGAGTGCCGATTGCCACCTTGGTGATGACGCTGCTGGTATTGATCTTCGCAGAGGTGCTGCCGAAAACCTATGCGCTGTCCAATCCGGACCGTATGGCGTTATTCGTGTCGTTTCCGATCCGAATTTTCGTGATCCTGTTCTCGCCGATTGTGGCCGCCGTGCAGGCTGTCGTACGCGGCACCCTGCGCATCTTAGGGGCCAATGTGGAAGGCGATGTATTGTCCGCTCACGAAGAGCTGCGCGGCCATATCGACCTGCATCACCAGGAAGGCGGCGTGGTGAAGACCGACCGCGACATGCTGGGCGGTGTCCTAGACCTGCGCGAGCTAACCGTTGATGACGTCATGGTCCACCGCAAAAACCTGACCATGCTGGACATTGATCAGCCGAATTATGCGCTGGTCACCGATGCGCTGAGCTGCCCTCACACCCGGATCCCGCTGTGGAAGGATGACCCGGAAAATATCGTCGGCGTGCTGCACGCCCGTGACCTGGCCCGCGCACTCCATGAGGCCGGCGGCGACGCCTCGAAAGTTGACATCGAAGCGGTCAAACGTGCGCCCTGGTTCATTCCCGAGACCACTGAGCTGCTGGATCAGCTGACGGCCTTTCGCCAGAAGCGTGAGCACTTCGCCCTGGTGGTGGATGAGTATGGTGCTCTGATGGGCATCATCACGCTTGAGGACATCATCGAGGAAATCGTCGGCGAGATTGAAGACGAGCATGACGTCGCGGTGGAAGGTGTCACGAAGGAGGCCGACGGCACAGTCCTGGTCGACGGCTCAGCGCCCATTCGCGATGTCAACCGAGCGCTAGACTGGGACCTGCCGGACGAAGAAGCCGTGACAATTGCCGGCTTGGTGATCCACGAAGCCCAGACCATACCCAATCAGGGTCAGATCTTCCGCTTCCATGGCGTGCAGTTTGAGATCACAGAACGCGAGCGCAACCAGATTACCCAGCTGCGCCTCAAGGCCGAACCGAAAGCTGACGCCACCAGCGCTTAAGGGGCTGCGGTTTCAGCGTCCGTGGTCGGGTCAACAAGTCCAGGCTCCAGTTCTGGGAGCCGACCATCAAGCGCATCAATCACCGCCTGATCGCGGTTGTAGACGTCATGGACAAAGCGCACATCACCGACCCGGTCGGTGACGGCGGTGAAGTAAAGCATGTGAACCGGTATGGTATTGCGCAACCGGACCCGCACAGTGCTCTGCCCGGCAAACGCAGCGCGCACTTCATCAGGCTCCCAGCCTTCAGCGTCCATGACCCAAACGGCCAGACTTTCGGGGTCCTGAACGCGGACACATCCTGAGGACTCGCTGCGCTGAGCGTTGGCGAACAAGTCGCGGTGCGGCGTGTCATGGATGTAGACATTGTGGACGTTGGGAAAGAGGAATTTCACCTTGCCCATGGCGTTGTTGGGCCCAGGTGCCTGGATCACCCGATACCGGCCATAGCTCCAATCTGCGTCGCGTGCCGGCACCATGGCACCCGTGTCCAGGTCCACCAAGCGGTAACCTTGCGAATACGCCCAGCCGGGGCTGGTCTGGAAGGCGCGAAGCCAGGGCTGCCCCAATCCGATCGGTGTGTACCACCATGGATTAATCTCCACGATGGACATGGCTTCAGAGAACACCGGCGTTCGCGCGTATAGCGAGCCGATCTGGGCCTCGTGGACGCGCTCCACACGTCCATCACGCCAGGCTTCCAGGCGATAGTCGGCAATGTTGACGCGAATATGCCGGTCGCCGAGATCGGCCGGTAACCAGCGCCACCGCTCCAGATTGGCGCGCAACTGATCAAGGCGGCGGGAATCGGCTGCATTCAGCTCGCGCAGCGTTGAGCGCCCTAAGCGGCCGTCCGCGGCCAAATTCGCCCGCGCCTGAAAGCGGATCAGAGCCGTCTCCAGCTGGCGATCGAACGCCACGCCTGCATGGCCCAGCTCTGGCAGGAAGCCTAATTCATACAGCCGCGCGCGCACCGCATCGACGCGCGGCCCTGCGTCCCCCAGCCCGATGGAGGGGCCCGGTGGAATCTGGATTGCTGCAGAGGGCAGTGTGGTCCGGCGGATCAACTCTGATCGCAGGGCGACATAATCTGGATGTTGGGGTGCAAGCGCTTCAAAGCTTTCGTAGATCGAGCCGGTTTCTCGCGCGTAAGCATAATGGGTCAGCAGATCCTGATCGCGGACCGGCGTTGTCCAATCCGCGTCCAGATCGTGCGGGTCGACATGGCCGAACGCGAGGTCTTCTGCATAGTCGAACCAGGCCGCGCGGGCGGCCCGGTCACGCGCCTCGCCCACAGGCATGGCCGCCAACGCTTCAGGATCGGTATAGGCAGACGGGTCCAGGCCATGCGTCCACGCCTCTGACACCGCAAATCCCAACGCTTCGATCTCAGCGTCCGTCCAACGCGCTGTCCAATTGCGCTGCGCGTCCGCCGGCGTGGACACGGCCAGCAGCACCAATGCGGCAAAACTGACGAACGCGACGCGCATTCGAATCCCCTCTCTGATGGGAGAAGATTAACAAAGCAAACCGGAAAACGGGAGAGGCCAAATTGGCTAACCCAGGCTGAGCAGCTCCGGATCGCCGCCCTGGGCGGAAATATTGATCGTCACCGTGCGCTCGGCGGCAAAGCGTTGGACATAATTCGGTCCGCCCGCCTTAGGGCCCGTGCCCGACAAGCCTTCGCCGCCAAACGGCTGGACCCCCACCACCGCACCGGTGATGTTGCGGTTCACATAGACATTGCCAGCCGGTACGGCGTCACTCACCAGCTCGAAAAAGCGGTCGAGCCGGGAGTGCACACCCAGCGTCAGACCATAATGCTTGTCAGCCAGTTGTTTGGCGATTGCGGGCAGGTCTTCGCGCTTGTAGCGCAGGATATGCAGGATCGGCCCGAATTTTTCTTCGGTGAGCTGATCCAGAGTGTCGATCTCAATCAAGCTGGGCGCAAAGAAGCGACCTTGAGCCTCAAGGCCCTCCGCCATGGGCGCGCGATGGAGCACTTTAGCCGGGCCATCCATGGCTGCCAGGTGCGCCTCCAACATGGCACACGCCTCCGCATCGATGACGGGACCGACATCGGTAAAGCTGTCTGCCGGATCGCCGATGGCCAGCGCATCCATGGCCCCCGTCAGACCCTCAATCAGGGCGTCCGCCGTCTCTTCAGGAACAAACAGCACGCGCAGCGCCGAACAGCGCTGACCTGCGGAGCCGAAGGCGGACAGAACCACATCATCAATGACCTGCTCCATCAGTGCCGAAGTGTCGACAAACATGCCGTTGAGCCCGCCCGTCTCCGCGATCAAGGGCACAATGGGCCCATCTTTGGCCGCCAGCGTCCGGTTGATGATGCGCGCCACCTCGGTGGAACCGGTAAAGGCCACGCCGGCAATGTCGGGCAGGCTGGTGAGCGCAGCTCCAATACCGCCATCGCCCGGCAGCAGATGCAGCACGTCTTTGGGAAGCCCTGCGGCCTGATAAAGCGTGATCGCTTCAGCGGCAATCAAGGGGCTCTGCTCGGCCGGCTTCGCCAGCACGGTATTGCCTGCAGCCAGCGCCGCGGCCAGCTGACCTGTGAAGATGGCCAACGGGAAATTCCAGGGGCTGATGCACACGAAGACGCCGCGGCCGCGCAGCTCCAAATGGTTGGTTTCACCTGCCGGTCCAGGCAGGCGCTGCGGCCCGGCAAACTTGGTCTCGGCCTCCACAGCGTAATAGCGCAGAAAATCCACCGCTTCGCGCACTTCGGCGACCCCATCCAGAAGCGTCTTGCCCGTCTCCCGGGCCATGAGGGCCAGCAGGCGGTCGGTGTTCGCTTCAAGCGCGTCAGCCATGTCGCGCAGGATACCGGCGCGCGCTGCGCCGCCACGGGCGTCCCAGGCCGGTTGTGCGGCTTTGGCGATCTCCATGGCGCGCGCCACGTCGGTGCCATCCGCGTCACTAACCATTGCAACGGTGAATTCCAGGTCCACCGGGCTCCGGGTTTCCACCCCGCCTTCGGTCTTCATCACGCCATCAATAAGGGCCCCGCAGGCATAAGGGGCACCCGCATCAAAGTCAGATTGAGCTTTGGACAAGCGGGTTTGCACGGCCACCTGGCTGAGATCATGGCCGGCCGAGTTGAGACGCGCATCACCATAAAGCGCCGCCGGAGCCGGAATGGCGGGGTGGCGATCCAGCGCGCTGGCTTGAGCAAAGGGCCCAGAGGCGACGTCGACAGCCGGCACCTCATCATCGAGGAAGGCGTTGACAAAGCTCGTGTTGGCCCCGTTCTCAAGCAATCGGCGAACCAGATAGGGCAGCAAGTCTTCATGGCTGCCCACCGGCGCATAAATGCGCACATCGCCCAGAGCCTCGCCCCAGGTCTCAGCCGCCGCCGCGTAGAGCGGCTCACCCATGCCGTGCAGGCGCTGGAACTCATAGGGCGGATTGCCCGCCTCTTCAGCCAGCTCGCGCACCGCGCACAGGGAGTGAGCATTATGGGTCGCGAATTGCGGGAAGATCGCCTTGGGCGCATTGAGCATCACGCGTGCGCAGGCCATATAATTCATGTCGGTGGCGGGTTTGGTCGACCAGACCGGAAAATCTGGCTGGCCGTTGGTTTGGGCGAGTTTGATCTCGGTATCCCAATAGGCCCCTTTGACCAGACGCACCATGAAGCGCCGATTGGCGGCCTCGCCAAGCTCCACCAGACGCTCCAACACGTCCTTAGCGCGCTTCTGATAGGCCTGAACCGCCAGACCCAGCCCGTTCCAGCCCGCGAGCGAGGGCTCATGGGCCAGGCGCTCAATAATCTTCATCTGGATGACCAGGCGGTCACTTTCTTCAGCGTCCAGGCAAAAGCCAATATCGGCCTGGGCGGCGGCTTCCGCCTGCTCCAGCACGCGCGGGTAGAGCTCCGCCATGACCTGGCGTTCTTTGACCGCGTGATATTGGGGATGGAGCGCGGACAGCTTCACGCTCACGCCATCGACGTCCTGGACAGCCCCCTTCCCGCGTTTGGCGGCGACGGCTGCAATCGCGTCGAGATAGCGCTTGTGATAGCGCTGCGCGTCCGCGTCGGTACGCGCGCCTTCTCCCAACATGTCGAAGCTGAACAGCGGCCGCATCGCGCCATACATCTTCCAGCCTCGGCCCCGCTTGATTGCGCCTTCGATTGTGCGCCCCAAAACAAATTGTTCGCCCAGGATGCGCATGGCGCGGCGCGTGGCGGTGCGGATCACAGGCTCGCCCAGGCGGCCCGCCATGCGGCGGAAATATCCGCCTGGATCGCGCTTGGCATCGCCCTCGACATCCACCAGCGATCCGGTGAGCATCAGGCCCAAAGTGGAGGCATTGACCAGCCAGTTGTCGGACTTCCAGGCATGCTCCGCCCATTGGCCGGATCCGATCTTTTCAGAGATCAGATCGTCGGCGGTTTCGGCATCCGGCACACGCAGCAGCGCTTCAGCCAGACACATCAGCGCAAGGCCTTCCTTATTGGACAGACCAAACTCTTGGAGGAAGCTTTCCATCAGACCGCCACCCCGGCGGGTTTCGCGCGCGCGCTCGACCAGCTTGACCGCCTCTTCTCCCGCGCGAGCCCGCGCCCGGTCAGACAGGCCGACCAAGCCATCCAGCTTGCGCGCCAGGGTGCGCTCGTCGGCGAATTTGAGACGGTCCAGGCTGTCCCAATCAATGGCGTTGTCAGAATAGTCGCGCATGGTCTTGGCCTCCACACGAATGCTGGCAAGCAGCGAGCCGATTAAGATTGGCGGCGAAAATGATCAATAAGACTTACAAATGCAAGCCAAGTTGTTTGCCGCATTGCGGCAAAGACAAAGCGCGGACAGGGTGGTGAATACAGTTAAACGTAGTTTTATATTATTTTTAAATTCATATTATCTGAAAAGACATCGCCCTCGCTTTACCGGAAACTCGATAAAGCATTTTGACGCACAAACAGATCGTACGTTGACGCGTTGCTTTGGCTTTAACGTTCATCGCCTGCTACCGGGCGGCATCTGTACGATTTTGGCCCTGCGAGCCGATCCAGATATTGCCGAGGATCGCGTCAAAGTGCCGACACCGCTTCGCCTTGGCGCGAAAACACGCTAAAGAGCCGCCCGAACGGTCTTGAACGCTCATTTCACGGAGTTCTTCGATGGACGACAGCGCCCCGCTGCGCATCATGTTGGTGACCGATGCCTGGGAACCTCAGGTCAACGGCGTCGTGCGCACCCTGTCCCGAACCGTGTCAGAATGCCGGGCCATGGGCCATGATGTGGAGGTCATCCATCCTGGCATGGGCTTTCGCACCTTTCCGCTGCCGACCTATCCGGAAATCAAGATGGCGATCGGCGCGCGCGACGAGTTGGAAAAGCGCTTCAAGGAATTTGAGCCCGAGGCGATCCACATCGCGACCGAAGGCACGCTGGGCCAGGCCGCGCGCGCGATCTGTCTGAAGTGGAAGCTGCCCTTCTCAACCAGCTACCACACGAAATTCCCTGAATATGTGCATGCGCGCATGCCGCTCATTCCGGTTGCGGCCGGGTATTGGTTCATGCGCCGCTTTCACAATGCCGGCAACCGCCTGATGGTGGCGACGCCCTCCATGCGAGATCTGCTCGAGGAGCGTGGCTTTAATAACATCACGCCCTGGGCGCGCGGTGTGGACACTGAAATCTTTCACCCTGACAAGCGCCATATGGGCGGTGAAAGCGTCTACGCCGACCTGGAAGGGCCGATCTTCGTCTATATCGGCCGCGTGGCGGTGGAGAAGAATATCGAGGCCTTCCTGGATACCGAGCTTCCCGGCACCAAGGTCGTCGTGGGTCCGGGCCCGCAGCTGGAAGAGCTGAAGGCGAAATATCCGGACGTCGTATTCAAGGGTAATAAGTCCGGCGACGAGCTGGCCCGCCACTTTGCCGACGCCGATGTGATGGTCTTCCCCAGCTTCACCGACACCTTTGGCCTGGTGATCCTGGAGTCCATGGCCACCGGCACGCCCGTCGCGGCCTATGTCGCCAATGGCCCGAAAGACATCATCCCAGGCTCCAAGGCCGGCTCGGTCAATGACGACCTGCGCGTCGCCTGTATGGAAGCCCTGGAAATGAAGCGCGAGGATTGTCGCGCATACGCTGAGGGGTATTCCTGGCGTTCCTGCGCGGAAGAATTCGTGCGCAATCTAAAGCCTCAACCACGCCCCGAACGCCGCCGCTTCTGGCGCCGCCTGCGCCGTCTTGGCCGCCGCGGCTAGCGTCTACTCTGGCAAATCCATGGGCCGGAGCGCACGTGAAGCCTCTGCAGTGGCCATCCGACGTGTTTCAGGCAAGGCAATCAGCCCCCGATCAGCCAGATAGCCGAACGGACCCCACGCTTCTTCGTGGGTGAGCTCTTCGACAAACTCCCGCAAGCCGGGCTTCAGGTCGACATGCTGGGCTTTGACATAGATGAAGAGTGAGCGCGACGCCGGATAAGTGCCGTTTGAGATATTCTCATAGGTTGGCTGCACACCGTCGACACGGGCCGCTTGGATGCGATCGCCGTTTTGCTCCAAGAAGGAGTAGCCAAATATCCCAAAGGACCCGGGGGCATTCTCCAGGGTTTGAACCACCGCATTGTCGTTCTCGCCGGAATCCACCCATCCTCCATCTTCACGGATGCGGGCGGAGATCTCGTCAAACCGAGATGGGTCTGTGTCTTGGAGGTCTGCGAGACACGCAATCCCCAGCGCGCCTTGAACCATGTCCAAATCGACAAAAGCATCGCGCGTCCCGCTGGTGGGCGGCGGCCCAAAGACTTCAATCCGGGAATTGGGCAGCTGGGCGTTGACATCCGACCAACGCGCATAGGGGTTGTCGACAAAGCGGGCGCAATCAAATCCCACTGCGTCGGAAAAACTCGCCGCTTCGAGTAAACGGCCCTGCTCGTCCAGGATCGCCTCGCCTTCGGCATTCACAGGCATGGGCGTGCTCGCCGCCAAGGCCAGGAAAAGATCGGACTTCGCGATATCCATGGGATCAGAATCGATGGAGTTGCCCAGAATGATGCCATCAAATCCGATCTGGATCTCGACAACTGCGGTCACACCATTTTCTTGGCAAAGCTGAAACTCGCTCGCCTTCATCTGGCGCGAGGCTGCGGTAAAATCAGGATGAGTTAATCCTAGCCCATCACAGAATAACACCATCCCGCCGCCGGTACCGGTTGCCTCCACCACGGGGGTGGGGAAGCCGGACCGAACCCCGAAATTCTCCGCCACCGAGGTGATGAAAGGAAAAACGGTTGAAGATCCGACAATCCGTAAACGGGCCCGGCCGGTCGCCTCAGCCGGTGCAGGTCGAGGCGCGTCAATCTCGGATTGAAGGAGACCTTCACCCGGCTCAGATAAGACGATCTCCTCAGCCGGCGCGCCGCAGGCGGCAATCGCCACTACGGGCAACATCATGAAAAGGGATCGAAAATCGGACAGCATGGGGCTGCTTCACTCTCCTAAGCTCGGTCATTCTGGATTGAATAAACCGGCCAGCATCACAAATGTGTCGCCGATATTGGTGCCTGCAAGCCGACACCCATGTCGGGGGATTGGGCCAATCCTCCAAGACCGCAGGCCTATCTGACTGGCTTATCTCATTGCTTGGAAACAAATTTATGACGGCTACGGACAAAGCTGTTCAAATCACAGATTGCCAGGCTGAAAACCGAGACTCTTTTTCGCTTTACATGGGCGGTATGTCGCACTAAATCCGCGCCTCCCGGCGGAGGTGACGATGCCGGATTGGGTTAACTGCATGCAGGGGGTTTCGTGAATTGTCACGCTACCATACGCCCCTGGACCTGGTCCGCTCTCGGCCTGTTGAAGGCCCGGTCGCCTGCGCGCGACCAGATCGCCTAGCGATCGCGGCCACCTGGTTCCAGGACAATTTTCCAGGCGAAGTCTTGTATGCGGTGAAGGCGAATCCTTCACCGTGGGTGATTGATGCGCTCTATCGGGCCGGCATGCGCTGGTTTGATGCTGCGTCCCTGCCCGAGGTCGAGCTGATCGCCGAGCGCTGCCCGGATGCGACCATAGCCTACATGCATCCGATCAAAAGCCGGCACTCTATTCGCCGCGCCTATTTCGATCATGGCGTGCGCATCTTCGTGCTCGACTGCGAGGCCGAGCTCAACAAAATCCTGGAAGAGACCGGATACGCTAAGGACTTGATCCTGCTGGTGCGCCTGGCGGTGTCCAATGAAGGTTCAGCCTTACCGCTCGCGGGCAAGTTCGGAGCCGGCGAAGCCGAAGCCCCCGATCTCATTCGCACCACGCGGGCCCATGCCGAAGAGCTGGGTGTCAGCTTTCACGTGGGCAGCCAGTGCATGGCACCCGGCACCTTTCGCGCGA
The DNA here is from genome assembly GCA_028280165.1 of Oceanicaulis sp. Lineage (GTDB taxonomy): Bacteria > Pseudomonadota > Alphaproteobacteria > Caulobacterales > Maricaulaceae > Oceanicaulis. The sequence continues at coordinate 6,633 of JANQMI010000100.1, read as the reverse complement.
CCATGGCTGAAGCCTCACGCCTGATCGTGAAGGCGGGCGTGACCGTGGATATCGTCGATGTCGGCGGCGGCTTTCCTTCGCCTTATCCGGGCATGACCCCACCACCGATGGCCGACTACATCACCGCTATTCGCGATGCTTTTGAGGACATGATGGTCCTGGAAAACGCTGATCTGTGGTGCGAGCCGGGCCGGGCGCTGATCGCCGAAGCGGTCTCGGTCCTGACCCGGGTGGAGCTGGTCAAAGGCCACCAGGTCCATCTCAATGACGGGGCCTATGGCTGCCTGTTTGATATGGTTCACGCCAAATGGCCCTTCCCGATCCGGGTCCATCGGGCCGATGGTGAGCCCAGCCAGCAGACGGCCGAATTCAAGCTCTATGGCCCGACCTGCGATGCCATCGACACCATGCCTGGCCTGCATACCCTGCCGGCGGATCTGGCCGAGGGCGATGTGATCGAGGTGGGCATGTTGGGGGCTTACGGCACAGCTATGGCCACACGATTCAACGGGTTCGGGGATGTGGAGACCTTCGAGGTTGCCGACTTTCCCTGGACCTCCCTGTACACCGGCGGTGAGGCTGAGGCCCCCGCCCCTGCCGCGACGGGAACTGAGCCGCGTGTTGTGCCCTTTGCACGCGCTCAGCGCCGTCGCCGCAACCGCTTGATGAAGAGGCGCGGATGACTGATCACTCCAATCGCAAGGCCGAACTGCTCTCCTCACCGGTCGAGCATATCGACATCACCAGCTTTGATGGCCGGGTCATCATTGATGCCTGGGAGAAGATGAGCTTCACCAGCCGCGATGCCGCGCGGGCTGCCCGCATTCTCCAGGCGGCCCAGGAAGACACCGACTGTGCGGTCATCCTGACGCTCGCGGGCTCCACCTCGGCCGGCGGCTGCATGCATGTCTGGCGCGATATGGTGCGCAACAACATGGTCGACGCCATTGTTGCAACCGGGGCGTCCATCGTCGACATGGATTTCTTCGAAGCGCTGGGCTTCAAGCATTATCAGGCCAAAGATGTGCCCGACGACCGGGTCCTGCGCGATCTCTATATCGACCGGATCTACGATACCTATATCGACGAAGAAGACTTGCAGGCCTGCGACCACACCATTGGGGAGATTGCTGACAGCCTGCCCGCCGGACCGATCTCCAGCCGCGCCTTTATCCACGCCATGGGCAAATGGCTCGCCGACGGCAACGCGAAGAAAGAAGGCTCCCTGATTGAGGAATGCTATAAGCATGGCGTGCCGATCTTCGTGCCAGCCTTCTCCGACTGCTCGGCTGGCTTTGGTCTGGTGAAGCATCAGGTCGAGCGCATAAAAGCCGGCCAGCCCTATGTCGCCATTGATAGCGTGGCGGACTTCCGCGAGCTGACGGACATTAAGATCAAGGCGGGCTCTACCGGCCTGTTCATGGTCGGCGGCGGCGTGCCGAAAAACTTCGCTCAAGACACAGTTGTCTGCGCTGAAATCCTCGGCCACGAGGATGTCGAGATGCACAAATACGCCGTCCAGATCACCGTCGCTGACGTCCGCGATGGCGCGTGTTCGTCCTCCACGCTGAAAGAAGCCTGCAGCTGGGGCAAGGTGGATGTGGCGCTGGAGCAGATGGTCTACGCCGAAGCCACAACGGTCGCCCCGGTCATCGTGTCCGATGTCTTCCATCGCGGAGCGTGGAAAGCGCGGCCGCGCAGACGCTTTGCGGATATGTTTGAGGGGTAGGACTCTGACGGAGCCTCTGCACTCAGAACCAAATCTGAGACCCATGACCTTGCGCCAGGGGCTTTGGATCTATCCAGCGTCCGTTTTCGCAGGCATGGGTCTGAAGCTCATGACGGCAACCCTGCTTGTTGTATCTCTTTGGTTCTTCGTCGAACCCACCGGTTTCGTCGACAAGACTCCGGCGCTTTCACCGGACCAAACTGAAACCCCTGATGCGCTCAGCTTATTTGCGCTGCTGGTGATAGCGTCACCCATCTTCGAAAGTGCGTTCTTTGTCCTGACCGGCCTCGTTTTTTTGAAGCTGAAGCTACCCGCCTTTCTATATGTGGGTTTCTGGTTTGTGGGTGGATTTCTGCTTCACGGTGCCAGCCTGGTCGATCTTGAAGCCGGCTTGGCCTTTTCCATACTTGCCGCAGTCTGGTGGCTGGCGAACGCGCGATGGGGAGGATGGCACGCCTATCTTCTTTGCTCGACGGTCCACGCCGGGTTTAACACCACCGCCTTGATCGCGATCCTGACCTAGTCCCTTGCGTTAAAGCATACCCACACTGCGTTTACGGGGCCTCGCCATTCGGGTTGAGCGATGATAAGCCGGTGATCATCCCTTTAGGGATCGCCCCCGAAATCCATTTGTGTGATGGAGTCCCGTTATGGACGCCTTTGACTTCGGCCTTCTGACCGCCTCGCTCGTGACGTTTTTTGTTGTGATCGATCCGATTGGTGTGGCCCCGATCTTTGCTGGCCTGACCGAAGGCTCGTCGGCCAAGCACCGGCGGGCGATGGCGATCAAGTCGGTCTTGATCGCAACGGTGGTGCTGTTCGGCTTCGCTTATCTGGGTGAGTGGCTGTTGTCGGCGCTGCACATCTCGCTGGACGCCTTCCGCGCGGCCGGCGGTGTGCTGCTCTTCATGATCGCGCTCGACATGATTTTTGAAAAGCGCACCGAACGCCGCGAAGAGCGGGCCGAAGCCATGAGCGAGGCCGATGACACCATTCCCGGGACCCATGAAGACATCTCGGTCTTTCCCATGGCGATCCCCATGTTGGCTGGCCCCGGTGCCATTGCCTCCATCATGCTGTTCATGAGCGAAGCGCGTGGCAGCCTGTCCGGTCAGCTCATGGTGTTTGCGGGCATGGGGGCCAATCTTTTGCTGTGCCTGGTCCTGTTTCTGGCCATCGGCTTTATCATGAAGGTTCTGGGCGATACCCTGGCGGCCATGATCACCCGAATTCTCGGCGTGATCCTGGCGGCGCTTGCCGCCCAATTCATTTTCGACGGCATTCAGGGCGCACTGCTCAGCGGCGGCTAATTCGGTCTGACCGGCATCGCCGTGTCGCAGCGTGTAACGCAAAGTGTTGGCTTGCGCTGCGACCGGTGACCGCTTGCAGTGGCGCCGGGCTGTTTAGCGCGCTAGGTATGCACATGACGCAGGTGCACAATTGTGTGCCCTCGCCCGACAGCCTCAAAAGAGCCCACGCCCATGAGTGATGACACGCTGATCGCCCTGACGCCGGACACCACAGCCGATTGCAAAGCCCTGTTCGGCTTTGAGCCCGGCTTTGAGGTGCCAGCCTTCTCCACCCGTGACAATCACACACCGGAGATCGACGAGACCTATGTCTTCGATGAGGCCACCACGCGCGCCATCCTGGCTGGCTTTGCCTTCAATCGCCGCGTCATGGTTCAGGGCTATCACGGCACCGGCAAATCCACGCATGTCGAACAGGTCGCCGCGCGCCTGAACTGGCCGATGATCCGCATCAACCTGGACAGCCATGTCAGCCGCATCGACATGGTCGGCAAAGACGCCATCGTCCTAAAAGACGGCAAGCAGATCACCGAGTTCCAGGAAGGCATCCTGCCCTGGGCCGTACAGCGCCCGGTCGCGCTGTTGTTTGACGAATATGATGCTGGCCGCCCGGACGTGATGTTTGTGATCCAGCGCGTGCTGGAAGCCTCGGGCTCCCTGACGCTTCTGGACCAGAACCGCGTCATCAAGCCGAACCCGAATTTCCGCTTGTTTGCAACGACCAACACTGTGGGCCTGGGCGACACGACCGGCCTGTATCATGGGACCCAGCAGATCAACCAGGGCCAGATGGACCGCTGGTCGATCGTGGCCACGCTGAATTATCTGACCCAGGATGTGGAACAGGACATCGTGTCCGCCAAGCTGGGCGATTTTGCCAAGACCGAAGACGGCGCGAAAATGGTCGCCGATATGGTCAAGGTGGCCGACATGACCCGCGAAGCCTTCATGGCCGGCGATCTGTCCACCGTGATGAGCCCGCGCACCGTGCTCACCTGGGCGGAAAACGCGTCAATCTTTGCCGATGTGGGCCAGGCCTTCCGCCTGACCTTCTTGAATAAGTGTGACGAGATGGAACGCCCGGTGATCGCTGAAATGTATCAGCGCGTCTTCGGTGAAACCCTGAAGGAGAGCCCGGTCGCCCCGGGTGCAGCGGCTTAAGGGTCTAGAGCCCCATGTCCAAAACTGCCGACGACGCCACTGACGATTTCCGTCGCGCCCTGGCCGCGACGACCCGGGCCATGTCCGGAGAGCGCGAGCTTGAGGTGAGCTATGGCGGCGACAGCGCCCGCCTGGCGCAAGGCCGCGTCGTCCTGCCCAATCCGCCAGACGGCATCTCTGAGGCCGAAGCAGCAAAACTGCGCGGCAAGGCGGACGCCCTGGCGCTTCGGGTTGCGCTTCACGACAGCAGCACGCACCAGCGCGGCCTGCCGCCCGGATCCCTCGCGCGCGGTGTCTTCGATGCCGCAGAACAGGCCCGCTGCGAAGCCTTGGGGGCCAAAGCCATGAAGGGCGTGGCGGATAATCTAGATGCCGCCCTGACCGATCGCTGCCGGCGTGAAGGCTGGAATGTGGCCGAAGACCGCCAGGCCGCGCCCCTGGCCGATGCCATCTCCATGCTAGTGCGCGAACGGGTAACCGGGCGGACCGTACCGACCGATGCCAAAGGCCTGATGAAAGTCTGGCGCGACGACTTGGAAGCGGCGGCTGGCGGCGCATTGGATGCCTTGGCCGATGTCGCCGGCGATCAGCAGAAATTTGCCGACGCCTTGCGCCAGGTTCTCCGCGATCTCGACCTGTCCGATGAGCTGGGCGAGTTCGATCCGGACGATGACGAGCAGGACGACTCCCAAGACGATAGCGGCGTGGAGCAGGAGCCTGAAGCCGGTGACGATAGCGGCGATAGCGACCCTGACAGTGGTGAGGATGACAGCGAGTCCGATGCCCGGGGTACGGCCGCCGACACCGACGACATCTCCTTCGCCGAGGAAAGCGCCGACAAAGTCCAGGCCGACGACGAGCCCGGTGAGTCCATGGAGGCGGCCCGCCCCAACTGGACTCCGCCCCAGGGCGGCGAAGCCGAAGCCTATAAAGTCTTCACCACCAACCATGACGAAGTCATCCAGGCCAGCGATCTGTGCGATACCGACGAGCTGAGCCGCCTACGCCGCACACTCGATCAGCACCTGAAAGGCCTTGAAGCCGTCGTCGGCCGTCTGGCCAACCGCCTGCAGCGCCGCCTGCTGGCGCAGCAGCAGCGCAGCTGGTCCTTTGATCTTGAAGAAGGCGTGCTCGACCCCGCGCGCCTGACCCGGGTGGTCACTGACCCAACCTCGGCCCTGTCGTTCAAGCAGGAGCAGGATATGGAGTTTCGCGACACCGTCGTGACGCTGCTGCTGGACAATTCAGGGTCCATGCGGGGCCGTCCGATCCTGGTGGCCGCAGCCTGCGCCGATATCCTGGCCCGCACGCTGGAACGCTGCGGCGTGAAGACTGAGATTCTCGGCTTTACCACCAAGGCCTGGAAAGGCGGCCGGTCCAAGGAAGACTGGCTGGCCAATGGCAAGCCGCCCCATCCAGGCCGGCTCAATGACTTGCGCCACATCATCTACAAATCCGCTGACGCGCCCTGGCGGCGTGCGCGGCCTAATCTGGGCCTGATGCTGCGCGATGGCCTGTTAAAGGAAAATATCGACGGGGAGGCTCTACTCTGGGCCAATAAGCGGCTGATGGCCCGCCCTGAACAGCGCCGTATCCTGATGGTCATCTCCGATGGGGCCCCAGTGGATGACGGCACCCAGTCGGCCAACTCGCCCGCTTATCTGGAAAAGCATCTGCGCGAAGTGATTGAGATGATCGAAACGCGCTCGGAAACCGAGCTTCTGGCCATCGGTATCGGCCACGATGTGACGCGCTATTACCGCAAGGCGGTGACGATCGTCGACGTTGAACAGCTCGCTGGAGCCATGACCGATCAGCTGGCCGCGCTGTTTGAGGACACGCCGCGCGGCGGGCGGGTGCCTCGGCCCCGGCCCGAGCGGCGCGGGGCCGCAGGGCTTTCTGCGCTGAAGCGTGCGACAAAAACCGCTCTGAAAACCTGATCGGAAACCTGCCATGGTCCGTGCCCTCCTCCTCGCCGCTTCAGCCGTCCTGATCACCGCGTGCGAGCCCAGGACCAGCACGTCGGTCACCCTCACCGCGGAACCGGTAGTGCTGTTTCCCGACGATCCAAGCCGCACGCAGATCGGTGCGCTGCGCTATACCGGTGGACTGGTGCTGACCAGCAACCATGGGCGCTTTGGCGGCTGGTCGGCGATGGAAGTCAACGACGACGCGACGCGCCTTCTGGCGATTTCCGACAACGCCAGCTGGATGACGGCAAGCCTGAGTTTTGAGGACGACGGGCAGCTGTCAGGACTGTCCGATATCACACTGGCCCCCATGCTGGATGGCCAGGGCCGCGCGCTCCACGGAGAGGCGGCCGACGCCGAAGGCCTGGCACCGCTGGGGGATGGGGCCTATGCGGTCAGCTTTGAGCGCCAACACCGGATTGAACGCTTTGAGATCGATGCGGACTGGTCCGGTATCGAGACC
>JANQMI010000085.1 GCA_028280165.1 Oceanicaulis sp. | reverse complement strand
ACAAGGGTCAGGATCGAGACGTACGGCCTGCACCGCCTGCCCCAAGCCCACCAGCCTCTGTGTTCCCACCTGAACCATGCCCCTTCTCCCACGCCTCACCGGGCCCAACACCGCCATCGCGCACACCGCGGCCGGCAACGCAAGCCCCATAATAACCGTAGGACGCACGCCCGGGAGCCATCCCGTAAAAATTGGGGTGGGGGATATTGGGGACGTGTGACGGTGGGGCGAACGGGACGCTCGCCCCACCTTGGACAGGCTTACTGATTTAACAGGGCCGCACAGGGCTGATTTTCAGACCTGGCTTGAAGCACCGGATCGTCTGAGGCGGCCAGCCGCGCGATCTGCTGCTCGCACAGGCCTTGCCAGTGCTCAAATTGCTGATCGCTCATGGTGTCCGGATCAACCTCACCTTGGAGCCAGAATCGCATCCAAGCGAGCGAGCGTTGGATCGCGGCGTAGCGGTTCTGAGGCCACCATTTGGTGTGGTACTCGTCGCGAAAGACGTACATGTCGATGGGAACCCCATCGTCTTGCAGCGTGACATATTCGAACGTGGATCCGATGAGCTCGTCGTCGGAGACTTGAACGAGGATGGGCGCGTACACGCCATCCGCATTCAGACCCAAAGACATGGTCTCGAAATTGCGGCCGTCTGGAGTGCCTAAGGGCCCACTACCCAACTCGCGAAGACGCGACCGTCCAGTGATCGGACCATCATGCTGCAGGTAGTACGCCATGGGTGACCAAGGTAGCCAAGCTGATATGACCGCGCTGAAGGCATGGGTGCGACTCAGCCCATAGCTAATATTGTCTCCCCCAGCACTAAAGCCTGTGATACCGACACGGTCAGGATCAACAAGGCCCTGCTCGGTTAAGTCCGCGACGATGCGCTCCCATGAGGACACAACGCTCTGTCGGACATAATAGCTATCGCCGCCCTCTCCGTTCTCATCGGGTGAACGTCCTCTTGGCTGAGACATGCACAAGACCATCATACCGTTCGCCGCATAGAGCTGCGCTGGGTGCTCTGAGCCAGTGCCACCACTAAAGCAGAGTTGTGCATTGTACTGAACAATCACAAGCGGGTACGGCCGATTGGGTCGGAAGTCTTCGGGCATTACCAACCAGCCGTTGGCTCGAATCCCGAACTCATTTTCCCAGGAGATGAGTTCAGCATGCCCCGACGCCAGGCTTTCGAAACGAGGGTTTGGATCAAATATTTGCGTCAGTGCACCTGTATTGATGTCCACTTCAACAAGGGTGCGTGGATAGTTCGCCGTGAGTAGGATACAGACCAGAGATCGCCCAGTCGATTCACAGCCTGTCAAATGATAATCACCTTCAACGTGCACGCGTCGAATGGTGTCGTCATGAAAGTTCCATGCGTAAATCGCATTACGTTTGATATCTTCACCTTCGAGACGCCCAAATAGGATTTCAGACGAGTCGTGTTTCCAAAACAAACGCTCGGTAAAAAGACCATCGCACTGTTCGAGACGACAAGCGGTTGGTGTTGAATTGAGCGTGAAATCTTGAACAAAGATCTGGGCTTGTCCTTGATCAGTACTCTCAATCCAACTTGCATATGTTGAGCCAGGAGAGAGCGTGTAGCCGCGACTTCCCGGACGTTCTGGATTAACCGTCACCCGCTCGGACCGCTGGAATCTTTGGCGCACGCTCACGGAGCGCCTCGCAAAATGAGCCTGGCTCTCACCTTCAGTGGCTGCACGTTCCGCTTCTGTCTCCAGGTCCCTCACCCAGAGCGAAGGTTGCCCGTCACTGACTTGATAGGGCTGCATACGAAAGGAGCTGGTTCTTGGCACGAACATGCCGCTCCCAGCCCAAGCTCCATCTCGCCAGAGGGCATCAACGAACGCGTCTCGCGCAGTGCGAGGCGTATCCGTCTCATACCAAATCTGATTACCCTCATCCGACCAGAAGAAGGCCTCAACGTCTGCTTCACTTTGGGTCACCTGCTCGACAAGCACCCCATCCGCACGACTACGCCAGACTTGGGTCGTCTCGCCGTCGGAACGAAGATAGGCAACCCAGTCTCCGGTCGGCGACCATTTGGGACTCGTCGGCGACCAGCCCCCCCTAATTCGGTCGCCCGTCCGAGATCGAAATAAAAGTGGGGGTCCCCCCTCCCCAATAAACACTGGCTCGGCGTCGGATCCCTTTAAATCAAGCGTGTACCAACCCACATGGTACGCGTTTCGCGCAACATCTTGGCAACGCATCTGAAACGCAAGGGACTGTCCATCAGGCGAAGCGCCGACCCCTGTTGCACTAAGACTGGTAGCCAATCTGATGCTGGGACCTCCAATCTCAATAATCGCAAACAGGTCATCAAGATCAACGACTCCTTGAGTGTCCTGATCTCTCCACTGACCAACAGATGTCCAAGGCGTGTACGGCAAACAAGAGCGCGGTGACGAGTCCACAATCCCTTCCGTTTGAGGCCCCAAGACATCGGCGGACTGACGCTCACATGCCACGCTAACGAGTAGAAGACTCGAAGCACAAAAAAGCCAAATCCAAAGTCTAATTCCAGTAGGGACTAGTGGTGCTGATAAATGGAACATGCAATGAGCACTCATATTTATAGAGGTCTACGCGTGATAATTGAGCGCGGGGTCACAATCGCAGCGCTCAATCATTGCACCTAGTCTACCATTCCTTTGTAACTCTGAGGGTCACAAAACGCCCCAGCGGATCAGCATTGGCTGGGTCATATCCCTGGCGCAATCCGAAGTTGTCGGCGCTTCCTATAATGCTGGGCGGCTCCTCATCGAATACATTGCGGGCATTCAGTGCGACGTTGAGATTGTTTAATAGTGCAATTTGGTGTCGGCTGTTGCTTCTAAATATCAAGCTGAGGTCAAATGTAGTCCAAGCGTCAACTTCGACGTCGCCTAGGCCATTGAGGTCGCGGTTGTCAGTGTAACCGTCCACATGATTGACGAAACCCGCCAACGTCCAGCTATCTAGACTCCATGTCGCCCCGGCGCGAAATCTAAAGTCCGCAGGCCGGAATATGGTGTCGATAGCGTCCTCGGCCGCCGCGGTTGCAGTAATGCGCTGGACTTGTTCAATGATATAGGCCGCGTTGAGGCTAAGTTCGAGCTGCCCAGCTCCAGGATCAATCTCATAGCTAAAGTCGAAATCGACTCCGCTCGTATCCTGTGACGAAAGGTTGGCAAGCCGGGCATCTAGCAAGAATTCTTCGTCACCCGGCGCTGTCCAGCCGGACGCAGGATTAATGAAGAATCGCACATCAGGGTCATTAACGAGTGCCGAAATCACATTCGGGTCCGGATTAGGCGTAATGAGGGACGCAAAGACATCAGGATTGTTGAGAAAGCGCCTAAAATCGCCCGGGCTAGCGATGCGATCCTGATAGCTGATGTCGTACCAAGTTACGGAGCCCGCGAACTGTCCGCCTCCGACTTGACGATTATAGTCGACTCCGAAAGTCCAAGTCGTAGACTCCTCAGGACCCAGGTCGGGAGAACGAAAATCAACAATTGAAACCGAGGTTCCCGATGGTGAGTCAGTGTTGGGAATAGGCCAAGCTCGAACGATCCCACCGGTTGTGCCACCTGTACGGCCCAAGTCAGGAGGGTTAAAGGACTCCCCATAGGAAGACCGAATTAATATGCTTCCATTCGGTGCCCAAGCGACACCCAGTTTTGGACTAAACGCGTCTCCGAAATCGCTATAGCTGTCCTGTCGACCGGCGACCGTCATCTCCAACCGCTGTACGCCGGGAATGCTGTTTGGTTCACCTATGATCGGTATAAATAGTTCAGCGTATGCGCTCGAAACCCGACGATCATCGATAAAAACAATTCTATCAGAAAGCGGGACCGAAAACTCAAAGTCTTCTTCACGATACTCAGCACCGAATGCCGCAAGTAAACTCCCGCCGGGCAAAGCAATAAGTGATCCATCAGCCCTCAAACCAAACGACAAAACATTTGAATCAGACTCAGCATCACTTTGAAGTTGTCCATCAGATATAAACTGCTGCCGGTATGCAAAATATCGGCTATATGCTGCGGATGCTACAAGTTGCCAGGTGGCCACGATATCTACGGCGGCATCGATAGAAATACTAGACTGGTCAATCTCACTATTACGTGTCGATATTGTAGACCTAATATTTCGCGTAGTACTGGACAGTCGGTGCGAATGCGTAGCCTCAGCCTGTAGGGATAAATTACTTCCAACATCTTGCGAGATCGACATTAGACCGCTGTGGGCCTCTTGCGAGGGGAGCAGATCGTTGGGTGTTGGCGTAGCGGCAGAGAACTCCCTGTCGGCCGCGCTCAGTGCACCGCGATCTGAGAAGTCGTAGGACGCAATCAAATTGCCTCCTCTCCAGGCCCGCCCAAAGGTCGCACCCACACGATACTCAATCACGTCACCGCCAGAGTCAGACCCGATCCCTGCAAACGTCTGAACACCCGCATAATCATCGCGCAGCACGATATTGACGACGCCACCGACCGCATCCGCCCCATAAATCGCGGACGCACCGTCGGTGATCATTTCGATACGCTCGATCGCTGAAACGGGAATCATTGAGATGTCAGCAAATCCGCCTAAGGCACCTCCAGGCGCGATGCGCTTTCCATTAAGGAGTACAAGGGTCGAACCCGAACCAAGTCCGCGTAAATTGATGCTCGAGCCAGCGCCAATATTTGATGTAGATACATCGTCATTCGGAAGCGAAAGGACACCTGCCTGCACCCCACCGCCAAAGCTCTGGGGCAGGGTCCGAATGAACTCTGGCAACGTCGTCGCACCGGAAAGATCAATATCCTCTCGGGTAAAAACGAATGACGGTGATGAATCCGGAGCGGCACCCCGAATATTCGTCCCCGTCACTGTAATCACGTCGGTTTCACCCTCTTCCCCTTCTGCGTCTTCACCCCCCTCACCCTCATCCGGCTCGGCCTCCGTCGTCTGCGTCTCGCGCGCGTCCACCGGCTGGACGCTGCCTTGATAGGTGCCGGCAGCGCCCGACGACGTCGCTCGGGTGTCGCGCTCGGCGGTTTCGCGTTGGGCGATCAGGACGACGGAGCCGTCCGATTGCTCGTTCAGGGTCAGCTTGGCGTCGCCGATCAGGGCGGTGAGGGCTTGGCTGGGCGACATGTCGCCGCTGACGGCTTCAGAGGTGAGGCCGCGGGTCAGGGCGGAGGGGGCGATGACATTGACGCCGGCCTGGCGGGAAAATTCCAGCAAGGCTTCGGACAGCGGCTGAGCCTCGATTTCAAACGGCAGCGTCTCGCCATCGTGGGCTTGAGCGCCGGCGGTGGACGCCAGGGCCAGGCTGAGCGCCAGTGCAGACACCGCGCCGCGCGCCTTGGCCTTAAAACTCTTGGACTTCATCGTCATATCAGATCCCCATGGTCTTATTTATAGGCCGGTTTGCGTGGGCAAACCCCGCCCCTATTGAGACGACGACCGAGTTTTGAAATCCGCAGAAAAAACTTTGAAAAAACGTCGTAAAGCGAGGTGGAGCGATCAGCGATCCCGGACCTGAAGCACCATGACGCCCTCAGAATCCTGGCTGATTTCCAGGTCCAGCGAGGCGGCAATCAGCTCGATCGCGCTTTGGGTATCATCGGCCTGAACCGCCAGCGTGTATTCCAGATCGCCGATCTCCTCGGCCTCTAACCGGACGCCCGACGGCGCATAGCGGTTCAGGTCGGCAATGATGTCGCGCACCGGGGTGTCGGCCCACATCAGCTCGCCCCGGCGCCAAGCCCCCACAGTGTCCGGATTGATGGTCCGCACCGGTTGAACCCGGTCTTCGGCCCGGGCGGCGACCTGTTGACCGGCGACCAAAACATGGCGGACATCGCGATCATCCAACGGCGCATCGACCGGGCCATCGGGCTGGATGACCTCCACCTCGCCCTCCAATACTGCGATTTCCACGGCCTGGCCGGCCCGGCGCACATCGAACTGAGTGCCAACCACACGGACCAGGGTGTCACCGGCCACGACGATAAAGGGCCAGGCGGCATCGCCCTCGACCTCGAAAAAGGCTTCGCCCTCACCCAATACCACGCGGCGCTCGGCCTCGGTGAAGTCGACATCGAGGCTAGAGGCGGCCCCCAACGTCACCTGGCTGCCATCTGGCAGCGCCACGGTGCGGATTTCGGCCACCGCAGTCACGAAATCAGGGGCGTGCTGGATCGGTTGCGCGGGGTCGACCGGGGCCTGGTCAAACGGCAGGATGGTCAAGACCAGAAGCGCGCACAGGCTCGCCGCCGCCGCCCCGCCCAATCCGAGCGACCATTTGGACGCAAGGATGCGGCGAAGGGCAGACAGGCTGGCCGAGGCCGCCTGCCCCAGCCGCTCGGACGCCGACGGCTCGATCCAGTCGCGATACTCATCCATGCCGCGCAGATGGGCCAGCTCGCGCATCCCGCTCTGGGCGGCCCGAAACATGCGCTCATGCTCCGGATTGGCGGTGATCCAGCTGTTGAAGGCCCGCGCCTCGTCAGCGGTGAGCGCCCGTTCGGCAAAAAGCAGCACCCAGCGGTCCGCCTCCGCGCCGATTTCGGCCGCGCGCGGGTCCGGGGTCTGCTTCTCAGGGCCGGCTTGCTCTGTCATCGGCCTTCAATCCTCAACACGGCTTCGCGGCACAGCCGCACGGCCTCAATGACTTCATTGCGGACCAGCGTCTCGCTGACACCGCTGCGCCGGGCAATCTCGGCATAGCTCAACTCTTCAATCCGGTGCAGCAGCAAGAAGCGCCGGCGGCGCGGGGACATGGTCCGGACCGCCGCAAGCACACCCTCAAACCGCTCTCTCCCTAAGATGACGACTTCAGGGCTCGTTTCATCACAATCCAGGGTTAGTTTTTCCAGGGCATCATGATCGGCAGGATCGGTTTTCTGGCGTTGTACCGCGCGAAAATGATCATGGATCAGGTTGATCGCCGTCCGGGTTAAAAACGAGCCAGGGTTTTTGATGGTCTGCGGATCGGAGAGCCCAGCAAAATTCGCGAAGGCTTGCTGGGCGATATCTTCCGGATCCGGCGGACCAGATCCCACCTTGCGGCGGATGATGCGCAGAAGCTGGGGCGCGTGGGCGTCATATATGCGCGACAGGGTCCCCTGACCCTTGTCCACGCCGCCATCCTGCGCGACCGGTCCTGTCTTTCTACCCACCATCGAAAACCCTTTGGATGCAGTGTCGGTAAACGTACGACGTGTGACCGGGCCCAATCGAAACAAATTTCTTCAGCGTGTTCTATAAGCCCGCGGTTGCGCGCCTTCCCCAGATCGGGGCCGGCGGGGTGCAATTTACCCTCGGGTCTCGGGGGCCCATCGCCCGGTGCCAAGTCCGATCATGACACCGAATCAGGGGGCCGGGGCCGGCCGTGCTGCAGATATTTCGATGGCGTTCAGAGCCGGAAAAGCTGGAGCGGGTAGCGGGAATCGAACCCGCACGTTCAGCTTGGGAAGCTGACAGGCTACCATTACATCATACCCGCATGACAGCGCTCTGAGGGGGCTAGTACGCGCTTTTTTGGGCCAGCTGCAAGTGTTCTGGACACTGAAAAACCTGGAACAAATCATAAAACTATGACCCCCGCGCCGGAGCCGGGCCCCAACCCAATCACCTTCAGGTTTACCAGTTTTCCTAAACACCTCAACGCGAAAGATGAATAACACACGATGGTTGCGATTGCATTCGGCGCAACCGGGGCTAATCTTACCGCCATGACGGACTATTCAGATGGCAGGCGGGAAACAGATGATCTCATGGTGCGGTTTACCAAACCGGACCTGGGGGACATCAAAGAACGCCATCGGGCTTGGTTTAAAGCCACCGTGGGCGATATTGACCCGCGCGAAGAGCATAATGTCAGCCACCCGGAGAGAGAACAACGCGAAGAGCGCTTCGAGCTTGTTCTGGCCACGTTGGGCCGGGGGGACAAGACGATCGGCCTGAACCGGGTCAATGCAATCTACGATGGCGTTGATCAAATGTCGTCCGCGGAACTGGATGCGCTGTGCAAAATCCTGGGATGGCCTCTGAACGGCGTGGGCGACCGCACCCTGCCTGTCATTGAAGCGTTCGACATTCAGGGCGGCTTCATCGTCAACCAGGCCGCCTTCGTCCATCCCAAAGAACGCCGCGAAATGCTGGAGCGCTACCGCGAGGCGGTGCCCTATATTGTCGGGTGGGCCACCCGCACGCCCTGGGCCATCGTGGCCGGCGTTCTGGCCGCCTGGCTCGCTGCGACCAGCTATTTCAGCTACCAACAAGGCGTCGAGCTGAACACCATGATCGCCAGCGCCGACCAGAACGCGCCGGCCGCCACAGCCGAAATGGCCGCCGAGTTGAACGCGGTCCGGGTGGCCACGGCGGAAGATCTCATCAGCGCCGGCCAAGCGAGTCTTGAAGCTGGACAATTTGTCAGCGCTCTGGGGTCCTTCGAGGCTGCGAGACGGCACGCCGCTCGATGGCTGGACGACCAGCCCGGTACAGCAGATGCGCTCTACCACGCCGCGCAGCCGGAGTTCTGGATCGGTGAGACAGCGCGCCTTGACGGCGACAACACAACAGCACGCGAAAGCTGGACACGTTACGCGGCTGCCGCCTCCGAACTGGCTAATGCAGAGCCCGATAGCGCAAGGTCCAATGCAGAGGTGGCTTATGCGACCCTCAACCTATCCATCATGGACTTCGAACGCGGTGAGTTTGAGACCGCATTGTCAGGATTTGAAGCGGCGCAAAGCGGGCTCATCACCGCAAGGAATGCCGCCCCAGACCTAGTCAGCTCTATCGAGATCGGTAATGCGATTGGTTGGGTGGCCGATAGTCAGTTCGCGGTTGGCGATTTCCGCGAAGCGGCAGATTCACGCCGAGCAGAGCTTGCAGAGTATGACGATACGACCCCAGCATGGCGCGTCCTGAATGGACAATACCGCCTTGCACAGGCCCAGCTCGCTGCTGGCCAAGCCTCCGAAGCTGAAACAACCGCTGAAGAATCGTTAGTCTTGGCTGAGGCCGAGCTTGATGCGATGCCGGACCAGACGCTTTTAAGACAACGCGTCGTGGATTTGCTGAGCATGCGTGCGGAGCTCGCGCTGGCAAACGACAACCTAATTCGTGCCAAACTGCTTTCAGATCGTGCTCGCGCCGTCGATTCATACGGCCGACAAGGCGAAGATCGCGTTCCTCGCGCAAGCGATGTTGCGAGAGTCGCAATTCTGGATGCTGAGGTAGCCCTCGCATCGGGTGCTTATGCCGACGCCCTGATAAACGCAGAAAATGCCGCAATGGTCTTACGCGAAGTGGACAGCCCCATGGGCGGTCATGCAATCCGGCTGGCGCGGGCTTATCAGGTTCTTGGAATGGCGCATGCTGCCCGAGGATCGGGTGCTTTGGCTGATCGAGCCTGGAGGCAGGGCCTTGCCGCCCTTCGGGATGCGGACTCGCACGTTTTGGAAACAGTGTATCGAGCGCGGCTGCTCTATCTAACGGGCGACGTGTCTACCTCGTCACAACTACGCGCTAGCCTTTCTGAGCTTGGCTATGCCGACCCGGTCGACGCTAAGTTTTGGGAAGTCGTCGCCCAGCCACAAACATCGCAGCGGTTCGTGTTTGAAGAGGATCAAGATGGCTAGAGTCTACCCATCCGGGGTTCCCCATACTGACGTCAAAGTCGTGCCCATCATTGTCAATGAATTCCCTGAGAGCATCGCAGATGGGAAGGGAGAAGGCCTAAGTATTGAAGGCACCTTCACCCACGGAAACGGGGATTGGCTCGATATCAACGCGACCGAGCACTATTTCTATCTCACTGACGGTGAAGGCAAAACGCCTTCTGACTTCGATTTTGCGAGCTTCGAATGGCGCGGCCAGCAACATGCCGGTTTCCTGATTAGTCCTCCTGACGGCGTCACAGCGGAGTTCGTGAACGAGGAGCAGACCGCAATACGCGTGATCAATGCGTGCAATTCACACTGGTATCGTCGCGAGTTCAAACTCTACGTGCGCGACAAGCGAACAGGAAAAATCTACCCCATTGGCCCGGGCGGCGGGAATGGCGGTGGGACTGGGATTCCTTAAGCTCACCCCCCTCCCCCAAACCCTCAACGCCGGAGCTTTGCCGCTTCGGCGTTTTGCTGTGGGCTTCACCTTGCTGACACGCTTGCGTGAGCCGTATTGCCGCTCTTGGCGGAGCAGCCTAGCTTGCCCATTAACGAAAGTTCACATGAGTGAGACATGCCTGACGCTGCCGCGCCAGCGAACCCTGGGGTTCGCAAATTTGCCGATCCCGACATCACCGCCCAGGGCGAAACCCGCGCTCATGTGGCCTTCGATCAGCTCAAGACGCTGTGGTTCAATACCGGCACGCTGTGCAACATCACCTGCGCCAATTGCTATATCGAGAGCTCGCCGACCAATGACCGCCTGGTCTATCTGACCGAGGCGGACATTGCCCCCTATCTCGATGAGATCGACGCCCTCGCCGCCGGCCCCATCGAAATCGGCTTTACCGGCGGTGAGCCCTTTATGAATCCCGATATGGTGCGCCTGGCTGAAATGGCCTTGGAGCGCGGCCATAACGTATTGATCCTGACCAATGCCATGGCGCCCATGATGCGCCCCTGGGTGCAGCATGGCCTGTTGGATTTACACCAGCGCTTCGGCTCAGCGCTCACCTTGCGGATCAGCCTGGATCACTACATCGCCGCCAATCACGACGCCGAGCGCGGAGCGGGCGGATTTGCGTCCACGCTCACCGGCATGCGCTGGCTGATCGACCACGGCCTTACGCTGTCCGCCGCCGGGCGCTCGCTCTGGCATGAGAGCGAAGCGGTCGCCCGCGCCGGCTTTCAGGGCCTGTTTGATGAGCTGGGCGCAGATATCCCGGCTGATGATCCCGCGCGCCTGGTGCTGTTTCCGGAGATGGAGGAAG
>JANQMI010000075.1 GCA_028280165.1 Oceanicaulis sp. | reverse complement strand
CGCTCACCGCGATCTCAACGATGGAGCTTTGGGTTTCAGCCTTGGCGGACGCAGACTTGTGATCGGCGAAGGACGGTGCTGCGACGGCAAAGCTGACGGCCGCGGCGGAAAGCAGGGTGGTCATGAAACGCATGTGGGGTTCTCCCGTGAGCTGTCCGGGGGGACAGAAGAGTTTTCAGCATGAAGCCTGTGATCTTCATGATGCTCTATCGAATATAGAACATACGATACTACGGGTCAGTCGCGGGATTGGATCAGCCAGATTGCCGAAGTTTAATGATGCGCGGAGCTGAGGGCCTTGTGTCCTGCTACAAGGTCAAGCAGTCGATGGCCCGTGCAAGGTCTGTGATGTCGCGCGCTCTTTCTCCGCCATCTTCAATCGCTTTGCGGGCGCAGGTCGGGCCCAGCGATCTCAAGACTCACACCTTCGTCATTCCCACGCAGGCGGGAATGGTGAAAGATTGGGGTCAATCAAAACTTCCTCTTCCCCGACGCAGGTCGGGGCCCAGAGCTGTCAGGCGCGGCGTTTTGTGATCTCTGGGTCCCGACCTGCGTCGGGAAAGAGAGAAAGGGTGGCGAGCATAAGGCGCCGTCTCTGTCCCAAACTTGATTTGGGATCCAGAGATCCTCGAACGCGGCACTGGGTGGCTCTGGGTTCCCGCCGGAGTTTATCCTGAACTTGATTCAGGGCGGGACTGACAAGCATGAGGACCAGGATCGCTGGCACCTGCCCCCTCCCGCAAGCCGGGGAGGGCATCCGACCGTGCCACGCTGCAAGGGGTAAGCGACCGTCAGGACCGCTTGATGACGGATAGGGGACGAGGGCGATGTCCACCTGAGCGGACACAGAGTAGGTCAGGTGTTAAGCCACCGCCCTAGTGGTGATAAACGATCGCGTCGCCAAAGAATTTCTCTGTGCCGCCAGCCAGATTTCCAAGCCAGCTTACGCCAGGATGCTCCAGGAGTTTGGGGTCGTCCTTGACGGTCCCGGCATCCAGAAATTTCAGCTCCCAGCCCTCGAACAAGCGGTCTTCAGTGTGTTCCATGCTGACCAGGCGGAAGCCGGTATGGCGAGGGTCGTCCCAAATGGACTCAGCGATCTGCTTGACCGCAAGCGGCGGGCCTTCAATGGAGGCAATGCAGTCGCCGTCACAGACCATCCACGCGCCTGTAACGCCGAGCGAAGAATTGCGTTCAGTGGCCGTTTTCATAATATCTTCAATATCATGCTGGCTGGTCGAACCCGCCAGTCTTGATCGGTACGCAATTCTGAACACGGTCCTGCCCTCACCCTGTCTGGCTGCTCGGAGCCTATTTGGCTGAATGCGTATCACTATACCATAGGATGGAAAACCCGTTAGGGCGCGTTAGGTGAATATATTCAATTCATAAATTCATTCACGATCAGCGCATTAGGCGAGACCGCCCCCTCCGGGAGTGTGGATTTCCAGTCTTTGTCCGGCAGCAATTTCAAGGGTGAAGCAGGCCGAGAGATCGCGGGACTGGCCATCTTCGATCAGGACTTGCGCTCCAGGCGCACCCTTGCCTCCGCCCTGCAAACCGGGAGGGTGCTGGTCGCGGCGTCCGGACAGTAGCGAAACCGTCATAGGGCTTAAGAACTCTAACTCTCGAACCGCTCCATCGCCGCCCCGTGCCCGACCTGCTCCACCAGAGCCATGACGAATGGCGTGGCGTCGGACACGCACCGGGTATCGCAGCTCTAACACCTCTGGGTCGGTCAATCTGGAATTGGTCATATGGGTGTGAACCGCACTGGCCCCGTCGAAGAGGTGACCACCGCCATCAATCCCCGCGCCTGCGCCCCCACATTGGGTTTCGTAATACTGGTGGTGTGCGTCACCAAAGGTCAGGTTGTTCATCGTGCCCTGACTGGCGGCGAGCCGTCCGGTTGCAGCAAACAGCGCGTCCACAACAAGCTGGCTGGTTTCTACATTGCCGGCGACCACGGCGGCCGGTGATTTGGGGCTTAATAATGTACCGTCCGGCAAGACCAGGGTGATGGGGATGAGGCAGCCCTCATTGAGGGGAATTTGGTCCTCCACCAGACAGCGCAATACGTACAGCACCGCTGCCCGGGCCACGGAGGCCGGTGCATTGAAATTATTGTCCTGTTGTGGACTGGTCCCCGTGAAGTCGATGACCGCTGATCCATCCTCCCGATTTGTCGTGATGCTGACCTTGATCCGCGCCCCGTTTTCCAACGCCATCTCAGCTTTGCCGTCGTTTAAGGCCCCGACGACCCGGCGCACCGCGCGTTCAGCATTGGCCTGAACATGGCCCATATAGGCGCGCACCACATCCAGGCCTTCCTTGGTGACGAGCGTGGTGAGCGCTTCGACTCCGCGCGCGCACGCGGCGAGCTGGGCCTTCAGATCGGCGACGTTTTGATCGGGATTGCGCGCCGGGTAGGGGCCCGACCCCAGCACAGATCGCAACGCGTCTTCCTGAAACACACCATCGGTCAGCAGGCGGAAGCCGTCCAGCATCACACCTTCCTCCTCAATCGTCTTGGAGAAGGCCGGCATGGAGCCTGGTGCTATGCCGCCAATGTCGGCGTGGTGCCCGCGCGATGCGACAAAGAAAAGCCGGTCTGTGTCGTTGCTAAAGACCGGTTGAATAACAGTCACGTCCGGCAGATGCGTGCCGCCATTATAGGGGGCGTTCAAAGCAATCGCATCGCGCGGCCCTAAGTCTGGATAAGCCTGGATCACAGCCCGGACGCTGTCTGACATGGATCCCAGGTGGACCGGCATGTGTGGCGCGTTAGCAACCAGGCGGCCATCGCCGTCAAACACGGCGCAAGAAAAGTCCAGCCGTTCTTTGATATTGACCGAATGGGCCGTGCGCTCCAGCACCACGCCCATATCTTCAGCTACGGCCATGAAGCGGCGATTGAACAGCTCCAGCGTGATCGGGTCGTAGCGGGTCGTCGCACGCCTGGCGGGGCTTTTCGTCTCTTGGCGCTTTAAGACGAGCATGCCCGTGTGATCGCGCGCGCCCGTCCAGCCTGAATCCACGACAATGGTCTGGTTGGTGTCCATGATCAGGGCTGGACCCTCGACCCGTGCGCCGGCACCCAGCGTGGCGAGCTCAAACACAGCGGTCTCTACCCACCGACCCTGATCATAGAGCTGGACCTGCGCCTTGGGGGAGGCGGTGTCTGCTGCGGCGAGGGTCAGGTTGACCGGCCCACCGATTGGCGCACCCTCGGCGCTACAGGCCACACTGTCGATGACAAGGCCTTCGCGAGATGGTTCGAATCCAAACAATTTGCGGTGACTGGCTAGAAATGCGTCGACAATCTGGTCTGCGAGTCCCCAAGACACTGTGATCGCCGTATCCGATCCTGCGGCTCGCAGGCGCAGCTCCTTTCGCATGCGAATATTCTGTACGCCCTGTGCGACGACCGCCTGTGAGGCCGCCTGCTCCAGCTCTGCCAGCCGGGCGCTCGCCCGCGCATACCCTGAGGCGTCCCAAGCGATTTCCAGTCCGGCTTCTTTAAGCGCGCGTATGGGAGCGGCCCCGATCCCGTAGGCGGATAACAGTCCGGCTTGGGGATGGATTAAGACGGTTTGCATATTCAGGGCATTAGCGACCCTACAGGCATGCTGGCCCCCGGCTCCGCCAAAGGCGTTGAGCGCATAGCGGCGCGCGTCGACCCCTTCTGCAGTCGAGATTTTGCTGATGGCCTCAGCCATGGCTTCAACGGCGACGCTCAAAAAGCCTTCAGCGGCGGCTTCAGCGCTTTCCAGGCCCATGGCCTGGGCTAGCTTTGAAAGGGCCTTGCGCGAAGCGTCGGCATCCAGGCCCTGGTCCTGATTTGGCCCGAAAACGCGGGGAAACCACTGCGGATGGATCCGGCCAAGCACCACATTGGCATCGGTGATGGTGGGTGGGCCCTGCCGGCCATAACAGGCCGGGCCGGGATCTGCTCCAGCGCTATGGGGCCCCACGCGGGCGCGCTCGCCATCAAAGGCCAGGATGGAGCCGCCGCCGGCCGCCACGGTGTGAACGTCCAGCATGGGCGCGCGCAGGAGCCGGCCATCCAGTGAAGATTGGGCTGTGCGGGCATAGTCGCCGCCGTCAAAACGCGACACATCAGTAGAGGTGCCGCCCATATCGAATCCAATCACCTGATCGAACCCGCTTGCCTGGGCTGTTGCAGCCATGCCGACCACGCCGCCGGCCGGGCCAGACAGGACGGCATTGCGGGCCGCAAAACGATCTGCGGTCGAAAGCCCGCCATTGGACTGCATAAAGTAAAGCGGTGCGCCGTCTAATCCGGCGTCGACGCGCGCGACATAGTCGTTCAACACTGGGGTCAGATAGGCGTCAATCACCGCAGTTGAGGCGCGGGGAACAAATTTGATCAGCGGGCTGGCCACGCTGGAGCAGATGATATGCCGAAATCCAATCTGTCTGGCGAGGGCGTCTATCCGCTTTTCCTGAATATTGTTCGTATGTGAATTAATGAGCGCAATGGCGATGGAGTCAAACCCGTCGGCATGGGCGGCCTGTAACGCCCGAAGGGCGGCCGCTTCGTCCAGATCGTCCACGATTTCGCCGTTCGGTCCCATCCGCCCTCGGACCTCTACTACCCGGTGCGGCAGAGGCGATGGGCGGCTGATATTCAGGGCAAAAATGTCCGGTCGGGTTTGATCGCCAATGATCAAAACATCGCCGAACCCTTCTGTGACCAGTAAAAGTGTCTTTGCGCCCTTTTGCTCCAACAGCGCATTGGTGGCGACGGTTGTGCCCATCTTCACCGCCGTCACATCAGCGCCAGGGCTGCCAGCCTCAGCCAGCATACGCCCCACGCCTTCGCTTGCGGCGTCCTCATAGGCTGCCGACTCTGAAAGCAGTTTTGAAGCATGAAGCTGGCCGTTTGGGGCGCGCCCAAGAATATCGGTAAAAGTGCCGCCGCGATCGATCCAGAATTCCCAGGCTGTCACGGTTTAGGTCCTTTCAATCCGCCCTGTTGGGGCTGCGGGCCGCCCGACAGGGCTCCAGTGAGGAGCCATCAGGACGCCGCGGTCGGAAACGATGGCGTTTCAGCCGTCCTCGCTTTAGACTCATCTCAACGATGAGCGCAATGATCTCCCCCTCTCAAGCCGCGCTGGCGTGCCCTTTGGCCTGCCTGAAGGGGGCGCTATGAGTTTTTGGCGCGCGCTGATGGAGTTGGTGACCGGCGGGTCGCAGTCCTTTGACTGTGACGGAGAAGATTGCCTGCCCGGGCACCGGGTGGAGGATGCGGACTACGCCATGGCGCTGATCGGGCTTGGGGCCAAAATGGCCAAGGCTGACGGTGAGGTGACCCGCGATGAGGTGGCCGCGTTTGCGCAGGTGTTCCGCGCTCCACGTGAATTTGAAGAACCACTGCGCCGGGCTTTCGACCTCGCCAAGCAAACCACGCTCGGTTTTGATGGCTATGCCCGCCGGCTCCAGCGCCGCTTCCGCCATCATCCGGCGGTTTTGGAAGATGTGCTCGATGCCCTGTTCCACATTGCCAAGGCCGATGGCCGAGTGACCAGCGATGAGGCGGCCTATCTTGAGCGCGTCGCAGAGATTTTCGGCTTTAAGGCGCTGGAATATGATCGTATCCGCGTGGCCCATCTGGGAGCCCCAGAAGACGATCCGTTCGTCATTCTGGGCGTTGCCCGCGATGCGAGCCCTGACGCTGTGAAACAGGCTTGGCGAAAAGCAGCCTCTCAGAATCACCCAGATCGCCTGATTGCGCGCGGTGCGCCGGCTGAACTCCAACGCATTGCTGATGAAAAGATGGCCGCGATCAACACCGCCTATCGAGAGATTCTCCGCCGCCAGGCGCTTGAAGACGCCTAAGTTTTGCTGCGATGAGACGGTTGCCCACCTGTGTGAATTGCCGAACTGTAATCTCGATTTTGCAAGGCGAGCATTGACCCGGAGCGGCGAAGGCCCAAATCTTGAATGGCAGGCGACGGCGCTGCCTTCGAACCGAGGAGACCGATGATGACGCATCAACAAGCCTTTTCCGGCACAGGCCTTGTCGGCTTTTTGCGTGCTGGTCTTGCGGCTGTCATCGCGGTGGCCTTCATCGGCCTGGTCTTTTTTCTTGCCGCCTTCCTGACAATGGCGGCTCTGGTCGCCGCGGGCGTTGCCGCGTTGGGCGCTTCGGCGTGGTGGTTGTATCGCAAAGTGCGCGGCCGCACGGTCAAAAAGTCGAAGCCCGACGTCCTGGTCGCCCGCCGCGGCCCCCACGGTTGGACGGTCGACGGCGAGAAGTAAAGCACCGTTACCGGTCCGTATTTTCGCTAAGTCTTTGCAATATCAACAGGCTCGTCATCCCAGCCCTGAATCAAGTTCAGGATAGACTCCGGCGGGGACCCAGAAAGTTCTGCGCTGACCTTCCACCCCTCCCCCTTGTGGGGAGGGTGGGCCGAAGGCCTGGGTGGGGGGCAACGCCGACACCCGATGATCTCCACCCCACCCGCCCACTGCGTGGACACCCTCCCCATCAAGGGGAGGGAGAGGGGATTTCCGCGTGGCGGGTTAGAACACCCGACGTCTCAAAGCGTTGCAAGGCGCAAAGCCGCTCGAAGCGTCAGCGAGGACCGACCGAGCGAACGCGACGCAGGCCAGGCAAGATTCTGAATTAACCTGTGATCTGGCGTGCAGACCCTTTCGCTTGCCGCTGGTCGGGGTTGGGCGTAAGCGGTTCGCCATGAGCGCGCGTCATTTTCTTCTGCTGTGTGGGGTCTGCCTGATCTGGGGCTTCAATTTCGTTGTGGCGAAATGGTCTTTGTCTGGCACACCGGTCATCGTGGACGGCTTTGAAGGTGCCCCGCCGCTCTTCTTCGCTTTCATCCGCTTTGCGCTGCTTTACGCGATCCTGGCCCCCTTCCTAAGGCCTGTTCCCAAACGCATGGGCATGGTCGTCGGAGCCGGGCTGACCATGGGTGCGTTGCAATTCGCTCTGCTTTTCATTGGGCTGCGTTTTGCGACGCCTTCGACCATCGCCATCATCGTTCAACTAGCGGTCCCGTTCACCACCATCTTGTCCATTCTCTTTCTGGCCGAAAAGGTGGGTTGGGTGCGCGGGCTGGGCATGGGCCTAGCGTTTCTGGGCGCATCCCTGGTGGTGTTCAAGCCGGCTGAGTTCAGCTTCACGCTGGGCCTGCTCGCGGCGGTTGGGGGCGCGCTGGCGGCCGGGGCGGGGTCGATTTTCGTCAAGCGCGCAGACATGCCCGCCATGGCGCTGCAGGCCTGGATCGGCCTGATCTCCTGGCCGCCGCTTCTGCTGGTCTCGCTGATATTCGAGAGCCATCAAATCGAAGCCTCGCTCGCCGGCGGCTGGTGGTTCTTCGCCTCGCTGATCTTCACTGTTGTGCTGGTCAATATCGTCGGCCATGGGGGGTTTTACTTCCTGCTTCGGCGTTATGATGCCTCGCTCGTCGCCCCGCTCACCTTGATGGCCCCGCTCATCGGCGTGATCCTGGGGGTGGTGCTGCTGGGCGATCCGGTGACTTGGCAGCTGGTCCTGGGCGGCGCGCTGGCGCTCGCCGGTGTCGCAGTCGTCGCCGCCCGGCGGTCAAAGACCCTGCCGCCTGAAAACGTCATCCGAAGGCCGCGCTAGCCATGAGCCTTGTTGTCACCCACCATCCCTCACCGAATTTCAACGCCCGCAAAGGCCCGGTCACGACACTGGTCCTGCACTATACCGGCATGAAAACAGGCGAGGCGGCGATTGAGCGTCTATGCGATGCGGCTGCTGGCGTCAGCGCACACTACGTCGTCAATGAAGATGGCACGATCCTGCAGCTGGTCGCTGAGACCCAACGCGCCTGGCATGCGGGTGCCGGGCAATGGCGCGGCGAAGCGGATATGAATTCGGCCTCCATCGGCGTTGAAATCGTCAATGGTGGCCATGATTTCGGCTTGCCCGCCTACCCGCACGCCCAGATCGATGCGGTGATCGCATTGTGTCAGGACATCATTGGCCGTCACGCCATTGCGCCAACCCATGTCATCGGGCATTCGGACATGGCTCCGGATCGCAAGGCCGATCCCGGTGAGCATTTTCCCTGGGCCAAGCTCGCCGAAGAAGACATCGGCCTTTGGCCTCGCGAGGACGCGCCCTTGGCCGACGCGGCCGACCCGGTCTCGACCCTTCGAGAGATGGGTTATGATGTCGATGGGATAGAATTGGATGCGGTCCTCGCCGCGTTTCAGCGCCGTTTCCGGCCCACCCAGGTCGATGGTCGTCTTGATACCCAGACACAGACCCGACTTTCCCAGGTGCTTCACGCCTGCCGCGATCACCGCTGACACCGGTCACGTTCCAATTGTGACATCTGGCACCGGTGCGACCGGCCCGAGCGTGAGACCTTGAAGGTCTGGTCGGAATGGTCCGGCCTGTACACACAGGAGCGCGAGCCATGTTGTCCTTGATTGCAGCCCTTGCCCTGACCCCGGTGACGGTCACGGTTCAGACCCCGAACCCCGAGGGCGTGATATATGTCCAGCTGTGCGATAGCGCGACCTTCATGCGCGAGGGTTGCCCCCACCAGCAGCGCCGGGAGGCCGCCGCTGAGCTGCAATTTGTCTTCGAAACGGTTGAGCCGGGCGAGTGGGCCATCATGGTTTGGCGCGACCCTGATAGCGACGGGCAAATGCGTCGAGGCATGTGGGGTCAACCCCTAGAGCCCACCGCGATTTCCAACAATCCGCCCGCACGTTTTGGGCCACCGATTTTTGAAGATGCCAAGGTCACGGTCGGCGAGGAGCCCTTTGCCTTCACACTCTCTGTGCGCTGACAGATCGGCCCAGCCCCTTGACCTTTGGGCCGTCCTGCCCGACCTAGACACGGTGTCAGGTGGCTGGGCGGCCGCTCCTGCAAGTGCTGAAAAGCCGCAGGAGAGGAAAGTCCGGGCTCCATGGAGGCAAGGTGCCGGGGAAATCCCGGCGGGCCGGCTTTGGGCTGGCCTAGGGACAGCGCCGCAGAAATCAGACCGCCAGGCTTTAGCCTGGTAAGGGTGAAACGGTGGGGTAAGAGCCCACCGCCCCAACCGCAAGGACGGGGGCACGGCAAGCCCCACCTGGAGCAAGGCCGAATAGGGATGCACCGCCCGCGCGTCGGGCAAGCGCGCCTCTGCGCTGGCATCCGGGTAGGCTGCATGAGGCGTCGCGCAAGCGCCGTCCCAGATGAATGGTCGCCACCCGCTCCGGCGGGAGACAGAACCCGGCTTACAGGCCATCTGACACCTCACCCCTCCACCTCTTGGACACGCTTCGCGCCCCGGTTCGCCTTGGGCGCTTTTCGAGTTCTTTTTCTGTTCTATTCGTTAACGCAGATCGCCGGCGGTTTTACTTCAGAATTGTAGAAAAACCCCGGTGGAATGCGGCTTCCGGCATTGTTTCCCATGATTTCCCATGGTATCCCATTGTTAACCACACGAATTGGGGTGTGTGGCCAAATCGGGGTGCGGTGAAGCAGCAATGTTCGTCTCAACGACCACAAATGGGATTGATGCCAAGGGACGCGTTTCCGTCCCGGCCGATTTCCGCACGGTCGTGAACGGCGAGGGCTTCGCGGGCATCTATGTCTGGCCAAGCTTTAACGGCGGGTTTCTGGAAGGTGGCGGACTGCGGCTTCTGGAGGACTATCAGGACGCCATTGAAGACCTCGACCCCTATGACGATGCGCGCACGGCGTTTGAGCGGGTGATTTTCGGCGGGGCCAAGCCGCTGATGTTTGATTCCACCGGCCGCATCGTCCTGCCCAAGCCCTTCATGGCGCACGCGGGCCTGGACAAGCAGGCGGTCTTCATCGGGCTCGGGAAGCGCTTTGAGATCTGGAATCCGAACACCCATCAGGCCCAGGCTGCGGATGCTCTGAAATTTGCCCGCGAGAATAAGACTGCGCTGCGCACGCCGCGCCGCCGTCGGGAGCTGTCCTCATGAATGGGCCTCACATCCCGGTCATGCTGGATGAGGTGATCGCCGGCTTACAGCCCCGCGATGGTGGGCTTTATGTGGACGCAACCTTCGGGGCAGGCGGCTATACGCGCGCGATCCTGGAAGCAGCGGATTGCCGTGTGCTGGGTATCGACCGCGATCCCAGCGCCCGCGAAACGGCTGAGACGCTGAAGGCCGCATATCCGGGCCGCTTCGCGTTCGCGTTCGGGCCGTTTTCCATGCTGGAAGCGATCCTGGATGAGGCCGACAGCTCGGGAGCCGACGGCATCGTGTTTGATCTGGGCGTGTCGTCTATGCAGCTTGATCAGGCCGAGCGTGGCTTTTCCTTCCAGAAGGATGGTCCGCTGGACATGCGCATGGCGCAGTCGGGTCCCAGTGCGGCCGATGCGGTCAATGGCCTCGATGTGTCCGAGCTCGCCGCGATTTTCAAAGTCTATGGCGAAGAGCGCCAGGCGCGCCGGGTCGCTCAGGCCATTGTTCGCGAGCGCGCGGTCGAGCCCATCCTGACCACGCTGCGTTTGGCCGAGATTGTCGCCAAGGCGGTCGGTGGCAAGCCAGGCCGAATTCACCCCGCCACCCGCGCATTCCAGGGGCTTCGCATCTATGTCAACGACGAGCTGGGCGAGCTGAGCCGCGGTTTGGTCGCGGCGGAGCATGGCCTTAAGCCAGCGGGCCGATTGGTTGTTGTGACCTTCCATTCCCTGGAAGACCGTCTGGCGAAAACATTCCTACGCGAGCGCGCCGGATTGGTGCCGGGTGGCTCGCGTTACCAGCCAGAACAGCTTCCGGAGCACAAGCCCAGCTTTTCGCTGGTGTCGAAAAAGGCTGAAGCGGCCACTGAGGTTGAGGCTTCAGTCAATCCCAGAGCACGCTCAGCCAAGCTGCGCGCGGCCATTCGCACCACAGCACAGCCTTTCCCTCGCCCTGAAAGCGCCTTTCCGGGCGCGCCATCCTATGACCGCCTTGCGGAGATCGCCTTATGATCCGTCTTGCTGAAATTCTTGCTGGTATTGTCGCTGTCTCGCTTCTGGCGGCCCTCTATGTTGCCAAGACAGGTGCCGCGGGTGACCAGGCGGAGCTGGCTAATCTTCAGGCAGAGCTGGCGCGTGAGCGCAGCCGGATTAGTGCGCTGCGCTTGCAAGTCTCCCATCAGGAGGATGGTGAAAACCTGCGCCGGCTTGCGCGTGTCTATCTGGGTTTTGAGCCAGTGCGCGGCGATCAGGAGATAGCCTTCACCGAACTGCCGCGTTTTGACGGTGCTGAAGTGCCGGCTGGGGACGCCTCGTTTGCGCGCGCCTCTTTGCGTCTTAGCGATGAAGGAGCCTCGCGTCCGTG
>JANQMI010000048.1 GCA_028280165.1 Oceanicaulis sp. | reverse complement strand
TCCAGGAGTTCGCGCTTGAAGCCGAGGTGGATGCGTAAGGGGGGCTAAGGCGTGCAGGCTTTTGCGGACGCAAAAGCACCTCAGGATGAGGGAAGGAAGGCGCTTAGTTTTACTCTCATCCTGAGGTGCGACCCCGGACTTGATCCGGGGGAGCCTCGAAGGACCCTCAGGATGAGGCTCGAGGCTTGCCACCGCGGCGTTTAGCTTTTGATCGCAGACGATCAAGGTCTCCAGCAATCAGCGCTTCCTTCTTTGCGCGCGACCAGCCTTTGATTTGCCGTTCGGACGCGATGGCATCGGTAATAAGGGTGAACCACTCAGAATAGACCAGTTCGACAGGTCGCCGAGTTGATGTGTAGCCGCTCATACCCAACTGGTGCTCGCCCACACGGACACCCAAGTCCTCACCTCGGTGGGAACCTACATAGTAGGAACCGTCGGCGCATTTTAGGATGTAAACCCAGGCGGTGATTGCGCTTCTCCCTTGTGCGTCCTTCGAGGCATTCTTGCAGAATGCACCTCAGGATGAGGGGAGTGGGGTGAGGCGGCAAGGTCTAGAGCGGGTGTCATTGATCTCACCCTGATTCTGAAGTGCGACCCCGGACTTGATCCGGGGGAGCCTCGAAGGGCCCTTAGGATTGTGAGACAGGCTTCACCAGAAAATGCCCGTGCAGCGTCGCAATCGGGGCACCGCGCCGGCCTTGCCACGCTTCGACCCTGACATTGGCCACACGTGATCCCTGACGCGTAATCACCGCGCGGGCGTAGACGTCTTGGGGGCGACCCGGGCGGAGGTAATCCACGGCCACATCAATCGGCTTGGGCAGGGCGGCCAGGTCGTTGGCGGCCAAAAGGCCCGCTGCGGCCGTCATCTCCATAAAGGCCCCGATCGCCCCGCCATGCAGGGCCGGGATGAGCGGATTGCCCACCAGATCGTCGCGAAACGGCAGGATGCCGGTCAATTCATCGCCATGGTCGTCGAACTTCACGCCCATGCGCTGGACATAGGGGCTGGACAGAAGAGGGGAGAGACGCTCGGTCATGTTGCGCCTCCACGCTCGCCGGTTTTGGGCAAGGCCGAGATCGGTGTGGCACCCTTGGCCATCTCTTCCTTGGCTTTTTCCGCAGCTTCTTCAGACACTTTGGAGACCATGAAGGCGGCGTGGGCGGTGGCCACCGGATCTTCACGATCGCCGTCATGGGCGATCGCGCTGACAAAGGCGAACAGGCCGGAAACCTTGATGGTTTTGGCTTCAGCGATGACGTCTTTGCCCGGTTCGGCAGGGCGCATGTAATCGAGCCGCAGGTCCAGCGTGGCCATGGCCTTGTCGCCGCCAAATCCGGCAAAGGCCGCAATCCCGGCGGTGTGATCGAGCAAGGCGGTGACCACGCCGCCATGCATCACGCCGGTATCGGGATCGCCAATGAGGTCGGCGCGATAGGGCGCGCGGATGACCGCTTCACCGGGGCGAACCGCATCCAGCTCGAATCCAAGGTCAACGGCATGGGGGCTGCCCGCAACCAGCAGGCCGGCCAGCTCGTCCAGATGGGCTTGAAGATCTTTACTCATGAGGCGCGTTCTACGCGTTTGCGCCAGGCCTTGAAAAGGACTTTAGGCCGCGCGGCGGCTCACCAGGCGTTCCAGACCTGTGACGATTTCCAGCCGTGTGGCGTCATCGCCATCGCCATGGTCGACCAGCTTGCCCAAGGTCGCGCGGTGAAGAGCGATAATCTCGCGCGAATAGTCGGTCAGCTCCTTCTGATCCTCTAAGAAGCGTTCCAGAGATCGGCCGACGCGGGCAGCCAGCGGATCGCGCATGCGCAGGCGTTCGAAAATCACCGCACGGGCTTCGGCCCGCGCCGCGGTCAGCGCGCTCACCAGTCCCGCCTCGACATCGGCCTGGCGCTTAAACTCGCCATCGGCCGGGCGATTGGCGCGGCGGTCGGGACCTGAATAGCGCGGCGCGTCAATAAAGCTGCGCGGGCGTGCGACGATCTCATCTAAGCGATCAAACAGGGTTTGCGGGGCTAGCGGGCGCGCCGCGATCGCGTCGACACCGATATCGCGCGCGTGCTGAACATCGGCGGCTTTGACATGGCCTGCGATCAGCACGGTCGGGGCTTGCTTTTGATGACCGGCGAGGCGGCGCAGCTTACGCACCATCTGGGTGATGTCTGCGTTGCGGCCGTCGGCGACCAGGATCGGGGCCTTGGATTGTTTCAAGGCCCACAAAGCGCTGCTGGCATGTTGCGACCCGGAGAGACGTTGGGCTCCGGCGGTTCTGAGCATGTCCAGGGTCAAGCGGCGCGTGAACGGGTTGGGGTCACAGACAATAACCGGCCGGTCCCGCCAGTCTGGCGAGGCGTACTTGTCAGCTTGCCGTCGTGAATATGCACCCATGATCCGCCCCCGCGGCGACTACGAGCGGGCAGAATAGGGCTAACCTCTTGGCATTTCGAGCGAAACTGCTCAACAGGCTTAACGCTTGGTTACTTGCTGGTCACCGCGCGGATGACGTGAAACAACAGCCAGATCGGAATGATGATCACAGCACCCAGGAAGAAATACTGCAGCGCCCACCCAATGGCCGAGCCGAGATTGCCGAAGAATTCCCGCCAGGCATCGGCGACGGCCCCGAAGAAATCGACCCACAGATCGGCCGGGTTCACATTCAGAAAAGCCAATATCATCCCCACCAGGACGCACAGGAAGAAGATCAGCACCAGATCGCTGGGCCTCACGGCCGCAAGCCGCTGAATCAGCGACTTGCGGCCATGGGATGGGGCGGAGGTTTGGCTTGGCTCTGTCATAGCAATAGCTCTTGAGCGAAAAATGGGGCGTCAGTGGGGCAGGCCCTAGCCCTTCTTCTGAATTTCCACGCGGTGCGGATAGGGGATTTCGATCCCCTTCTCATCAAAGGCCAGCTTGACGCGCTTATTCATGTCGAAATGCAGCCCCCAATAATCACCGGACTTCACCCAGGCGCGAACGGTGTAATCCACGCTCGAGGCCCCGTGGGCGGAGACTTCAACGAATAGCGCCGGGTCCTTCAACACGCGCTCATCGGCATCAAAGACGTCGCGCAGAACGCCGATCACTGTGTCGATATCGTCGTCATAGCCAGCAGAGAAGGTGAAGTCGCATCGGCGCGTGGCATAGGCGGAATAATTAGTGATCACCCCGCCCCAGGCCTGCCCGTTGGGGATGATGATCTGCTTATTATCCGGGGTGCTCAGCTCGGTGTAAAACAGCGTCACCTCTTTAACGGCACCAACCGTGCCCGCCACTTCGACAACATCGCCAATCTTGTAAGGGCGGAAGAAGACGATCATCACGCCGGCGGCCACATTGGACAAAGTGCCCTGCAAGGCAAAACCGATCGCCAGGGTGACGGCACCCAGCGCAGCCACCAGCGAGGTCGTTTCAACGCCAAAGCGGGTCAACACCGCGATGATGACAACGGCCAGGATGGCCCATTTGGCCATGGAGGCGAAGAAATTCGCCAGCGTCCTGTCCAGGCGCGGATTACGGTCTGGAATTTTGCGTATGGTGCGCGCAACCGCGCCGGCGACCATGAAGCCGACAATCAAGATCAGCGCGGCCATGCCCACATTGATCGCCAGCTGAAGACCGGTGGTCAGTAGAAAATCTTGAATCTGTAATACGTCCATAACCCGCGAATCCCCTTGCCTGCGCTACGGATATCGCGAGCTATAGCATCAAGCCTCAGAGGCGTCGAACCTCGATTTCAACAGCGTTTCCAAGGTTTCGATCCGATCGGCGTCGCCCGCAGGCTTATCCCAGCGAATGCGGTGAATTCGCGGAAAGCGCATGGCGAGCCCGGACTTGTGCCGGGTGGAGCGCTGCAGGCCTTCAAAGGCGATCTCCAAAACCAGGCCCTGATCGGGTGTCGCGGTGACGGACCGGACCGGTCCGAAGCGCTCAATCGTGTTGTCGCGGACGAATTTATCCAGCTGTTTCAGCTCCGCATCGGTGAAGCCGAAATAGGCTTTGCCCACCGGGACCAGCTCGTCGCCGGTCTCTCCTAAGCGCCAGACACCAAAGGTGAAATCCGAATAGAAGCTCGACCGCTTACCGTGACCGCGCTGGGCGTAGAGCATCACCGCATCGACCAGGAAGGGATCGCGCTTCCACTTCCACCATTGGCCTTTGGGGCGGCCGGGCAGATAGGCACTATCAAGGCGTTTGAGCATCACGCCCTCGGCGAGACGGTGGGGCGGGTTCTGGCGGGCCGCGTTGAGCGCGTCCCAGCTTTCAATCGGTGTCAGCGTCGATAAATCGATGCGATCATTTGCCCCAGTCACCCAGCGTTCCAAACGCGCGCGGCGCTCGGCAAAGGGCCGGGCGCGCAAATCCTCTGCGCCGTCCACAAGCAAATCATAGGCGCGAATAAAAGCCGGGTGTTTGGCCAGCATGGCTTTAGAGACGGCTTTGCGATTGAGGCGCTGTTGGAGGTCTGAGAAGGGTGCGGGCTCACCATCCACGCCGCGCACCAGAAGCTCGCCATCGATGGCCCCTTCAAACTCAAGCGCGGCGATGATGTCGGGAAAGGTGTGGGAGATATCATCGCCGGTGCGGGTGTAGAGCCGCCGGACGCCGTCCTCGCTTACGGCTTGAACCCGGATTCCATCCCATTTCCATTCTGCAGCGAATTCAGCCGGATCCAGATTGTCCAAATCTCCGTCCTGGACCGGGTGGGCGAGCATGACCGGTCGATAGGGTGATTTTGCGGCACTGACAGGCTTTTCGGCCTTACCATCCAGCCAGGCGAATAAGTCTTCATAAGGCGGCTCAAGCCCATGCCAGAGCTCTTCGATTTCGATCACATCGACATCGCCGTATTGAGCCAGAGCGGTTTTGGCCAGGCGCGCCGAGACGCCAACGCGCAAGCCGCCGGTGACCAGCTTTAAGAGCGCCCAGCGCCCGGTGGGGTCCAGCGCATCCAACCAGGTGGTGATGAGGTCGGGCGCTTCGGCGCGGGTTGCCGACTGCAGGCCTTCAATGACCTCAGACAAGTCCGGAGCGCGGTTGGGACCGGGCATTTGGGGCCAGATCAGGGCCGTGGTTTCCGCCAGATCGCCCACATAGTCATAGCTCAGCTCAAACAGGATGGGGTCGACGCG
>JANQMI010000093.1 GCA_028280165.1 Oceanicaulis sp. | reverse complement strand
GAGCTCACCCGCAACCCCGATGCGATGATTGGCGCGCTGCAAAAAATCTCAGGCCATACCGATGTGGACGATGCGCCAGGAGAGCTGAAGCAGATGTTTCTGCATGATAGCGGGACCGCCTTCGCGGGCTTGTTTGCCACGCATCCGCCAATCCCAAAGCGCATTGAAGCGCTGCAACGCTATGGGGGTGGATCAGAGCCCTGAGATGGCTCCTCGGTGGATTCAATCTTGGTCGCATCGGCCAGGAGCGGCGCATAGGTTTGGGCGTAAAGATACCAGACCGACGCGAAGAGGGCGGCGATCACAGGCCCCAGGATAATCCCAATCGGCCCAAACAGGGTCAGGCCACCCAGCGTTGAAATCAGAACCATGAGATCAGAAAGCTTGGAGTCTTTTCCCACGAGGCTCGGGCGGAGCAGATTATCGATCACGCCGACCACCAAAGCTCCCCAGGCCAGGAGCAACCCACCCGCCACGTAATTGCCCGTCGCAATCAGCCAGATTCCAGCAGGACCCCAGACCAGAGGCGGTCCAACGCCGGGAATGATGGACAAAACCGCGGTCACCGTTGCCCAGAATGCCGCCCCTGGGACCCCTGCCAGCCAAAGCGCAATGCCGGTCAGTCCGCCCTGGATGATCGCGATCACAAATGTGCCTTTGACCGTGGCGCGGATGGTGGACAGGGTGCGTTCCGCTAACAATTCCCGGTCTTCCTTCGGCATGGGCAGCATGGCCAAGCCGCGATCACTCAGGCGGTCGCCCTGGGTCAGGAAGAAGAAGAGCGCAAACAACAGCACAACGAATTGCAGAAATAGCCCGAGCGTGCCTGTTGTTGCGGACCGCAGCGCGCCCACTGCAAAGCCGCCCGCTGCAGACGCGAATTGGGCCAGCTGGCTGGTGACCTGTTCCTGATACGGGGCCAGGGCATCCCGGAAGGGTAGCCAGTCCGGCAAGGCCTCAATGCCATCGGCCCGCAGCGCTGCGATCTGGTCCTGTGTCCAAGGTATTAGAATGGCGCTGACGTCGACCGCCTGATCGGCCACGATGGCCAGGATCGCGGCCAGGGGCACCAGGATCAGAAAGACGGCCAGGAGAAGGACAAGCGCTCCAGCCAGATTACGACGCCCGCCCAGCCATCGGCTGATCTGATTTTCCAGCGGCATCAGGAACAAGGCCAGGACTGCGGCCAGGAAAAGCGAGCTGAGAAAGCCGCGGATCATCCACAGGAAGACCGCTGAAACACCCAAGGCCAAGATCAAGATGAAGAGGCGCTGCAGGGCGCGCCGATCGGCGGACAGGCTTTCAGGCGTCTCAGTCATACAGCACTCCAGGCAGCCAGGTTGCCAAGAAGGGTAAGGCGACAACCAGTCCGATGGCTATGAGCTGGATCACAACGAAGGGGGCAGCACCGCGATAAATCGCGCCTGTCGTGAGCTCTGGCGGTGCGACACCGCGCAGATAAAACAGGGCAAAGCCGAAGGGCGGGGTCAAAAAGCTGGTTTGCAGATTGAGCGCCATCAAGACACCGAGCCAAACCGGGTCGACGCCCATCATGAGCAGGATCGGGGCGACGATCGGAACCACGACAAAGGTGATCTCAATGAAGTCGAGGAAGAAGCCCAAAAGAAACATCACGATCATGACCACCGCGAGCGCGCCGAAAACACCGCCTGGCACCGCTTCAAGGGCCGCGCGGACGCTGTGGTCGCCGCCCAACTCTCGAAAGACGAGGGCAAATAGGCTTGCCCCGATCAGGATGACGAACACCATGGCTGAAATCTGAGCGGTCGCCCGCATCACCGCATCGAGCACGCCGCTTCGGTAGAGGCGATAGAGCCCAAAAAGCCCGCCAAGGCTGGCGATGGCCGCCAGCAGGTAGGCGAGCGTCAAAGCGAACCCAGCCTCACCAGTGCGCAGGTCGACCACCAAGACCGAGCTGATCAAGGCGAGGAGTGCAACGGCGCTGACCAGCACGATCCATTTTCCGAGACCTGAATTGTCGTCCGCTCCGGCATTGCGAAACGCGGCCAGCAAGGTCGCACCGACCGCTCCGACGCCAGCGGCTTCAGTGGGTGTCGCCAACCCTGACAGAATGGATCCCAGGACAGCGATGATCAGGAAGAGCGGCGGAACAAGGGCCCCGATAATCTTGCCCCAATCGGCTTCCAGATCCTCTTTCGGGATGGCTGGCGAGGCTTGCGGGCGCAGGATCGCGGTGCCGACCTGGTAAAGGACATAGACGAAAACCAGCATCAGGCCCGGGATGAGCGCCCCCGCGAATAGATCTCCCACCGAGACGACATCTGGAGAGAAAATGCCCTGCGCGCGCTGTGCTTCGGCATAGGCTGAGCTGAGCTGATCCCCCAAAAGCACCAGAACGATGGAGGGGGGAATAATTTGGCCGAGCGTTCCAGCGGCTGCGATAGAGCCTGAGGCCAGGGCCGGGTCATAGCCCCGTTTGAGCATGGTTGGGAGCGACAACAGCCCCATCGTCACCACTGTCGCGCCCACAATCCCGGTCGAAGCGGCTAGCAATGCACCGACAACCACAACTGAAATGCCAAGACCGCCTCGAAGGCTACCGAAGAGCGACCCCATGGCCTCCAGCAATTCCTCAGCAATGCGGGACTTCTCCAGCATGACGCCCATGAAGACGAAGAGGGGAACCGCCACGAGGATGGATTTATCCATCTCCATGATATTGCCATAGATGCGCTGCGGGAACGCTCTCAAATGCAGAGGGTCAAACGCGTCTAGAGCCAAGCCGAGGAGCGCAAACGCCAGGCCGACACCGGCAAGCGTGAAAGCGACCGGAAAGCCTCGTAAAAGCGCAACGAAAGCCGCCACGAACATCAAAAACGGAAGAAGCTGTAGCAGAAAGTCCATCGCGCAGTCCTACAGCTCGTGATCGCCGGCATTTGCCCCCGTGGGCGGTGCCTCACGGTTCGACAGGGTGAGGGCCGCGCGTGCAGCCATGGACAATCCCTGCAGGATCATCATGACCGCAAAGACAGGGATCGCCGTCTTCAGCAGGAAGACTAAGGGCAACCCATCGGTCTCCCGTGAGCGCTCAAGGATGCGCCAGCTCCCTCCCACATAGCTGCGCGAGGTCTCAAGGATGAGCCAGCTCATGGGGATAAGGGCCAGATAGATGCCGGCCAGGTCAGTCCAGGCCCGGCCCTTCTCTGAGAGCTTGGAATACAGGATATCCACCCGCACATGCCCCCCGGTGAGCAAGGCGGCTGCACTTGTCAGGAGAAAGAGGAGAGAATGAAAATAGATCACGCTTTCCTGTAACTTTGTGCTCGAAGTCCCGAAAATATATCGCTGAATCACGATCACTGCGGTTATCAAAACCAGGGCGAGGGCCGCCCAACGCACCATATCCGCGACGGCGGTTGAGACCCCGTCAATGCCAAGGGCTGATCTGCGAAGACCGGAAGCAAGCCATTCTGGACTGCCCATAAATCGTCCCCAGACGGCGGCGATCAGAGGCACGAGGATGAGTGGCGATAGACCCCAACCGATCCAGCCTAAGCCGGTCCCGGCGACCGCGCCCATCTCCGACAGATTGGAGCGCAGAAAGACGCCGATCGCCCCTCCGGTGGCGCCATCAATCAACAGGCCGGTCACCGAAAGCCCGATCACCACCAGCAGGAGGACATCACCTGTTCGCATGGATTAGCGACCCAGCACCAGCTCACGCTTTTGGTAGTAGGGGGCTTCAGAGATATTGGCCCAATCGCGACCGAGACGCCGGGTTTGGACATAGCTTTCATATACGCGCCGTGTCAGAGGGTCTGCATTGGCCGTATCGGCGACGACCTGCTCGGCGATGCGTCCAACCTCCGTCCAGATTTCGTCAGAGAAGCTGCGCAGCTGCACGCCATGATCCTCGGTCAGCGTGCGTAAAGCCAGGCCATTCTGATAGGTGAATTCAGCCAAAGACTGGTTATTGGCGGCCCGGCAGGCGGCCCGAATGATGGCCTGGTGTTCGGTGGGCAGGCTCTCCCACACGCCCAAATTCATCCCCAGGCCAAGTGCAGAGCCCGGCTCGTGGAAGCCGGGGCCATAATAGAAGGGGGCCTCGCGATAAAAGCCGAAGGCCAAGTCATTCCAGGGACCCACCCATTCGGTTGCGTCAATCGCGCCGGATTGGAGCGAGGAGTAGATTTCGCCGCCAGACAGAGCAACGGCAGCACCGCCCAACTCACGAATAATCGCGCCGCCAAGCCCCGGGATCCGCATACGAAGCCCGCGGAAGTCCTCAAGCGTGTTGACCTCCTGCTTGAACCAGCCCCCCATCTGGTGGCCGGTATTGCCGGCTTGGAAGGCAATGAGATTGAACTGGGCGGCCAGCTCTTCCCAGAGCTCTTGGCCCCCGCCAAACTCAACCCACGCCATAATCTCAGCCGCGGTCATCCCCAGCGGCACAGCGCAGAAGAAATTGTAGGCTGGAGACCGGCCCTGCCAGTAATACTCTGCGGCGTGGTACATGTCCGCGACGCCATTGGACACCGCGTCGAAGACTTCAAACGCCCCAACGATTTCACCCGCGCCGTAAACTTCAACTTCCAGCTCGCCGCCGGACATCTGCTGAATGTATTGGGCCGTCCGTTCCGCAGCGGTACCCAGCCCCGGAAAGCCGGTCGGCCAAGTCGTAACCATGCGCAGGCGGCGTGTTTGGCGGCGGTTTACCGCCGGCGCGGCTGCGCCGCTTGGCTGCGCGCCTTCCTGTGAACAAGCCGTGGTGGCTCCAGCCGCTGCAACGCATGCGCCGGTCAAAAATGTACGGCGATCCATAGTGTTTCTCCCCAAGTCTCTATCCCGCTTCAACCGGCTGGCCGAGCAGACTTTTTGTTCAGGTCAGGCTTGCCAGCGCTGTCGCGGCAGCTGTGTCTTGTTCCCGGTCTAATCTGCGCCACCCTGAAGGTTCAAGGACTTCCAGCGGACGGTAGCGCGCTTTGTAGTCCATCTTCGGACTGCCTTGCACCCAATAGCCTAAGTAAACATATGAAAGTCCGGCATTTTTCGCACGCATCACATGATCCAGGATCATGAAACTGCCCAGGCCCATATCCGCCAGGTCCGGCTCGAAGAAGCTGTAGACCATGGAGAACCCGTCCACGAGTTCATCAATAAGGGCGGTGCCGACCAACATTCCGTCCGCATTGCGATATTCAACGAGCTCGGTGCGCTGCGCGCCTTCTTCGACCATCCCGGCGTAATCGAAGAAATCCATTCCGGCCATATCGCCGTCACCATGGCGCTCATCAAGATACCGGCTTAACAGGCCATATTGCTCAGGCGTCGCCTCCGGCGCGCAGGCTTCGCGCGCCAGTCCTTGGTTGCGTTTCAAGCTACGGCGCTGGCTTTTGGAGGGCTTGAACTCTGCAACCGGTATTCTCGCAGACTTGCAGGCCGAGCATCGCTCGCACGCGGGGCGGTAGAGAATCGACTGGGATCGGCGAAACCCCGCATGGGTCAGAGTGTCGTTCAGGCCGGGCCCCTCCGCCAAATCCAGCTTTGTGAAAACCTTGCGCTCCATCTGCCCGGGGAGATACGGGCAAGGTGAGGGGGCCGTTAGGAAGAACGGCAATTGTTTGGCTGCGATCAACCGGGTCAACTCAGCACGTCCTCAAACACATCGAACCGTCATCCTACAGCGGGAGAG
Source organism: Oceanicaulis sp. (assembly GCA_028280165.1). Taxonomy (GTDB): domain Bacteria; phylum Pseudomonadota; class Alphaproteobacteria; order Caulobacterales; family Maricaulaceae; genus Oceanicaulis. Next base: position 2,535 of record JANQMI010000093.1, on the reverse strand, counting down.
ATAGGCGCGAAACCAAAAGCCAGACATGCTGTAAATGTCAGCCATATCAAGACCGAAAGCGGTCCACCCGCCCTTAAAAAGTCGGCGAATCGGTACTTGCCAGGCCCCATGACGAGAAGATTTGTCTGGTAGCCGATGGGAGTCGCGAAGCAGGTATTGGCGGCGAACAGCACCGTCAGGGCAAAGATATGGGGATCGTATCCAGCCTGGCTGGCGGCCCCTACGGCGATCGGGGTGAACAGGATCGCTGTGGCGTTGTTCGACAGCACATTGGTCAGCACCATGACGACAAAGAAGAGCGCGGACAGCAGAACGACTGGACCAAAGGGCGAAAACCCCTGGACCACAGACGCTGCAATGACACCCGCACCGCCGGACGCATCAAGCGCTGCGCCGAGGGCAAAGGCTGAGCCGATCAACAGGAAAAGCTTTAAGTCCACAGCGCGTGCCGCCTGACGGACATTCAGGCAACCGGCTGCGATCATGGCGACCGCTCCGGTCACCGACGCCACAACGATGGGCAGCAATCCCGTCGCAGCGGCGGCCACAACACCCAGCAAGATCAGGCGCGCCAAGGCCGCCTTGCGGATATCCGGCAGGTCGCTTGTCGCCCATTCCATCAACAGAACATCGCGATCCGCCCGCAGCCGTGTCATCGCGTCGGCGGAGCCAAACATCAACAGCACGTCACCGGCCTCAAGCCGGATCTCTCCCAGCCGTGCCCGAACCATCCGGGACCGGCGCTGGACGCCCAGTAAGATCGTCCCAGCAGAATGGCGGAAGCCAATCTGGCGCACAGTGCGGCCAATCAGGCGCGATCCAGGAGACACCACAGCTTCGGTCAGCGCCAGCCGTTCGCCGCGTGTTGGGGTCTCCTTAGGGCCAGCGGACTTAATCACACCGCGTACAAATTCCGGACGGCTGGACAGAAGCTCTGTGAGGCGTTTGCGGGTTGCTGCGACAATAACCTCATCGCCTGGGCGCAGGTCGATCTCATCAAACGGCGGCAGAAAGCTCTCCTGACCGCGCTGAATCATCCGCACAGTGATGTCTTGGAGGTCCGGGAAGAGTCCCGCCACCGGCCGTTGTCCAGCCAGCGGGTGGTCGGGATGGATTTCTATTTGGGCAATATATTGCCGGCCGGTCGATCCGGAAGAGTCCGCTTCCTCCTCTTCATGTTTGGGCAGCAGGCGCGGCAATACGAAAAGAATGTAGACAAGGCCGACACCAGCCAAGATTCCACCGGGCCAAAGCGGGTCAAAGAAGTTCAGGCCTGACCCAGAGGCCTCGCGCAAAGCATCGGACACGAGCAAGTTGGTGGAGGATCCAATCAGCGTTGTCATGCCCGCCAGAATGCACACAAAGCTGAGCGGCATCATGAAGCCCGATGGAGCGCCCTTCATCCGAGCGGCAATCGCTGCCAAAATCGGGATAAACATCACCACAACCGGCGTGTTGTTGATGAAGGCGGACACGAGAAAGACCAGCGCGAAAATCGCCAGAATCGTGACCTTCGGCCGAACATCGAACATGGCCAGCAGCGCGCGGGTTGGGCTCTCCAGCGCACCGGTGTGGAAAATCCCTTGGCCCACAACCAGTAGCGCCATGATTGTGATCAGGGCCGGGTTGGCAAATCCGCCGAGAATATCGGCTGCTCCTGGGTCGCCTTCACGCTGAAAGACGTGGAAGAACAAAAGGATCGCACAAATCACGGCAGCCGAAACAAGCTCAAGCGCGAAGCGGTCCCAGCAATAAAACACGATGGCGGCGCAAACAGCGATCAACACCGTCCACATCCGCCAATCGGTCAATGCGATCAGTTGATCGTCCATCCCGCCCCATCACCATTGCGCGCACGTTTGCGCCCCGAATGGGTAATGCTAACGGGGAAATCGAGACCGATGAAAGCCCGAAAGTCGGTTCAGTCTGATGATTTTAGAGGCTGTGGCCGGGCGGAATGACCGGGGCTTCGCGCAAAAGCGTAATCGACAGACGGCGATTGCCAGGCAGATAAGGGTCGTCGGGGAAGAGCGGCTCTGCGCCGGCCTTACCGCGAACTTCTGCGATGCGATGCTCAGGAATCCCAGTCTCAAGAAGCACGTTCAATGCCGCATTGGCCCGCGCGGAGGATAGCTCCCAGTTAGAGGGACCGCTCGAGGGGGCAGGGCTGGCATCGGTATGGCCCGACATGGTGATGCGGTTCGGCAGAGTCTGAGCGATCTCGCCCACGGCGCGCAGCAGCACGCGGGCGCGCTCATTGGGCTGGACCTGGCCGGGGGCAAACATGGGCCGGCCTTCCTCATCGATCAGCTGAATGCGCAGACCTTCAGGCGTTTCTTCGATGATGACATGGCGTGACAGCTCAGCCAGCTCCGGCATATCCATCAGGGCCTGACGCAAGGACTGCTCGGCGCTGGCAAAGTCGGCCGTTTCTCGTTGGGCAAGCGCCGCGGCGATAGCGTCAACGGTCACTTCGGGCTGGCTAGCCGCCTGACGGTCTTCACTGGATTCAGTATCGCGCTCGATTGTGTCAGC
>JANQMI010000044.1 GCA_028280165.1 Oceanicaulis sp. | reverse complement strand
AGCTCACTATCGTGTCTTCAGCCGGGCCGCAGGACTCCGATATCGCTTACGAAATGTCCCATCCGGACAACGACACGCTGGAAACGGCCGTGGCTGAGTTCGCTGAGCGCCTTGCCGCCATGGAAGGTGTCACTGAAATCGATGACGGTTTTGATCTGGGCAAACGCCAGCTCAATTTTGCGCTGACCCCCGCCGGTGAGGCGGCCGGTCTGGTCCCAGCCGATATTGCCCGCCAGGTTCGACAGTCTTTCTTCGGTGAAGAAGTCCAGCGCATTCAGCGCGGCCGGGATGAAGTGCGCGTCTTCGTGCGCTATCCTCAAGCCCTGCGCAATGACCTGTCAGCTTTGGATCAGTTGCGTATCCGTACGCCCGACGGCGCAACTCTGCCCCTGTCCGTGGCGGCCACCTATGTTGAGACGCGCAGCTTCACCCAGATTGAGAGGATTGATGGGCGCCGGATCATTGAGTTGACCGCTGACGTGGATGAAAGCGTCATCACGCCCGGTGAGGCCCGCGCCCGGGCCGAGACTGAAATCATCGCTGAATTGACCGAGCGCTACCCTGATCTTCGCGCCACCCTGGCCGGGGCCGGACGCGAACAAGCCGAGGATTTCGCCAGCCTGGGTCAAGGGCTCTTGATTGCAATCATCATAATGTACGCCCTGCTCGCGACCCAGCTGCGCAGCTATGTCCAACCGCTGATTATTCTGATCGCCATTCCGTTCGGGATCGGTGGGGCGATCATCGGGCATCTGATGCTGGACTTTGATCTGTCCTTCCCATCTATCTTCGGGATGGTGGCGCTGTCTGGCGTGGTGGTGAACGCCTCAATCGTGATGATTGACCGCTATAATATCAATCGCAACGAGCGCGGGATGAATCCCGAAGACGCGATTGCAGAGGCCGCAGCACGCCGATTCCGCCCGGTTTTGATTACGACACTGACGACCGCGCTTGGATTGCTTCCGATCATCTCCGAACAAAGCCCGCAGGCTCAATTCCTGATCCCCATGGCAGTCTCGCTTGGGGCAGGCCTGGTCTTCGCGTCCATCTCAATCCTGATGCTGCTGCCAGCCTTCGTTATAATCGTGGAACTGATACGCGGCATCCAGATCGGCTGGCGCGTCTTGTTGCTTGCGCTCGGCTTTGCACTGGTTCAGCAGATTGGCTTCCTGTTTGGCACCGCTGGCGGCTTGATCGCCTCTGTGCTGTATGTGGCGGCCTATCTGGCTTGGCGTTTCACCCGCAGGCAAAGGCTGGCCTAGCGGCGGGCATAGGCCAGCGCCGCACCCAAAGCCGGATCGGCACCGACCATCCAGCTGTCGTAGGTGTCGAGCGCCTCGAGGTCTGGCTCATAGCCCTGGCCGAACACCGGATTGGCCACATTCGACCGCTGGAACAGCCAAGGCACACACGAACCAGATCATGCCGGCGGTTGGCCCCTCTTGAGATCCGCCCGTTGCTTCGCCGACCAGCGTGATGTGATTCTGGCCATTGAGCGCGCCAATCAGCTGGGTCGCGCCGGAGGCGTTCACCCGGCTGGTCAGGATAATCACCTCGCCGTCAAACGCGTGCTCGGCGGGTTGAAAATACCCCACCAGCTCTTCGACCTGAGCGATCACTTCAAAACCACCCTCTTCACGCTCACGAAAGCCTCTGGGGTCTGGATTCCCCTGATCACGGGTGCACGAAGACCGGTCAGGCCGTGAACGCCGGCGGCGGCATCCACCAGACGGCGTGAGACCTGTCACAGCGCGACCATGCTAGCGGCTTCGCAGCAAAGCGCATGCTGCGTCGACAACAGTCTACGCAACCGCTCCTCAATCGCGTCGATATTGAACCGGCTAGCATCGACCTTCCGGAAATAAAGCCCGCAGCTCACACGTAGCGGATTGGAAGCTCCTAGCGGCTTCGGGCCGTTAGGTGCCACCGCGGGACCTTGTGAAGTGTCGTCTATGCAATATCGAGTTGGTTCTAGGCACTGTCCGTCGCCCGCATCGGCGATCCAATGCGCCGCGTGCAAGTCGGAAAAAATGGTCGCTTGTTGCGCAGTGACCAACGGCTCGACGTAGCGCCAGAGCGATTTTGGAACCAGGTGAGGCACCTGCGACGGCCCCCGCAACACGCCCAAGTCGTACTCCGCAAAGAGCATCGGTCTAAACTCGCAGTTTTCCAAGACAGTGTCCGGCTGCTTGCAAAACAGCAAATCATGCCTCTCTAGGAAGAGCGCGCTGTTGGGCGTCGCCGCTCCGATCGATTGCAGGCTGCAAACTGCGTAGCCAGAGCCGAGGCAAGCGGTGCGGAAGTTGTCAGCGTGCGCCCAAGTTAGAACGTCTGCGGCGACGGCGCACCGAATTCCCGTCGTTGCTTCCTGTTCACGCAGGCCGAGGATGTCCTGATAAATTCGGGCCGCAGAACCGGCCAGAATGATCGCAGCACGGCCTTCAGGTGTAACCATCACGCCGAAACTGTGTCGTTCGAACAGCTTCACGCCGACCAAGCTCTCGAACTTCTGGACGCTGCGCGAAATGTATTGCTGCGGGCGCCCCCGCACTCGCGCAGCAGCGCCCATCGAGCCGAACTCTGCAACCGCTGCGACGTCTTGCACCATATCAAAGTCAGACACGTGAAGTCACCTCAAGTTCCATATCCAACGAGGACGTTGACTGCAGCATTCTCAGACTTTAGCCGTCAAACGCTCACCCTTTGATAGTGTTGATCCAATATGTCGCCAATGTGGCTAACCAATGGCGTGTACGCTTGATTTATAAAACCCTATTATCTCTACAGTTATATTTCATTTCATCATGATTATTCTAAATAGTATCGATGGGTCAGTGCTCGCGCTGTGCGTGGATCGAGCCAACAACGTCATTCAGGCCTCCTCTATTCCGATCTCCCGGCGAGCGCCTGTGCAATCCGATAACGGTTTGGCACCGATCTCAGCCGGAATGCGAAATCGTAAACAATAAATAAATGCACCACTAATGAAAGAGGAAGCATAGTCAATATGTGGGCACACAAAGCATCATGCAATCACATTGAGGCGCGTTATGCGTCATTTTTATTGTAGCAATTATTTTCAACATTTCAATAATTCTATAAAATACTGAGATCATGATTAGTTCTTACCCGATCTATTTTCGCGATCCTCTCTTATGATGGTAGCGAATGCATCCGCCTTGCTGGACAGCGTCGTCTGACAGACGCCGCCAACGCCATGATCGGCATAGGCGAATGCGTCGGCCGCGCGGCAGCTGAACCCGTGCGCTTGTGAGAATAGATGGAGAAAGTGGTTGTCGTGGTAAAATTCAAGATTGAGCTTGGCAACGTTCTTGACGCACAGGCGAGATTCAGTGCGACCGGCGATGCTGAGGTGAATTTCAACGCCGCACGCGGCCTGCTGAAATTCGAGGACGGCCTCAAGCTGCCGCTTGAGGCGAGTGGAGCTGCGCTGACCTTCTTTGACGGCAAGCAAGTCGAAGCCGCAGTGCTTGGGATCGGCGACGGTGCCGTCCACATCATACAGTTCGCCGTCTGGCTGCCTCGGCGGACAATCACGCATCTTCTCAACGCGTTGTCGGTATCGCATCGCCGACTCCAGGTTACTGGTGACTTGCTTGACGGCCACCGCCTGCCAGGTCGCCGGACACGCTATGACACTATCCTTCTGCGCTCTGTCGCCAGCGCGCGATGTCAGGGCGCAGAGTCTACGTTCAGCCTCGTTTGCTCAAACGCAGAGCAGGAGACTGGATCATCCGCCGACTGAAGCTAGACGCGGGTATCGGGCTCGAAATCTCACAGAAAATGTAATATTCTCAATGTATTATGGGCCCTGTGCGTGAAGGTTGCTACACCACTCCCGCTACGATAAACGGCTGCTGCGTGATTCAAAGCACGAGCGGTGAATCCAGTTCCAACTGCCACAGAATTGACGGGATCCCTTTACCTCAGGTGCGAACTCCGGAGGGACTGACATAAGGCAATAATTACAGAGATTTACAGGGATTCAGAGTTGGAAACGAATTCGATTTTTAACGCGGGGTCCCAGGTCCGGATATGATCGCGCAAACCCTCGAAGTCATACGTCGTGACCCAGACCTTCTGATTGATGCGCGTCTCAGCGCGGGTGAGGTGGGACAGAAGACCAATCATGGCATCAGTCGCCCCCCCCCCCGCCATATCGAACTGAGTGTCCTGGCGACCAGATGAAAAACCCAGACTTTGTAGAGGTTTGAGACGCCAAAGCAGATTTTGAGACGTTTCAGCGGAGAATCTGCAGCTTATCCGCCGCGCTTTTCCATCAAATAACCCAGACAGTCGGCCCGGATCGCCGCCTCGCTCATGGTCAGCATGGCTGGTGTGGCGTCTTTGACCAGGATCACCCGATCGCCTTCGATCCGGAAAAAGCGGTCGGTGACATCATTGCGGTCATCGTCATAGACGGTCATGACCTGACGCCCGGTCAACCGACGCGCAAAAGTGGACCCCGCAGGCCGTTCAAAGAAATTCCAATTCTCCAGCTTTGGCGGCAGCTCTAGATCGGCTTCAATCCCGTGAGCAAAGCCGAAGCTGGCATCGGCGGCAATTTCGATCCGCCCGGTGACCTCAAACACGGTCAGATCAAGATCCGGCGCGCCCCGGAAATGGTCCAGGTGGAGCGCGGCCATAACCAGGTTGAACCCGGCCTCCTCGCCATCGACCTCGCCGGGCTGACCGCATTCCGCCGTGACGGCTGGAATCCGAGACGCACGCGAATTGGAGAACATAGTGGGCGGGTTGTGGGTATACATGGCCAGCGGACCCAAAAAGCTCGCCAGCTGAAGTGTGTCGGGTCGCTCATTGTGGACGCAGCAATAATGCGGGTTGGCTCCAGTATTGTTGTGCAGGTCGATATGGGCGAACGGGTCGGCTGCATCAAAGGCCGCCAGGACGCGTTGGCCCAGCGCGTGCTCCGGCTCCGGGCCATCCTGCCAGATGCGATTATAGTCGGGACGATCGGGCAATTTGCGAGCCCCGGCCTCTGCCGCAAAGACATTGCCGACAAAGATGATCAGGCTGCGGGGCAGCGGGTGAGACTTCATCCAGGCTTGCAGGCGCTTAAGAACGGCCAATCCCACCACTTCGTCGCCGTGCAGCATGACGCCCAGCGCAACCGGTTGTTTATGCCGACCTTCCAGACGGATCAGCGTTGGGTTGGGAAACACGCTGCGCAAATCCCGCGCGCTCACAGTGGCCAGCGCAGGCGGCAGGTGATCAAATTCGTCGAGTTGGATCGGGCTCATACCGTCCATGTATGAACTGGTTTCCCGCTATGTTGAAGCTCCAGATAAGCCCCCATCAATCCCTGCAGATCGCGCCCGTTGCAATTAACCCAGGAGCGTTGCCAGGCGGCCCCATTCAGACCGGACCGGGCGCGGGCCCGGATGATGTCCATATATCTGCGGGCGACATGGCGATCGACATCGGCGGCCAGCAACGCGCGCTCCGCGTCATCGGCCAATTGGGTCGCGATCAAATGCTGGATATCCCCGCGCTGGCCGTCCAGCCAAGTGATCTTGGCCCCCAGCCCGGACTTCGCAGCCGCATAGAAATTCCGCCGCGTGTCCTCAAACGCCAGCCCATGCTCAGGGGCCTCTTCAAGCCCGGATAAATGCAAGGTCAAACCAATGAAAAAGGCGGCATTGGCGGTCATGTCCACCGGTGTCGGGCCTGCCGGCGTAATCCGGTTTTCGATCCGCAGGTGCGGGACGCCCTCTTTATTGGTGTCCACGATCGGCCGGTTCCATCGCCATAGCGTGCCGTTCTGAAGCTTGAAATGGCGCAGGCGCTCGGCCGGAGCATCCTCGACGACGGGCAGAAGCGGGGCATGGCCATCGAGATTTTCGAGGAACAGCTCCATCAGGCTTTCGCGCACATATTGGGTGCCGAAATCAACCCGGCCGACATGACGCCCGGCTTTGTCCTTGAAGCTGACCACCCGGATGGCCTGCTCGAAAGCCGGGATACGGGTCTCCTCCCACAGGCGGCGGCCAAAGAGGTAGGGCGCATTGGCAGAAACCGCGAGCACCGGAGCCGAGGCGATCATTGCGGCATTGAACTGGCGAACTTGAGCGTCCGGGTCGAGCATTAAATGGGTCTGCAGCGACGTGCAGGCCGCTTCGAGCATCAAGTGGTTTTCCGCACGCTCCAGGCGCTCGCGGCCTTCAATCTCATAGGTCAGCGGGGTCCCGCCGCGCAGCTGCATGACCCGGTCATTCAAAGCGCGATAGCGGTTGGACGGCGTCATGCTGTCCAGATCGAGCATACCTTCGCGCAGAGTTGGCGGCATGCCGATCATGGCGGCATGGAGGTCCATAGTCGTCGCGGTCGCGCAGCAATGGGCCCACAGCTCTGAGAAGCGTCTTTCCAGCGTTTCCAGGCCCCGGTCGCCAAGGCTGGTGGGATCAAGATTGAGCTCGAAATTATACTGGCTGAGTTCCTGATCCAGGCCGGGGTTGTCGGCCCGGTTGAGGAAATCAAGATTGCGCTGAGCCGGCATCAGGTCGCCATCAAGCAGCCAGCCTTCGACCTCAGCTCCAATCAGGGGCGGATCGGCGCGCTCAAACGCCTTTTCCTTGAACCAGCTCAGGACAAGCAAGGACTCATCACGCAGACGCGCCTTGAACCCGGCTTCGTCGAAATCTTCAGCGGAAGCAATTTCCTGTCCCATGGTAGGGATATTATGCGCCCGCCTTCCCGGGGCCTATGCGACCAATTGGGAAAGACTCACCCCCGCCTGGCTTCGACCCAGTCGATCAAAAGCTTGGAGACATCCACGCCGGAAAACCGCCGCAACTCCTGGATGCCGGTGGGTGAGGTCACATTGATTTCGGTGAGCACGTCACCGATCACATCGATGCCGACAAAGACCAGGCCGCGCCGCTTAAGCTCCGGCCCGATGATGTCGCAGATTTCCCGGTCGCGAGCCGACAGCTCGCTGGCGATGGCCTTGCCGCCAACATGCATATTGGCCCGTACTTCGCCCTCGGCCGGGACTCGGTTGATCGCCCCGACCGGTTCGCCATCCACCAGGATGACGCGCTTGTCGCCATTCCTCACATCCGGCACGAAGGCCTGGGCCATCAGCGGATCACGGCTGATCAGCTGGAACATCTCCACCAGAGAGGCGAGGTTTTCCGCCGTGTCGCGAATGCGAAAAACGCCAGCCCCGCCATTGCCGAACAAGGGCTTCACGACGATGTCGCGATTATGACGCTCGAAGAAGGCGCGGATCTCCGTTTCTGACGAGGTGATCAGCGTCGGCGGCATCACGCCCTCGAAATGGGTGACGAAGAGCTTTTCCGGCGCATCGCGGACATGGCGCGGATCGTTGACCACCAGGACCTCGGGCATCAGATGCTCCAGGATATGGGTGGAGGTGATATAGCTCATGTCAAAGGGCGGGTCCTGGCGCAGAAAGATCGAATCCACGCCATGCAGGTCCAGCGTCACGGGGGCTTCCAGCGTGACGTGATCGCCCTTGACCCGCTGCAGCTGGGTCACCTTCTGCGCGGTCGCCCGCACACGCCCGTCCTCCAGCGACAGATGCCGCGGCTCATAAACCCAGATTTCATGGCCCCTTGAGAACGCCTCCAGCGCAATGTCAAAGGTGGAGTCCCCATTGATATCGACGCCGGTGATCGGGTCCATCTGGAAAGCGATTTTGAGCATGGGCGGGAGCCTTTCACGGGCCGGTGTAAGCGTCTGGCGCTAGAGGTAGGCGGTTGAGGCACAGAAGGGAAGCTTGGGCGCGCTTGCAAATATTTCAGATTTTTCTGGAGTTTTAGGAGAAATAGCTCCTACGACTATTACGACTACCACAGCCGCGTCAGCGGATGTCTCCTAGAATCGTGACTATGAGAAAGAGCAGCGGCCCGATTATACGCTCGCTGCGTCGGTGTTGGAGAAGTTCGCACTGCCTTTGATCAAGCGACGTGGCCTGTAGCCCCTGAATAAAAGGAGCGACGTTGACCTTGAACCCCAGAGCACGTGTAGTGTCGTCATGAATTCCTCTTTCAGGCGAATTGTGATTGGTGCCTCGGCGCTCCTTTTGTTCGGGGGCTGCGTGCCTGCAGATAGAGGACAGCCGTCCGCTTCCGGGGATCAAACCTGCGAGGTGACAGATGCCGACCTGTCAGGCTTTGCGCTTCGCAACCCATCCGATCAGGCGCGTGCGCAAGAAACGCTATCCTGCCTGATCGCCCATGCCGACGCTGTGCTTGAAGACACCCCGACGCACTATGGCGAAGCGCATATGCGCTGGCATGCCTATGCTGTGCTGGAGGGTCAACGCTCCGAACACACGCTCGCTGCGCCAGCAAGGCTGCTCAGTCGAAGCGAAGTGGCCGAAGCCGCAGCCTGGATTGATCTGTTTTTTGAGGTTGGAAACGGAGCCCGTCTCGACCCTTATGGATGCAGGCGTGTGCCAGCCGGGCTCTCAACCGCCTACGAACACGCAAAGCCTGACACGGTGTCAGACCTTTGCGACAGACTGAAGCGCCAGCAGCCTGACCCGGGTGACGTCAACGCCCTGTCGGAGCTCGCCCCATTCCACGCTTGCCCCGCCGCCGACGCACCGGGCCACGAGGCGATCAAAATGCTGCCCGCCCGGCTCGCCGCAAGCATTGACGGCGACGAAGCCGCCTTCGCCTGCCTTCTGGATCATGCGCGTCCTGAGCTCGACAATGGTCGCGCGCCAATTGGCGAGGCGATGGTGGTTATCGCAGCGGGCTATCTGCGCGGCGATGTTAGCGAGGCGGAGTGGCAGCGGCTGGAAGCGGCCCTGCGTGATATCGGACCGGGCGAGGAAGCCCTTCTAGAAGAAGCGCTGAATGAGGCGCGAACGAGATATGGTGTGGTGCTCGGTGAGGCTCGTGACTAACGCTGCCATCTCAGCCGATCAGGCGGGTCAAAAACGAAGCTGTTGAAGGGCTTTCCGGAACACTCAAATCGAGCATGCGCATAGAACGAGGCTGCGATCTGCCGCTCAAGCCTATTAATTTCGCCCGATCTCTGTCTCAGGCTGCGCTCATTATTGTCTATCAAGACCCGGAGCCCAGCGAGTCGCCTTTTTAGCTCTTGATCTGCCTCCGCCACGCGGCGCGCACGGTGCAGCCCGTCAAAAAGGTCTCGAATATCCAACGCTTGACCGAGCCGGCGGAGCAAGTGGTAAAGCACTCTCCAGCGACCTCGTGGACCCGAGCTTTCGAGATCAGGGCCCGGGATGGTCATCGGAAGCTCATCATCCAAGTCATACAGCTCAGCGCGATCACGTTCCAATGTCCGAACCTGCTCGTTAAGGCGCGCCAGATCAGCCCTTAGAGATCGATATGCGATCTGAGCCGCCTGCAGCTCAGCGCTTTCGATCCGGATGTTCCGTCGAATATTGTGACAGGTCCGAGGCTCAGTCTCTTGCTGCATAGCGCATGGTCCTTCCTGTTCGGGACTGCGCATTATGTTGCCAATTGACCGGCCCGAGGATTACGTCTCGCCTATCCTCACCCTTGACTCTCCCCCCGTCCCCCAGTAACTCCCCACGCTCCTACGCAAGCGCCCATCCGCTTGCCTAACCGACACACGGCGTCCTGACGAAAGCCAGGATCACACGCCCGGAGGTCGGCGAGGTCCCCCGCTCGACGAAGTCTTCGTTCAGCGGGGCGGTTGCGGCGTGCGTGTTGAGGATTGCGTCCTTCGAGACGGCGGCTTTGCCGCCTCCTCAGGATGAGGGACGTGAGCGTGGTTGAAGACGATGACGACGAAGCACACTTCTTAAGTGTGAGAGAAGCAGATTGAAGCAGGGCCCATGTTCGACAGCTTAAGCGAACGTTTGACAGGCATATTCGACGGGCTCACCGGGCGCGGTGCGCTCAGTGAGAAAGACGTCGATGCGGCCTTGCGCGAAATCCGCGTGGCGCTGCTGGAGGCCGATGTCGCCCTGCCTGCGGTGAAAGACTTCACCACCAAGGTGCGCGAGCGCGCCGTGGGCGAAGAGGTCATCCGCTCGGTCTCGCCGGGCCAGCAAGTCATCAAAATCGTCCACGACGCGATTGTCGAATTGCTGGGCGGGGATGGCGACCCCGAAGGCCTCGCGCTTGCCGGTGAGCCGCCGGTCGCCATCTTGATGGCCGGTCTGCAGGGCTCGGGTAAAACCACCACCACCGCCAAGCTCGCCAAGCGCATCACCGAGCGCGAGAACAAAAAAGTGCTCGTCGCCTCGCTCGACACCCGACGCCCAGCCGCGATGGAACAGCTGGCGCAGATGGCCGAAAAGGCAGGCGTGGAAAGCCTGCCCATCGTCGCCGGGCAAAGCGCGGTGGAGATCGCCAAGCGCGCCATGAGCGCGGGCCGTCTTCAGGGCTATGATGTGGTGATCCTGGACACCGCGGGCCGGACCTCCATTGATGAGGAGATGATGAGCGAAGCGGCGAAGATCGCCGACATTGCTCGTCCGCGCGAAACCCTGCTGGTGGCTGACGCGCTCACCGGCCAGGACGCGGTGGAAACCGCCAAACGCTTCCACGAACGCTTGCCGCTGACCGGCCTGGCGCTGACCCGGATGGATGGCGATGCGCGCGGCGGTGCAGCCCTGTCCATGCGCTGGGTCACCGGCCTGCCGATCAAATTCCTGGGCGTAAGTGAAAAAGTCGATGGCCTGGACGCCTTCGATGCCAAGCGCCTCGCCGGCCGCATTCTGGGCAGAGGCGACATCGTCTCGCTGGTGGAAAAAGCCGCCGCTGAGGTCGATCAGGACAAGGCTGCCAAGCTCGCCAAGAAGATGGCGAAGGGCAAGTTCGACCTGGACGATCTGGCCGATCAGCTGCGCCAGCTTCAGAAGATGGGCGGTTTGGGCGGTCTGATGGGTTTCCTGCCGGGCATGAATAAGCAAGCCAAACAGCAGATGGCCGCGGCTGGCATGGACGACAAAATGCTTAAGCGCCAAGAGGCGATCATCTCCTCCATGACGCGCGAAGAGCGGACCAAACCTGAAATCCTGAAAGCCAGCCGCAAGCGCCGCATCGCCAAGGGTGCGGGCGTTGAAGTGCCGGACGTCAACAAGCTTCTGAAAATGCACCGCCAGATGGCGGACATGATGAAGAAGATGAGCAAGAAGGGCGGCAAGGGCGGATTACCCGGCATGCCTGGAATGCCAGGCGGCGGAATGCCTCCTAGGGGCATGCCGCCAGGCCTGGATGCCGCAGCGTCGGATCTGCTCAAAGGCAATGCGCCTGCAGGTGCCAATCTGCCAGGCCTTGGCGGACCCGCCCCGAGCGGCCTGCCGGGATTGGGCGGTGGCGGGCTTCCAGGCTTGCCCGGAGGCAAGAAGAAATGATTGCGCTCTTCGCCCTGCTCCTCGCATCCACCCACCCACTGCCAGCCTATTGCACGGCCGATGGTGGGGGTCTTCGCGTGTCCACAACCGACGCGATCGAACCTCTGGTCCTGGAGTTTCCAGAGATGGCGGCGCGCGCCGGTGCCGCCGGAACCTGCGTTATTGCCTATCAAATCCGGCAGGATGGTCAGCCGGTCAATGCCTGCACGGCCTGCAACGCGGTGGTGGATGAGACCAGCGACGAACGCTTTACCGAAGTCACCGCCGATGTGATGGCCATCCAGATGCGGCTCCAGGCCCTGCGATCGATCAGTCGGTTGCGCTTTGCGCCGGCCTCACAGGGTTTGGAACGCTGCGCTGTGACCGAGCTCCGCTTCCTTCTGGAAGGCGACGACCCCGCCAGATTGCCCGAAACGCCCGTGATCGAAGCGTGCAGTTGGAACCCTGTTCCGCCGCAATCACACGATCACGACACGCCCGAAAACCCCAATGCTCGCGATGAAAATCGCCTCTAAGCCTCTTTGAAAAGGAAATCCCATGTCTGTTAAAATTCGTCTCGCCCGCGGTGGCGCTAAGAAACGCCCTTACTACCGCATCGTTGTGGCTGACGCGCGCATGCCGCGTGATGGCCGCTTCATCGAGAAGATTGGCGCATACAATCCGATGCTGCCGAAAGACCACGAGCAGCGTGTTGTTGTCGACGCTGAGAAAGCCGCTGAGTGGATCAAAAAAGGCGCGAAGCCGACCGACCGTGTCGCCCGTTTCCTGAAGGACGCTGGCGTTTACGAGTGGGCCGCTGGCAACAACCCGAAAAAGGGAGAGCCGGGCGAGAAAGCGAAAGAACGCGCTGAAGAGCGGGCCGAAAAAGAAGCCGCCAAAAAGGCCGCTGAAGAAGAAGCCGCTGCCGCACCGGCTGAAGAAGAAGCGCCCGCTGAAGAGGCTGCCGCAGAGGAGGCCCCGGCTGAAGACGCTGCGGCTGAAGCCAGCGAAGAAGAGAAGTCGGAATAATCTGACGTTTCGTTTCGTAGTTAATGAGAAAGGCCGGGCCGCTATGCCCGGCCTTTTTTTGTTGGTCCTCCCGGACCCCCGCCCGGTCGGCTCCTCGCTCTCGATGAGCACACTCACCTTCGCTGCGGGCGGGCGGTCGCCCTTGCGACGCCTGCGGCGTCGGGGTACCCGCACCTCCACCCTCTCATTCGTCATCCCGGACTTGATCTGGGACCCAGTGGCGCTCTGCGATCACCTGGGTCCTGAAGGAGGGAGTGGCCACCCTCCTGTCCCGGTCGAGCGGAGCGACGAGCCGGGATCCAACGAATGCGCTACGCGAAATCGCCCAGGTGCTGTCAGTCGATCCCGGATCGCCTTCAGCGTCCGGGACAGGGGTGGGGCAGCGGTGGCGTTTGATGATACGCCCAAGCCCCTTACCCCTTCTCTTTCCCAGCGGAAGCTGGGATCCATCGATCTTGAAGTACCAGCGCTTCATCGCCATGGGCCCCAGCTTTCGCTGGGGAAGAGAGTCTGTCTGGATATCAGCTCTGCGCCTTCGTCATCCCGGACTTGATCCGGGACCCAGTCTCAGCGCCGAGCCTGCTGGGTCCCAAATCAAGTTTGGGATGACGAGGGTCTGGATGATGGCTCAGTGGGTCTACACCCCGAGCGCATCAGCGCTCGCAAGGCGAACAGCCGCCCGCAGCGAAGGTGAGCTTGCCTCACCGAAAGCGAGGACCCGATGGCATGGACATGCCGGAGGACAAGAAAAAAGAAAACGGCTGGCGCGCCGCAAGAGGAGGATGGGCGCGCCAGCCGCGAAGGGCGATGCCAAGTGCTGGACGGCATCGCTCGAGGGGGAGGAAATGACTAACGGTTTAGTCGGCCCTCGATCAGGTCATCCACGACGCCGGGATCGGCCAGCGTGGAGGTATCGCCAAGCGCATCAAACTGGTTCTCGGCAATTTTTCTCAAGATCCGGCGCATGATTTTGCCGGAGCGGGTTTTCGGCAGACCCGGTGCGAACTGGATCAGATCCGGGCTCGCCACAGGTCCGATTTCAGAGCGCACATGGCCGCGCAGCTGTTTCGCCGTCTCATCGGTGGGTTCCAGCCCGGCATTGAGCGTGACATAGCAGTAGACGCCCTGGCCCTTGATATCATGGGGATAGCCCACAACAGCAGCCTCAGCGACCAGCGGATGGGACACCAACGCGCTCTCGATCTCCGCGGTGCCCAGGCGGTGGCCGGACACATTCAGAACATCGTCCACCCGGCCTGTAATCCACCAATAGCCGTCCTCATCGCGGCGGGCGCCATCACCGGTGAAGTAGAGACCGCGATAGGTGGAGAAATAGGTCTCCGCAAACCGCTTATGGTCGCCATAGACGGTGCGCATCTGACCGGGCCATGAGCCCTTGATGATCAGATTGCCCTCCGCGGCTCCCTCTTCGGGGACGGGGTTGCCTTCATTGTCCACCAGCGCCGGCTCAATGCCGAACATGGGGAAGCTGGCCGCCCCCGGCTTCAACGCATGAGCACCCGGAAGCGGGGTCATCAGACAGGCCCCGGTTTCGGTTTGCCACCAGGTGTCCACGATGGGCAGTTTCGACTTGCCCACCACGCGGTGATACCAGGACCAGGCTTCGGGATTGATCGGCTCGCCCACCGTGCCCAGAAGGCGCAGGTTGGACAGATCATGCTTCTCCACCGGCGCATCGCCTTCACGCATGATCGAGCGCAGCGCTGTCGGCGCGGTGTAGAAGACATTGACCTTGTGCTTGGCGCAGACCCGCCAGAAGCGATCAGGACCGGGATAGGTCGGAACCCCTTCGAACATCAGCGTCGTGACGCCATTGGCCAGCGGGCCATAGGTCAGATAGGTGTGCCCGGTGATCCAGCCGATATCGGCCGTGCACCAGAACACTTCGCCACGGCGCACATCGAAGACCGCGTCAAAGGTCAACGCTGCCCACAAAAGATACCCACCGGTGGTGTGCAGCACGCCCTTGGGCTTTCCGGTGGAGCCGGAGGTGTACAGGATGAAGAGCGGGTCTTCAGCCTTCATGGGTTCAGCGGGGCAGTTGGCATCCACCTCCAGCGCCAGATCATGGTGCCAGAAATCACGGCCTTCGACCCAGGGCACGCTCGCGCCGGTGTGACGCACGCACAGGACCGCGCGCACGCCCTCAGCCAGATCCAGCGCCTTGTCGACATTCGCCTTCAGGGCGACGCCCTTGCCGCCGCGCACACCCTGGTCGGCTGTAACAACAAACTCAGAGCCACAGTCTTCGATGCGGCCAGCCAGCGCTTCTGGCGAGAAGCCGCCAAACACCACTGTGTGGACCGCCCCGATGCGCGCGCACGCCAGCATGGCATAGGTCGCTTCAGGGATCATGGGCATATAAATGGTGACGCGATCGCCTTTACGCACGCCAATTCGCTTCAGCTCATTGGCCATCCGGCACACATGATTGTGCAGCTGGGAGAAGGTGATGGAGTGGTGGAAGCCCGGATTATCGCCTTCCCAGATGATCGCGGTGTCATTGCCGCGCTCTTCCAGGTGCCGGTCGATGCAGTTATAGGCGACGTTTAGCTCGCCGTCCTCAAACCAGCGAATATGCAGATTGTCCGGGTCCCAGCTGACATCGGAGATCTTGGAGGGCGTCTTGAACCAATCCAGCCGCTGCAGCTCTTCACGCCAGAACCCATCGGGGTCCTCGAGCGAGCGCTGATACTTTTCCGCATAGACCTTCGCGGTAATCAGGGCACGGTCTGCATAATCGTCGGGAACCGGAACAAGCGCCGGGGCGCTGCCTGCGGCTTTGGGGTTTGATCCGTCCATGGTTCGGCCTCCTCTTAACGTCGATGGGGACCGCTGGGCTGCGGATCTGTCCGCCGCCCAGCGACCGGTTGGGGTTAGAACGCGTATTTCGTTGACAGGGTGACGCGGCTGATGGTGCCGGACGTCCCGTTCTCCAGCTCGCGAGAGCCGATCATGACTTCACCGCCAATCGTGACGCCGCCGCCCAATGTGGTGAGCAAGGCGGCATAGCCAGACTGAACCGAGCGGGTTGCACCGGTGCCGGTCAGCGCCACATCATTGTCCGCTTCCAGGATCGAGTAGCCGATATTGAAGCGGCGACCTTCGCCCAGCTCCTGACGCCAGGCGACCAGCCCGCCATAAACCGGGATGGCTTCTAGATCGCCTGTGGCCGTGGCCACGGCACCATTGATGGCATTCAGGCCGATATAGCGGCCCACGCCTTCACCCGCAGTTGCCGAGAAACGCAGATCGGAGCCTTCGGCCAAGGACACGCGCCCTTGAACCGAGACGCCCCAGCCGAGGGCCTCACCATCAATGCCTGCCACTTCGGCGGCCAGGCGGCGCGCAATAGCGGTCAGGGCGACATTCACGCCCTCGCGGCGGATATTATAGCGCGCCACAATATCGGGCGCGGCTCCGTCGCCGCTGACGATCCGGCCACCGCCGCCAAAGGGCGTGACGGTCGTCTCGTTGTTTTCCAGCGACGCCTGGAAATTGCCGTTGGTGTAGCGGATTTGGGGCTGGCGAACGAAGACCATGCCATCAGACAGCACCAGGAAGCTGGCGCTTTCGGGGATGGCGGCAGTGTTCTGGAAGGTCGACCAGTCCTGGCCGATCCGCCAATTGCCCAGTTCGGCCCAGGCCACGCGCATGCGCGGATTATAGGAGTTGGAGACGCGCTCATTGCCCCCCGGCGAGCCCAGGAAGTCGAACTCCAACCGGCTTTTCACATCGCCATAATCGGTCGGTGTGGTGGTCGCGAAGAAGAAGCGCGATCCCTGCGCAGTGAAATCGAAGTCCGGTTCGCTATCGCCAGTCCCGCCGACGGGCGTCGCACCGGGGATGTAGAAGTCCCGCGTAATCGACGTGGAGCCCAAATCTGCATCCGACGTATCGGTCAGATGGGCATCAATATCGATAAAACCGCCATAGGTGATGTTGGTATTGCCCGCCATGAAGCCATTACCGGGCGGGCTGGCGGCAGCGGTTACCTGGGCCGGTTGCTCGCGGGTTTCCAACTCCACAACCCGGTGGGTCATGGCGTTGTCGCGCGCCGAGGAGCGGGCGCGTTCAGCCTCCAGCTCATTGCGCAATTCGGCCACCATGGCTTCCAGCGCCGCAAGCCGGGCTTCCATTTCTTCAGGATTCGACGCCATCGCGCCTGAGCTCAGAGCCATGGCGGAAACGCCAGCGGCCAACGTGGTTTTAAGAACAGACGATAACGTCATGGGTTACGTACCTCCCGATTGGTCTGGAGCGGTTCAGGCTCCGGTGCGCCGGTCGTCCGACGTCTTAGGGCGGCAGTATCTTGAGAGGCGAAGGGCGGCGGTATGCGCCAATGGTCGAAAATGACCCTAATCGGCATGCGACTTTTTGGTGAGGCGACGCCGCCTCGCATGCAAGCTAGCCTTTGTCAGTTCTGTGACGTGGGGAGGCGTTCATGGACGCGATGACCAATATGAGCCGTATTCTTCTGGCCGATGACCATCCATTATTCCGCGCCGCTCTGGCTGCGGCAGTGGCACGCGTCGCCCCGGATCGTGCGGTGGTAGAGACCAGCTCGCTACAGGAAACCACAACCGCCCTGCAGACAGGGGCGGCGGAATTGGTATGCCTGGACCTGCACATGGAAGACAGTTCGGGCTTCGTCGGATTGGCTGAGCTTCGGCGCGCCTATCCCAACACGCCGATCGTCGTCATTAGCGCCAGCACCGCCCCCGGAGTGGCGGCCCGCGCGCTCGAGTTTGGGGCCTCAGGCTTCATACCCAAGACAGCGGGCATGGAAACGCTGTGCGAGGCGCTCACCGCCATTCTTGATGGCGATATCTGGGCCCCTGAAGATGATAGCCTTGAGGCCGACGAAGCTGCTGAAGCCGCGGCCAAGCTTGCCTTGCTCACGCCAGCTCAGCTGAGAGTCATGCAAGGGCTGGCGGCCGGTCGGCTCAATAAGCAGATCGCTTATGATATGGGCATTAGTGAAGCCACAGTGAAAGCCCATGTCACGGCCATTTTCCGAAAGCTGGATGTCATCAATCGCACCCAGGCCGTGCTGGTGGCCCAGGCTCTGATCGTGGAGCCGCCGGCGGAGGAGTAGACCCTGCCCTCGCGTCGCGCGCGGCGTGTACTGGCTTCCTCTCCAACCCCCTCCTCCCCGGCGAAGGCCGGGGCCCAGAGGAAGATAGGGCTCAGCGTTTTAAGGCTCTGGGTCCCGGCCTTCGCCGGGAAAGAGAGGCTTCACGTTGATCCCGGCTCTGCGCTTCGCTTGGCCGGGACAGGAAGACACAATGCTCAAGGCCCAGCGTCTGCATAGACACAGCGCCTGCAAATCCTTAAATCGAATACAACCCGTGCTTCCCCTGTGGCAGCGCGGGTTTTGGTGTCAACTTATCAGTCAAGAAAACGAACCCAGTCATGTCGCAAGACAATTTTCCCGTAGAGACGCGCCGCCACTCGGCCGCGCACCTGATGGCCGCCGCGATCAAGGATTTGTATCCGACCGCGAAATTTGGTGTGGGACCGTCGACTGATACTGGGTTCTTCTACGACATCGCGCTCGATGAACCGATCACGGTGGAAGACCTGCCCAAGATCGAAAAGCGCATGAAGGAACTTCGCAAGAAGAAGAAGTATTTCATTCGCGAGGAGGTCAGCGCCGACGAAGCGATCGATTATATGGCTAAGGAAGGCCAGGATTTCAAAGTCGAGCTCCTGGAGCTTCTGCGCGACAAGGGCTCCACGGCCATCGCCAAGGAGACCGGCGATGAGTCCGTGGTTGGCGAGGATGGCGAGACCACGATCAGCTTCTATCGCACCGGCGACTTCGTCGATCTGTGCCGCGGCCCGCATGTGGACCATTCCGGCCAGGTCGGTCACTTCAAGCTCCGCTCGATTGCCGGAGCCTATTGGCGCGGTGATGCCAAGAATGCGCAGCTGCAGCGCATTCATGCGCTCGCCTTTGAAACCAAGGAAGAGCTGGACGCTGAGCTGGTGCGCCTGGAGGAACAGGCCAAGCGCGACCACCGAAAGATTGGCCGCGAGCTGGGGCTGTATGCCTTGGCCGAAGAGGTGGGCGCGGGCCTACCCCTCTGGCTCCCCAATGGCGCGGTCCTCCGCGACGAGCTGGAGCACCTGGCGCGGGTGACTGAGCATCGCGCGGGCTATAAGCGCGTGTTCACGCCTCACATCACCAAGGGCGAACTGTATCAGTGCTCGGGCCATCTGCCTTACTATGCCGAAGACATGTATGCGCCGATCAAGATCGACGAGCAGGACTTCTATCTGCGGCCCATGAACTGCCCGCACCACCACATGGTGTTTGCCCAGGATCAATATTCCTATCGCGACCTACCGGTGCGCCTGACCGAGTATGGCCAGGTATATCGCTATGAAGCCTCGGGCGGTCTGTCCGGGCTGATGCGCGTGCGCGGATTCTGCCAGAATGACGGCCATATCTATTGCCGGAAGGATCAAGCCAAGGATGAGTTTGTATCGGTTATGCATATGCACGCCGATTACTACAAGCTGTTCGGCATTGAAGACTTCTGGATGCGCCTGTCCCTGCCGGATATGGATAATCTGGACAAATATGTCGACGACGCCGATGGCTGGCGCGAGGCGATGGACATCCTCAAGGCCGCCATGGATGAGTCCGGCTATCCCTACACCGAAGTGGAGGGCGAAGCGGCCTTCTACGGTCCGAAGGTGGACTTCATGGTGAAATCCGTGGTCGGGACGGAATATGCCATTTCCACCAACCAGCTCGATTTCATTGCCGCCAAACGCTTTGACCTGACCTACACGGCGGACGATGGGTCCAAGCAGCATGTCTATGTGCTGCACCGCGCGCCTCTGGGAAGCCATGAACGCTTCGTGGCCTTCCTGATTGAACACTATGCGGGCAAATTCCCAACCTGGCTGGCCCCTGTCCAGGCCAAGGTGATCCCGATCGCCGACCGCCATGAAGACTATGCCGCTGAGGTGAAGAAAAAGATGTTCTTCTCTGACGTCGACACCGTGCATTCCGGCATCCGAGTTGAAACCGACTTCGCTTCTGAGCGCATGCAGAAGAAGATCCGAAACGCTCAGACCAAGCAGATCCCCTACATGCTTGTTGTGGGCGATGCTGAAGCGGAAAACGGCGAAGTCTCGGTCCGCCACCGCGACCTCGGTGACCTCGGCACGATGAGCGTCGAGTCCCTGATCGCTCGGATTGCCGAAGAGCAGAGCAAGCGAGCGGATCTGGGCAAGCCGGAGTAGGGCGTCCGCCCATCCCTCCCCCTTTGTGGGGGTTGAGCGGTGAAATCGATCAACGGGCCGAAGCTTTGCTTCGGGTCGGGTGGGGGGCAGCGCCAGCGCTTGATGATCTCCACCCCACCCGTCAGCTTCGCGGACACCCTCCCCATCAAGGGGAGGGAGGGCGATTGGATCTCGTGTAGCATTCCAGATGGCGTGGCTCCCGTCCCTCCCCCTGGAGGGGAGAGTGAGCCGGAGTAAAGCGTCCGCCCTGCCTGCATTTAGGCAGGGTCGAAGCCCTCTCTCGTCATCCCAAACTTGATTTGGGACCCAGCAGGCTCGGCGTTGAAACTGGGTCCTGAATCAAGTTCAGGATGACGAACGGGAATGCAGTCGCGTTCAGCATTATCCTGAGGGTCCTTCGAGACGCGCTTCGCGCTCCTCAGGATGAGGGCTCCATCGAACGCCGTCTTTCCTCATCCTGAGGAGGTCCGTAAGGGCCGTCTCGAAGGACGCACGCCCTATCCGTCCCACCCCGACCGACAGACCACATAACCCAGCGCTGGCACGCTCACCGCATAGCTGCCCGGAGCCGAGGCCTCTGCCGCACACGACCCCGAAAGCCCGGTCCAGCTCAGCGAACGGCCATCGACGGCGACATTGGCGGAGCGTTCCACCTCGTTGGCGTTGAACGCGATCACGACTTCCACGCCGGTCTCTTCGTCAATGCGGGAGATCACAAACAGGCCGCCATGGGTGGCAATCGGCGCGCTCTCGCCCTCGGGCAGATCGGCAGAGTTGGCGAACATACCCCCCGCGCCGGCGTCTTCAGGGCTGTCGAAATGGCGGACCAGCTGGCTACCGCGGCGGATGGCACGCTCTGAAGTGCGCACCGCCGCCATGTCAGCAATGGCCTGGTAGAGCGGGTGTCCGGTGTCGAAATTGTCGTCGGCCGGCGTCGCGTCGGTTCCGATCTGATCATTGTCGACATAGATGGGGGTGACCGAGGGGAACATCGTCTCGCGCGCGCCCTGATCATTATAGTCCGACACAAAACCCTGCTCATCGCCGTAATAGATGGTCGGCACGCCGCGGGTGAACATCATCAAGGCATGGGCCAGCTCCATGCGCGCCAGCGCTTCGGCATCACCCATGTCCGGATCGGCCTGGCGCAAGAACATGGAAAAGCGGCCCATATCGTGATTGCCCAGGAAGGTCGGGTTGATCTTGGCGGTATCGAAGCCCTCTGCATAGGCTGGATCGAATTCGTAAAGGCGCGACAACACGGCCGTCGGCTGCCCCCCAGCGATCACCGCCTGCGCCGCACCCTGGAAGGCAAAGTCGAGAGTCGATGGCAGATGGCTTTCGGCAGTATGCGCGCCCAGGCGGCCCGGATCGAACTCGTAGATTTCACCAAACACATGGAAGTGCGGGATTCCCAGGCTGGCAGCATGGTCGACCATGGCGGGGTTAAACTCAGCCCAGAATTCAGGGCGCACATGTTTGACAGTGTCGATGCGGAAGCCGTCGACATTAAAGTCGGTGATCCATTGCTGGTAGACATCGATCATGCCCTCGACCACGCGCGGATGCTCGGTGTTCAAGTCATCCAGCCCGGCAAAGTCGCCATAAAGCGCGCTTTCGCCAAACCAGAAGCTTTCACCCCGATTATGGTAGAGCGTCAGATCATTGAGCCAGGCCGGATTGCGGACGTCTTCGTCTTCGGGATCAAGCACAACGGTGTAAGCCCAATTCGGATTGGTCAGGTTGGCGTAGTTTTCTTCGTTCAGGTTTTGCGGATCATCGCCCAGGAAGCCCTCATTGATCGGCTCCCCATCCGGGCCGCCGAGCGTGGTCCAGGGATAGTCTGCTTTGGAGCGGTAGGGGCAGCCGCCTTGCGGGTCGATAAACCCCTCATACTCTGGCACATGGCATTCCAGATAATACGCCACGTCCGCGGTATGGTTGGTGATGATATCCATATAAACGCGCATGTCGCGCGCCTGAGCCGCCGCGACAAATTCAGCAAAGGCTTCACGACCGCCCAGATGCTGATCGACGCCCAGGAAGTCGGTGATCCAATAGCCGTGATAGCCAGCGCTCTCCTGGCCTGGCGGCCCCTGCACGGCGCGATTTTGGAAGATGGGCGTGAGCCAGATCGCAGTTACGCCCAGGCCTTCGATATAATCAAGCCGCTGGGTTAGACCCTGAATGTCGCCGCCTTGATAGAAGCCCTGATGGGTCGGATCGAAGCCATGGTCGAGCCGGCCGCCCTCAATGCCACCGGTATCATTGGAAGGATCACCGTTTTCGAAGCGGTCCGGCATAACGAAATAGATGATTTCATCTTCCGGACGGCGGTCATCCTGCGCGGCCAGAAGCTGCGCATTGCTGATCATCGGCGCTGTGGGCTCGGTGGCCTGGCGGGCACAGGCTGGCATCGCGATCACGGCGATACCGGCGGCGCTACACATCAAGACTTGCGACAGTTTGCGCGCATTCATGGTGGTCCTCCCGGTTTTATAATTGGGGCTCAGTCTAGCCATCAGTGCGGCGAAGTCACGCAAAAGCGGAGTATTCATTGCGTAAATTTGCAAGATGTGCGCACCCTATTGGCAAATCATAATAGGCTATGCCTGATCACGCAGGTGCAGCAAAAACAACGGGAGAGCAGGCATGGCCATTCAGATTGGCAGGCCCTTCACATCAACAGCACAGCTCAAGACGCTGCTATTTGCAGGTTTTTGCGGCAGCGTACTGGTCGCGTGCGGGTCTCCGGATGCCGCCGAGCCGTCTGACGTCGGCACTCCCCCGGCTCAGGCTGACGCAATCAGCGGCCCCCTGGCCAACGCTTTGCCCGAGCCCTTGGATGTGGGGCCGGTGATTGCCGACCCTGCCGAGATCGCCTCGCCCGATAGCCGTACGGTCGTGCGGGTCTGGAGCCAGGACGGCGAGCCCCACTACGCGATCAATCGCGACGGTGCGCCGGTGCTGGCCGATTCACAGCTGGGCTTTCGCTTTGCTGAAGGTCACAATCTGGAAGCGGGTCTACAGTTGACGGCCATCGAGACAGCGGCCCATGACGAAAGCTGGGAGCAGCCCTGGGGCGAGCGCCGCGTTGTACGCGACCACCACAACGAACTGGCCGCAACCTTTACCTCTACCGAATTCGAAGGCGGTGAAATCACCGTACGCTTTCGCGTCTTCGACGCCGGGGTTGGCTTCCGCTTCGAAGTCGAACGCGGCAGCGATGGCACCGCACCGATCGAGATCACCGATGAGCTGACCGAGTTTCACCTGGCCGAAAGCGGTGAAGCCTGGTGGACCCCAGCCCACGAATTTAATCGCTATGAGTATATCTACTCCACCGGCGCGGTGGAGGACGCCGCCAACGCGCACACACCTTTCACCGTGCGTCTCGATAGCGGGCCCTATCTGGCGATCCACGAAGCCGCGCTGGTGAATTATTCGGGTATGTCGCTGGACCAACGCCGGGACCGCGTCTTTGAGGCCGAGCTGCGCGGCTGGAGCGACGGCGGCAAGGTGCGCACCACCGCCCACTTCACCACACCCTGGCGAACCATCCAGATCGCCGACGACGCGCCGGGCCTGATCAATGGCACCGACATCACGCTCAACCTCAATGAGCCGAATGCGCTGGGCGATGTGAGCTGGCTGGAACCGGGCAATTATATCGGCATCTGGTGGGGCATGCATCTGAACGAATACACGTGGGGCTCGGGCCCGAACCATGGAGCCACCACTGAGCGCACACGCGCCTATATCGACTTCGCGGCCGAGAATGGCTTCATCGGCGTGCTGGTCGAGGGCTGGAATATCGGCTGGGACGGCGATTGGTTTAACAATGGTGAAATCATCGATTTCACCACGCCTTATGAAGACTTCGATCTTGAGGGACTGGCCAGCTACGCCCAGGAACGGGGCGTCCGCCTGATTGGTCACCACGAAACGTCTGCGGCCATCACCAATTATGAAAACCAGCTGGAAGACGCCTTTGCACTGTATGAAGCCAACGGCATTCGCGCGGTGAAAACCGGCTATGTGGACGATGCGGGTGAAATGCTGCGCCGGGATGAGGACGGTCATGCCCGCTATGAGTGGCATGACAGCCAGTTTTCTGTGGAGCATCACCAGCGCGTGCTGGAGGCCGCCGCCCGCCATCGCATCGCGATTAATGCCCACGAGCCCATCAAGGATACCGGGCTTCGCCGGACCTATCCCAATGCGATGACCCGCGAGGGTGTGCGAGGCCAGGAATTCAACGCGTGGGGCGATCCGCCCAACGGCCCGTCTCACACCCCGACGATCGCCTATACCCGCATGCTGTCAGGACCCGCCGACTTCACACCGGGCATCTTCGATCTGACCTTTGAACGTCAGGACGGCGTGCGCGGCGTGCAGACCACGCTGTCCAAACAGCTCGCCCTCTATGTGGTGCTTTATAGCCCGCTGGCGATGGCCGCGGACCTGATTGAAAACTATGACGCCCACCCGGAGATGTTCCAGTTTATCCGCGACGTGCCGGCCGATTGGGAGGAGTCCATCGCCCTGCAAGGTGAGGTCGGTGAATATGTCGTCCAGGTTCGCAAGGACCGCGCAAGCGAGGACTGGTATCTGGGCGCGATCACCGATGAAACGCCGCGCGGTCTTTCTGTTCCGCTGGACTTCCTGGACGATGGCACAAGCTACACCGCCCAGATCTATCGTGACCGGGCCGATGCCCACTGGCTGACCAATCCCTACGCCTATGTGGTGGAGGAACGCACGGTGACCGCCAGTGACGTAATGGAACTGCCCCTGGCCTCCAGCGGTGGGGCTGCGATCCGCTTCGTGCCGCAATGAGACTGACGGCGAGCGCTCTGCTGGCAGCGGCGCTCGCCGCCTGCAGCCCGGAGGCCGAGGACGTGACGAGCCCGCAACCGGCGTCGGAAGCCGAAGCGGCGGCCGTCATGGTGACCATCAATGCCAGGGTCCCCGAAGACGCTGGCGAGATTTATCTCGCCGCCAATGTCGAGGCCCTGGGCCCCTGGCGAGCCGATGGCCTGCTCATGAGCGCAGACGGTCGGGCGCGCACCACCACGCTTTCGCTGCCCGACGGCTTTGAGCTGGAGTTCAAACTGACCGGCGGGAGCTGGGACACCGAAGGCACGGGCCCCTCAGGGACCGTCCTTCCAAATTTCACCCATACCGCAACCGCTGGAAGCGATAACGAGGTGGAGGTCGAGATCATTGACTTCAAGTGGCCTGCGGACGCCTACATCGCCGACGTCGAAGGCTCCGGCGTTTTGGGCACACTGATCTACTGGACCGATACTGAAAGCGCATTTTTCGACGTGACCCGCCATGTGGAGGTCTGGTTGCCACCCGGCTATGAGGCGGAGCCAGAGCGCCGCTATCCGGTCATTTACATGCATGACGGTCAGAACCTGTTCGATCCGCGCATTGCCAATACCGGCACTGACTGGGGCGTTGATGAAGCCATGATGCGCAATGTCGAGGCCGGTCTGCACGACCCCGCCATTGTGGTCGGCATTTGGAGCACCGATATTCGCGGTTATGAGCTGTCGCCCTGGCATGGCGGGGTAAACTACGCCCGGATGATCATCGATGAGATCAAGCCCCGCGTAGATGCCGAGTTCCGCACCCTCACGGATCGGGATAACACCTATACGATGGGGTCCTCCATGGGTGGGCTGATCAGCCAGTATCTCGTGCGCACCCATCCTGACGTGTTCAGCGCCTGCGGCTGCGTATCGACCCATGTTCCACTCAGCCCGGCGATGGCGGAAGAGTTTTTAGGGCTTGATCCCGGCAGCTACACCGATCCCGAAACGCCGTATCTGTTGGTCGATGCCGATTCAAACGCTGAGCTGCCGACCGATGTCCGGATATATTTCGACTGGGGCACCGCGACCCTTGATGAATACTACCCGCCAATCATGGCCGAGCTTCAACCCTGGCTAGAGGCCCAGGGCTTAGAGGCCGGCACAAGCTATGCCTATCGAGAATTCGAGGGCGCAGCCCACAACGAGGCCGCCTGGCGCGACCGCGTGCATCTGCAGCTGGCTTGGTTGCTTGGGGGGCATGATCCGAATTCATTTCCCTGACGTCGTACCCGCACGAAGGGCGAGAAACCGGAGCGGCTGAGTACCAGCGACCTAATCCTCCCTCCCCTTGATGGGGAGGGTGGCCCGAAGGGTCGGGTGGGGTGAAATCTATCCGGCAAGCCCGCACTCAATGATCTCCACCCCACCCGTCAGCTCACGCTGACACCCTCCCCATCAAGGGGAGGGAGGGATTGTCGAACTCAGCCCTCATCGCTCCACAAAAAACGAATTCACGGTCAGACGCCCGGCGCGCACATCGGCGCTGAATCCGAACCCCTCCGGAATATCGCCGGAGTGGAGCACCACGCCGCGATACAGCACAGCGCGATTAAACTTCGCTTCGACCTGGTCGATGCGCTCAAATTGCGCGCTGTCGCCACGGAAATAGTCCGCCGCGGGCTGGCCGTCTGTCGCATCGACTTCCGCCTGCAGCGTGTCTCGATAAACCCCGAACCGGTCCTCGGTGATGGTCTCATACCCGGTAGCCCGGTGCCGGTAGAAGCTGGTCCCGCCACTGTCCGGTCCACACAGATAATGCAGCAAGGCGATCGTCTGAACCTCGGTGCCGTCATAATGGGGCAGGCGCTGCATCGGAAGTAGCTTCGTCGGCGGCGTGGTGACGAGTGAGTAGTTGCACTCTTTAAGAGCCGCCCCGGACCGGTAGCCAAACACGCCCTTTAGAACATCCGCCAGCATCGCCTGACAGGGCTGCAGATACGCCCCCGGCGCAGCCGCACGGATGCCCGGATAGAATTTACCCCTCGGCTCAAACGCCCGCGCCGCAGCATCGGCGACCAAGCGCTCGGGGTCAGGGTGGAAATCATCAATCACCACCAGCGGCTGACCCTCCAGGCCCAAACGTCGCGCTTTGAGAAAGGGATCAGGCATAGGTGTGAGCTCGATCAGCAAATTTATGCAATTGGTTTGTCTCGCAGGAGCGCATCTGCAGCTGACACTCATGATGCAATGCAACAATACATGGATTTAGCGACCTGCGGCGGATTATCGCCATGTCGAAAAACTTTGCAAATTGAGTTCAAATTGAGGCATTATCGATGCCAGAGTGATGGGAGGCTCACCATGATACGCATCGCAACGGCATCCGCCATGGCTGCTCTGGTCGCAGCCTGCAACGCCCCAACCCAATCAGCGCAGACCACCCGCTCTGAAACGCCACCTGCTGCCTCCGAGCGAGCCGCGCCGGATTACGCACCGCGCGATCTGGTCGCAGAGCATCCTGAGTGGGCCCAAAACGCTGCGATCTATCAGATAAACACCCGACAATTCACCGCTGAAGGCACGTTTGAAGCCGCCCGCGCTGAGCTGCCGCGCTTGGCGGCGATGGGGATCGACATTGTCTGGCTGATGCCCATCCACCCGATCGGCGAGGTGGAGCGTAAGGGCAGCTTGGGCAGCCCTTATGCGGTGAAGGACTTCTACGGGGTCAATCCCGAATTCGGGACGCTGGACGACGTGCGCGCCTTCGTCGCTGACGCCCATGCGCTTGACATGCATGTGATCTTAGACTGGGTGGCCAATCACTCCGCCTGGGATAACCCGCTCGTGGAAGAGCACCCGGACTGGTACACGCGCGACGCCAATGGAGAGATGCAATTCCCACCAGGGACGGATTGGTCCGATGTCGTGGACTTCAATTACGACAACCCGGAGCTGCGCCAATACATGACCGAGGTTATGGCCTGGTGGGTCGGTGATGTCGGAATTGACGGCTTTCGCTGTGACGTGGCCGGCATGGTCCCAATCGATTTCTGGCAAACGCTTCGCGGCGAACTGGATAAGATCAAACCCACCTTCATGCTGGCGGAATGGGAAACTCGCGATCACCATGATGGCGCGTTCAGCGCGACCTATGCCTGGGAGTGGAATAACCGGATGCACGATATTGCCATGGGCAATGCTGATGTGGGCGCACTCCGGGGCTATTATTTCTACGACCAGGACAATACCTGGCCAACCGATGCCTACCGGCTGACCTATACTGCCAACCATGACCAGAACGCCTGGGTAGCCACCCAGTTTGATCGCTGGGGTGAGGCCCTGGAAGCGGTCTTTGCCCTGTCCGTGGTCGGAGAGGGTGTCCCCATGGTGTATAATGGTCAGGAAGCCGGAAACCCCAAAATGCTGGAATTTTTCGAGCGTGATCCAATCGTCTGGCAGGACCATCCACTCAACGATCACTTCACCAGCCTGATTGGCCTCTTGGAAGACAATCAAGCGATCTGGCATGGCGACGCGGGTGGTCAGATGGCCGATATTTCGAATTCGAGCCCCGCTGAAGTGCTGAGCTTTGTGCGTGAAAAGAATGGTGATGCGGTCTTTGCCGTCTTCAACTTCTCCGACGAAGCCCGGTCGGTGGACTTTCAAGGATCGTTGCACACCGGCGAGTGGACCCGCTTCAGAACCGGTGAAACCATCCGCTTTAATGACGCCAGCGCTCTGTATCTCGAGCCCTGGGCCTGGCGGGTCTTTGTGCAGTCGGCCGAGTGACCGGAACACCGTGGGTGCGATGTCATGTCTCTTCACGAAAGCCCAAATTTATGGACAGCTGACCGCCGAAAGCCCCTACACTGGGTAGACATATGACATCGTTGTCATTATTCACCTCAATCAGTCGCTAGTGCCAGTTAAAATACAATCCGCTTCAGGACTTACCCATGGCCGAACTCGTCCCCGTCGAACCGTTCGATATTGTGATTTTTGGTGCAACCGGCGACCTTGCGCGCCGCAAGCTGGTGCCGGCTCTCTTTCACCGGTGGTGTGACGGACAGATCCCGGCGAATTCTCGTATTATCGCGGCAGCCCGGGACGATCTGTCCACCGACGACTACATCAAGCGTGCCGAGGAGATGGTGCTCGGCGACGGCTCCAGCGAGACGCGGGCTGAGCGGTGGTCACAATTCGTGGCGCATCTGCAGTATGTCGCTGTCGATGCCACCGGTGACGGCAAAGGCTGGAAGGAGTTGGCCGCGGCTCTGGATTCCAATCCAGACAAGATCCGCCTTTTCTATCTGGCCTTGCCACCGTCGATCTACGGATCGGTCTGCGATGCCATTGGTCAGCATGGGCTGAACACCACCAAATCCCGCGTGATCCTGGAAAAGCCCATCGGACATGACTTCCACTCCGCTCGGACGGTCAACGAAGCGGTTGGCAAAGTCTTCCCAGAGAATGCGATCTTCCGGATCGACCACTATCTGGGCAAGGAAACGGTCCAGAATCTTTTAATCCTGCGCTTCGCAAACACGCTGCTGGAACCGCTGTGGAACTCCAACGGGATTGATCACGTTCAGATCACCGTAGCCGAATCCCTGGGAGCCGGGACACGGGCCAGCTACTACGATCGCGCTGGCGCACTGCGGGACATGGTGCAGAACCATCTGCTTCAGCTGTTATGCCTTGTCGCCATGGAACCGCCCACCAGCCTTGATGCGGATGCGGTGCGGGCTGAGAAGTTGAAAGTCCTGCGGGCCCTGCGCCCCATCAAGGCTGAAACAGTCTCCAAGTCGGTCGTCCGGGGTCAGTATGATGCCGGCGTCAGCTTGGGTCAGCCTGTTGAGGGATATGCCGACGAAGTGGGCCAGAAAACCGGCACCGAAACCTTCGTGGCGATCCACGGCGAGATCGACAATTGGCGATGGGCGGGCGTACCCTTCTACCTGCGCACTGGCAAGCGCATGCAGTCACGCCGATCTGAAATCATCATTCAGTTCAAACCTGTCCCCCATGACATCATTCAGGCCGATGCCGGCGTCCTGCAACCGAACCGGCTGGTCATTCGCCTGCAGCCCGATGAAGGCGTTAAGCTGATGCTGATGACCAAGGACCCGGGCCCAGGTGGCGTTCGCCTGCGCTATGTGCCGCTCAATCTCAGCTTCGCCGAAACGTTCGAGCAAGGCTATCCGGATGCCTATGAACGCCTGTTGATGGCGGTGGTCCGCGGCAATCTCGGGCTCTTTATGCGGCGCGATGAAGTGGAGACGGCCTGGCGCTGGACCGATGGGATCATCGCGGCCTGGCATGATGGGGCCTGCCCGCTGCATCACTACCCCGCCGGAACGGACGGTCCGAGCCAAGCCGCATTAATGCTCAGCCGCGATGAACGGGAGTGGTTTGATGCCGACACCGCTTAGCCTGGTCACCGCACTTCAAGAGTTTGACGACGGCGAGCAGGCCGCAGAGGCCCTGGCCAATGCCGTTGAAAGCCGCCTGCGCGAAGGGCTAGCGCGCAATGGCCGGGCTAGCCTGGTCGCCTCTGGAGGCTCAACGCCGAAGCGCCTGTATGAAATCCTGTCGCACAAGACGCTGGACTGGGCTCAGGTGGAAGTGATCCTCGCTGACGAACGCTGGGTGGATCCAGGCCTTAAGGGCTCCAATGAGACCTTTCTGCGCGACACTCTGCTTCAGAACCAGGCTGCGGCCGCGCGCTTTGTCGGCTTGAAGACCTCCCATGCCTCGCCCGCCGCTGCGGTCGAGGACGTCCATGCCACAATGGCCACGGTCCACCGCCCGTTCGATGCGGTCGTGCTGGGCATGGGCGGGGATGGCCATACGCTGTCCTGGTTCCCAGAAGCAGACGGCCTGGATGCCGCAATCGATCCATTTGGTAAGCTGGTGGCCGCGGTACATGCCCATCAAAGCGAAGTCACCGGCCCGTTCACCGAGCGTCTAACCCTGACCCTGGCCGCGCTCAGCGGAGCTCAGTTTACCGCCCTGCTGATCTCAGGCGATGCCAAACGAAAGATTTGGGCGGAAGCCGCCGGCCCGGGTCGGGTTGAAAAACTACCCGTCCGCGCGGTTCTGAACACGACCGATCTGGGACTTCAAACCTATTGGTGGCCTTAAAACCACCTCCACATGCCTCTTAAGGAGCAACGACCATGGCCGCGCTGAATTCGGTGCTTGAACAGGTCACAGCGAATATCAATACCCGCAGCGCCAAAACGCGCGGTCGCTATCTCGATCAGATGGAGCGCGCGCGCGAAAACGGGCCCCATCGCAAAGTGCTGTCTTGCGGCAACCTGGCCCATGGCTTTGCCGCATCGGGTGAGGACAAAAACCCGCTTAAAGACATGGTCTGGGCCAATGTGGGCATCATCACTGCCTATAATGACATGCTGTCGGCCCATCAGCCGATGCAGTCCTATCCAGACGCCATCAAAGCGGCCTTGAGAAAAGTCGGGGCCATTGGCCAAGTCGCAGGCGGCGTGCCGGCCATGTGTGATGGCGTGACCCAAGGTCAGCCGGGCATGGAGCTATCGCTATTTTCCCGCGATGTGATCGCGATGGCGACCGCCGTGTCTCTGTCCCATAATATGTTTGATTCCGCGCTCTGCCTGGGTACGTGTGACAAGATCGTGCCCGGCCAGCTGATGGGTGCGCTTCGTTTCGGCCACCTGCCAACGCTCTTCCTGCCCGCTGGTCCGATGCGGTCCGGCCTTCCCAATGCTGAGAAGGCGCGCATTCGACAACTCTACGCCGAAGGCAAGGTGGATCGCGCCAAGCTGCTGGATGCCGAAAGCGCCAGCTATCACAGCCCAGGCACCTGCACCTTCTACGGCACGGCCAACTCCAACCAGATGCTGATGGAGATTATGGGCCTGCATGTGCCAGGTTCAGCCTTCGTCAATCCTGGCACAGACTTGCGTGACGCCATGATCACGGCGACGGCCCAGCGCGCTGCGAAAATCACCGACCTGGGCGATGACTATCGCCCGCTTGGACAGGCGATCGATGCGCGCGCGATTGTGAACGCCATTGTCGGTCTGCACGCCACCGGCGGATCGACCAATCATACCATCCACATCATCGCGATTGCTCGGGCTGCAGGCCTGATCATCAACTGGGACGATTTCGACGCTCTGTCGAAAGTCACCCCGCTTCTCACGCGCATCTATCCCAATGGCCAGGCGGACGTGAACCATTTCCATGCCGCTGGCGGAATGGCTTTCCTGATCCGCGAGCTCCTGAACGCAGGCCTGTTGCATGACGATGTGCTGACGCTCGGCGCGAACAGCCTAGCGGATTACGCCACCGAACCCTTCCTGGACGGTGAGGATTTGGTGTGGCGTCAGCCACCGGACCAGAGCGCCGATCCGGACATCCTTGCCACGGTTGCCAAGCCGATTTCCGCGGATGGAGGCTTGCGTGTGTTGGAAGGTCCGGTAGGCCGGTCTGTGATCAAGATTTCTGCGGTGAAGCCGGAAAACCGTTTGGTCGAAGCGCCTGCCATCGTGTTTGAAGACCAGGCCGACCTGATGTCTGCGTTCAATGATGGCAAGCTGGAGCGTGACTTTGTGGCCGTCGTCCGCTTTCAGGGTCCTAAAGCCAATGGCATGCCGGAGCTGCACAAGCTGACCCCGCCACTGGGCGTGCTGCAGGATAAGGGCTTTAAGGTCGCCCTGGTCACTGACGGACGCATGTCCGGTGCATCGGGTAAGGTCCCGGCAGCCATCCATATGAGCCCGGAGGCCCTCGCCAGTGGTCCAATCGGCAAGATCCGGGATGGCGATATGATCCGACTGGATGCTGAAGCCGGCACGCTGGACATTGCGGTCGATGAGGCCGAATGGGCCGCTCGTCCGCAAGCAGCCGCGAATTTGTCTGGAAATGAAGCCGGCATGGGACGGGAACTCTTCTCCGGTTTCCGACACACCGTGTGCTGCGCAGAAGACGGGGCCATCGCCTTGCCAGAGCTTGATGGCGCGGTGCTGGAAAGCCAACCGGAGCCCGTATCGGCATGACGACGGGCTATCTGGTTGCTGACATTGGCGGGACCAATGCTCGCTTCGCCATCGCGCGGGGCTCAGCGGCGACCGGTTTCAAGCTGGAACAAATTCAGCGGCTGCGGAACGAAGACTTTGAACATCTGCGTGACGCAGCCCTCGCCTATCTGCAGATTTGCGAGGGGCCGCTGCCCCGCAAGGCCTGCTTTGCTGTCGCGGCACCGGTCGCACCCGGTGCATTCCGCCTGACCAACGCGGCTTGGAAGTTCGATGCCGAAGCGCTGGTCCAGGAACTCAATCTGGACATCATGGTGCCGGTCAATGACTTCGCCGCCCAGGCCCGTGGCGCGCCTTTGTGCCCGCCTGAAGACCAGTTTATCCTCAATGAAGGCAAGCCCGACCCCACCAGCCCCATCGCCGTGTTGGGACCGGGTACCGGGCTCGGATTAGGGTTGTTGATCCCCACAGGCGACCGCATCCGCGTGGTGCCGACCGAAGGCGGCCATGCCGGCTTTGCTCCGCGCACCGAGGAAGAGATCGCGGTGGGCAAATTCATCGCCGACGAACACGGCTATGTCAGCTGGGAGCGTCTGCTCTCTGGTCGCGGCATGGTGAATATCCACCGCGCGCTTTGTGCGCTTGATGGCGTCCCATGGACTGGCGCACGCCCTCAGGACATCACCGCTGAGGCCCTCGACGATCCCGCCTCTTTGTCGCGCCGTGTGGTCAATCTGTTCTGCGATGTGCTGGGGGCCTATGCCGGCGATGTCGGCGTCCTAACCGGCGCACGTGGGGGCATTTATCTGGCCGGCGGTATTGCGCCGAAAATCCTGCCCATCCTGAAGGAGAGCCGGTTTGAAGCGCGCCGCGTGCGCCGCGGACCCATGACCCGCTATGCTGAGGCCATGCCGGTCCGGCTGATCATGTCTGACGCTGCCGCTCTGATGGGTGCGGCGGCCATTGCTGAAGCCGGAGGGCTTTGAACCATGACCCATACCCTAGACGAAGTCCTCAATGCGGCCAGCGTTATCCCGGTCCTTGTCGTTGACGCGGTCTCTGACGCGCCCCCCCTTGCTCGAGCGTTGAAGGCTGGTGGATTGCGTGTGGTCGAGCTTACCTTGCGCACACCAGCCGCATTGGATGCGATGAAAGCAATGCAGGATGCAGAGCCCGACCTGATTGTCGGCATGGGCACAGTTCGCACTTTTGACCAGGTCGATGCGTGCAGGAACCAAGGTGCAGCCTTCTTGGTCAGCCCAGGCCTGACCCCGATGCTGGAATCTCAAATGATGGCCAGCGGGTTACCTTGCCGCCCGCGCCCAGCCGTATAGACTGCGCCTCGGCCCCTGACCCCTACTTTTTTTTGA
>JANQMI010000029.1 GCA_028280165.1 Oceanicaulis sp. | reverse complement strand
TGCATTTAAATGGCTGGGTGCGGCAGGGCGGGGGCCTGAGCTGAGCGCTGCAATCCAATCAGGGCAGTTTCAAGCGATCATGGCTCCTGTTCATCCCTTTCTGTCGCAGAAGGAAGATGAGCGTCTGATGGACGCTGCGGCCGTTGGGCTGAAAGTCTTTGCAATCGAAACGTCAGGCGATGCGCCTGGCGCGATGCGCTCGCCGCAAAGCCTCGCCGATTTTTACCGCCTGGCTAAACAGGTGCGCTCAGGGCCTGGGCGCGGACGGGTTTCGATGGACGAAGGGCTGCAGGCGGCTCTGCATCGCGATGAGGTGGGCTGTGTGATGACGACGACAACCCGAAGCGCTCACTTGCAGGCGAACGCCCGTCTGGCATAAGCGGCCACGTGCGGCTGCGAAATCCAACTCCATGGCTTGGTCAGCACCGTCATACCCTCGAAAAAGGGAGTGTGGCGGGCTGGACTGAAGCCTGCTTTGAACGTCGAAGTCTCGCGCTGGATACCCAAGCGTAAAGCTATGCTTGCACTGCGTGCGACTCCGGTCACACTGCGGTGCAGCATGCCAAAATGATTGGAACAGCGATGGCAAAAATACTCCCCCGAGCGCTTCTTTTGGAAAATGTCCACGCCGATGCTGACGCTGCGCTTCAAGCCTTTGGTCCGATTGAGGTGAAGCGATTGTCTGGCTCACCGGACCGCGCCCTCCTGGATGAAGAGATCGCGTCCGCTTCGGTTCTGGGTATTCGCTCTCGCACACAGGTCGATGCGCCATTGCTGGCCCATGCCGGGGCGCTGCAGGCCGTCGGGTGTTTTTGCATCGGGACCAATCAGGTTGATCTGGAGGCGGCCGCCGCCAAGGGCATTCCGGTATTCAATGCGCCCTTTGCCAATACCCGCTCAGTCGCAGAATTGACCATGGCCAGCATCGTCATGCTGATGCGGCGCATCCCGGAAAAGATGTTTGCGATTCACCAGGGCGGTTGGTTGAAAACGGCAGATGGCTCGAATGAGGTCCGAAAGAAGAAGCTGGGCATTGTCGGCTACGGCAATATTGGGGCCCAGCTCTCAGTGCTGGCCTCTGCCTTCGGGATGCATGTGCATTATTTCGACATTGAGCCGAAGCTGGCTCACGGCAACGCCCGCGCGATGGACTCGCTTGATCGCTTGATTGCGGAGTGCGACGTGGTGACCTTGCACGTACCTGCGACCTCTCGCACAGCGAATATGATGACGCGTGAGCGCATCTTTTCCATGAAACCGGGCAGCTATTTGATCAATCAAGCCCGCGGCAATCTGGTGGATATCGACGCGCTGTCCGACGCGTTGAAGTCTGGACATCTCGCCGGGGCCGCGGTCGACGTCTTCCCGGTTGAGCCGAAAAGCAAGGACGAGGCGTTTGAAAGCCCGCTGCAGGACTGCCCAAATGTAATCCTGACGCCTCATATTGGCGGGTCGACGGCCGAAGCCCAGCAGGCCATTGGCCTGGATGCTGCGACGAAGCTGGCAAAATACCTGTTCGAAGGCGCAACCAGTTTTGCGGTGAATTTCCCGCATGTCGAACCTGGACCGATCGAGTCCGGGCGGGTGCGTCTGGTTGTGCCACACGAAAACCGTCCAGGTTTTTTGCGTCGCCTTAACGACCTGGCCGAACGCGCCGGTGCCAATGTCGCGGCACAGATGCTCAGAACCGAAGGTGATCTGGGCTATGCCGTCACAGACCTTGAGGGCAATCTGCCCAACGGCTTTATCGAAGATGTACGCACGCTGGATGGTACCATTCGCGCGCGGCTGATCACGGCTTAGTCTAGGCCGGTTCGCCCTGTGCTTTCCCAATCTTTGAGGAAGGTGGCAAGACCCTTGTCAGTCAGCGGGTGGGCCACCATCTGATCGAAGACCTTCGGGGGGATGGTGGCTGCGTCGCAGCCGACGCTGGCCGCAGCTTCCACATGAGCGGGGCCCCGCAGAGAGGCCGCCAGAATCTCAGTCTCATAGCCGAAATTATCATAAACTTGGCGGATGTCAGCGAGCAGGCCGATGCCGTCACCGCCCGCGTCTTCGACCCGACCAACAAAGGGTGAGACATAACTAGCGCCGGCCTTGGCTGCGAGCAGGGCCTGATTCACCGAAAAGCAGAGCGTCACATTGGTTTGAATACCGGCTTCAGCGAATGTCCGGCAGGCTATCAGGCCTTGAGCCGTCAGCGGCAGTTTCACCACCACATTGGGAGCAATCGCCGCCAGGCGTTTGCCCTCTTCGACCATTCCGCCAACCTCAGTGGCGACCACCTCGGCGCTCACCGGGCCGTCGACTGCGTCGCAAATTTCGGCAACCCGCTCAAAGATTCCCGCTCCAGCCTTGGCAATCAGCGAGGGGTTCGTTGTCACTCCGTCGACCAATCCAGCGTCGAGGCGCGACCGGATGTCTTCGATTTCAGCGGTGTCGAGAAAGATTTGCATAGTTGTTTCCTGCGTGTGCAGCGTGATTTCCAATCGCTATACTGCATATTGGTGACGAATTCACTTCAGGCGCACTAGCCTTGCGTACAGTTGTCCCGGAGGGGGGATTGAAAGCTCTGATCCATCGCTACGCCCCGCGTGCCATGGTCAATTTTGCCTGGAACCTAGCGAGCGACTTAAAGGACTTGCCGCACCGGTTGCGCGATCCCAGGCCTCGGCCCTGGCGGATTGTGCACAACTCCGGTGGTGGCGATTTTTTCAGAATAGGTGATGCGTTCTTCGAACGGTTTAAGTCGGTTTTGCAGCTCCAGCCCGACGCGCACGTGCTCGATCTGGGGTGTGGAGCCGGACGAATGGCGCGCCCGATTTGCGCCTATCTGAACGCTCAGGGTGCTTATACGGGTTTTGACATTTCCCGCTCCGCCATTGGCTTTGCGAAGCGCATTGTACGCAGGCGTGCAGCGGTGTCCTTCCACCACGCCGATCTGTCAAACGGAGAATACCGGCTCGTCGGCGCTCCAGCGTCGCACTACCGCTTCCCAGTCGCTGATCACTCGATTGATGCTGCACTTGCGACCTCGTTATTCAGCCATCTGATGCCAGAGGTCGCACAAGCCTATCTCGCCGAAACCGCGCGTGTTTTAAAGCCCAACGGCCAATTGCTGATGACGGGCTTCCTGGTCGATGCGGCCGCGCGCGCAGCGTTTGTTGATGAAAGCGCGCGCTTGCCAATGGAGCCTTTGGACGAGGATAGTTTCGCGGCTGACCTCCGCCATCCGGAGCGGGCGATCGGTTTCGCAGAGGATGCTGTCCTGCGCTGGGCAGACGAGGTGGGGTTGGACCTGGTTGGAGACATCCATCGTGGCAACTGGCGTGCTCAATCCTCACGCGCCGCGGACTTCCAAGATTGGCTCGTGCTGAAGCGCCGGGCAGACTAGAGGCCGGACCATGGATATTCGCCTTTCAGCGCACGCAGATGGTCGCCCCCAGGTGATGGGTGTGGTCAATGTGACCCCGGACAGCTTTTCTGACGGTGGGCAGTTTTTCGATGTCACTGCGGCCCGCGACCATGCATTCGCGCTGTTGGACGCAGGCGCTGATTGGCTCGATATCGGCGGCGAAAGTACGCGCCCCGGTGCTGAACCCGTCAGCGAAGGCGAAGAATTGGACCGGGTGCTGCCGGCGATCGAGGCGGTGTTGGAGGCCGTGCCCGAAGCGCTCATTTCCATTGACACCATGAAGCCTGCGGTCGCCAGACAGGCGATCGGCTCTGGCGCGACCATGTGGAATGATGTGAACGCACTTCGTGCCGCCGGCGCTCTGGAGCTCGCTGCAAGCCTCGATTGTCTGGTGTGCCTCATGCATATGCAGGGCGAGCCGCGCACCATGCAGACCCATCCGACCTACGACAATGTGGTGACCGACGTAGCTCGTTTTTTCGGCCAGCAGGTAGGTGCGGCCATGGCTGCAGGCGTAGCGCGTGAGCGCTTGGTGCTCGATCCTGGGATCGGTTTCGGCAAAACGCTGGCGCATAATCTGGAGCTAATGGCGGGGCTTGATGACCTGACCGATCTGGGCATGCCGATCTTGTTCGGCGCTTCGCGCAAGCGCTTCATTCACGCCATCGATGATACCGCTGGCGAAAGTGGCGACCGCCTTGGCGGTAGTCTTGCCGCTGCCCTTCACGCCGCCCGAGCTGGTTGCGCGCTTATCCGTGTTCATGATGTGCGCGAGACGGTTCAGGCCTTGAAAGTTCAAGCAGCGATTGGTTTCTATCCTACTTGATGGCCCTTACGCCGCTCGCCGGTTAGGCTGAACGCATGGCTAACAGTTTTGATCCAAGGGACATCTTCGTCCATCTCAACACGTCGGGCGCGACGACCGTGCAGACGGGGCCAGATTTCTGGACCGATCTGATGTCAGGTCAGCGCGTTTATCCCGGGCGTATGGCGATGGTTCTGCCGATGCGTGAGGACTTCGCCCATTGGGAGCGTCATCCAGCAGGTGAAGAACTCATTTTGATGCTGTCCGGTCGCTGCACGGTGATTATTGAAACCGACACCGGAGAGGATCAAACCGTTCTGGAGGCCGGTAAAGCCTGCCTCGTGCCAACTGGAGCATGGCATCGCGCGATCATTCACGAACCAGGCGAAGCCTTATTTGTGACCGAAGGCGAAGGCACGGAGCACCGTGCGCTGTAGCGGGTCTACCGCACCGGCTCGACCGTGATGGTAATCATGTCAGCATAATTGCCGGCGCGCGCTGTGTTGACATCGCCAATAACAACGTCGAAGACCAATTCCTCGGATGCACCCGGGGCCAGCGGGTTTCGTAGCGCGAAGACTGGCACGGTCAGATCAAGACTGTCGCCATCAAGGCGGGCCGAGTAGCTGACCCGATCCGCGTTGGCTCCAAGCGCGCCCTGACGCACGAGCTCGCCCAGATTTTCGCTCTCCAGACTGAAGCGATAGGCTGAATTCGCGCGCACGCGCACGATGATCGCTCGGCTTTCCCCGGTCTCCAATTCACCAAAGTCGACCACGTCATAGCTGCGCCCGGCGGAAAAGCTGAGGCCGGGTTGGCGGGCGAGATTCACTTCGGCTTGGCTTGAAACTGCGGCCCCCAGGGTAAGCCCTCGCTCGTCGCGTAATCGTCCGCCGCCCCGGCGTTCGAACAGTCGGGCCGTGACGCGTTCAGAATACGTCCCGGCTGGCACAGTCTGGCCGGAAGGCAGAGACAGCCGAACCCTTAGCTCCAATGCGTCTTCGCCATCGCGGAATCGGAAATTCAACCGGTCGCGCCCGCGCGTGGTGTCGCCCAGAAGCTTTCCGCTTTCGTCCAGCAATTCATAACGCAGACGCGTGCCTTCGGGGCCAGCCAGATAACGCTCTGTGCCGGCGCTTGAGTCCGAGGAAAAGCTTAAGAAGGCGCGGCACCGGCCCTCATCCTCGTCTCGTGTAGCCCGGACAATGAAGACTTCATCGACGCTGTCTTCGCCGAAGGCGGCATAGTCGGCTGTGCGCGGCTCTATGAACTGGTCGATTTCCAAATCCTCGCACGGATCATCGGCATGAGCGGTGGCCGCCGCAGACAGGGCTAAAAGGCCGGCCATGATGAAACGCACACTCATGATCGAATCTCCGAGCGGGGCTGAAGGGTCAGGGTGCCGACCTGAACAAGACCGGCCGCGTCCTCAGGCACGGTGAAGTCTGCGGCATAGAGCTGATCGAGGCGAATCTCCACGCGCCAGGGGCCAGGTGTAAGCCCTGCCGCAACAAAGCGACCGGTTCGATTGGTGAAGATCTGGATCGGGCCCGTGTCTTCGTCAGAGACTGTGGGGCGTACAAAGGCACCGGCGAGCGATACCGGCTGACCATCAGGCAGGCGGATCGCTCCAACCGCCGTAGCGGCGGCGTCTGAGCCCACAGTCAGGGCGTAACCGGAAAAGACCGGCGGGAAGACTTCAAACTCACCACGACCC
>JANQMI010000222.1 GCA_028280165.1 Oceanicaulis sp. | reverse complement strand
CCCTTAAGCCGTTTGTAAGCGCATGCCGGTGGCTCGTTGCCATGGCGCTCTCAACTGCCTTGCCTCCGACCGCACTGGCAGATGACCTTGTGCGTGAGGTCGCCTTGTCACCCCTGCCCAGCGGGCATCTGACCGTGGATGTCATGCTCAATGGCCAGGGCCCTTTCCCCTTCGTCATCGATACGGCGGCAAGCCATACCGCCATTATCGAACCTGTGGCCGTTCAATTTGGGTTTGAACCCGCGCTCAGCGAGCTCGCCGATGTTCAGACCCTGACCGAGGAGATCATCACCGAGCGCTTTCTGTTTCAGACCGTTGGCTTTGACACTGTAGAAAAAGCCGACATCAATGCCGTCGTCATCGGAGCGCCGATGGGGGCTAGCCTGCCGGTTCTGGGATTGCTCGGCAGCGATGTCCTGGAAGGCCAAAGCCTTGAGATCAACTATGTCGAGCAAGTGCTGCGCCTAAACCATCCAGGGCCAGAACACGCCGATGGTGTGGTGCATCCGCTCTGGAATATCTTGATTGGCCATGGTCGGCTTTCTCGCACCCGCCAACCGGTCCTGGTGCTGGTGGACACCGGCTCAGCCCGCACCTTTGTTAATCCTGAGCTTGCCCGCTGGACGCGGCGGCGCCTGGCCTCGCTCCGGGTGCGCGTCGGCGGTGCAAGCCGGCTGGCCGAGACTGTGGAAACCGAAGGCTTTGCGCGGGTTGAGCGCTTCCGTATCGGCGGGCTGTGCCTGCCCCCCTTCATGGCCGTCGAAGCCGATGTCGATATCTTTCGCGCTTTGGGGTGGCAGGATGAACCGGCTATGATTCTGGGCATGGACGTGCTGCAGCACACCGTGCTGACCATTGATCACGCCAATGACGCGTTTGAGCTGTCACCGGCCGGCGATTTCGCCAGCTGCGCCAGCCGCCGCCGCGTCCAGCTGCCTCGGGAGAGCTAGGCTGCGGGCCTGTTTCAGTCTGTCATGGCGCACCGCTGGTGCGGTCCATGGAGGGTCCACCGGCTTCAGTTTCAGTGGGATGGGGCTCCATATCCTTGGCGGCCGATCCCATCAGCGTTTTGATCACCGGCGAGATCAGCAGCATCACCAACGCGATGCCCATCGCCACCAATCCGACGCTGGAATACACCTCGGCATACCCGGCCTTTGCCGCCACCGGATCAACAATCTGACCGCCAATGGTCTGGGCCCCGGTCGCTGACGCGATCAGGCCGGCCACATAGTTCGACAACCCTGAAAACAGAAACCAGGCCCCCATCGTCATGCCCACGACCCGTGCCGGCGCGAGCTTGGTGATGGCCGACAGGCCGACCGGGGACAGCATCAGCTCACCCAGCGTGTGGATGAGATAAATCAGGAAGACGAAATAGACCGCCACCAGCGCGGTGCCGGAGATATTGATCCCGGCCACCAACACGTAGAAGCCCAGCCCGGCCATGAAGACCCCCAGAGCGAACTTCACCGGCGTTGAGGGGTTGAGCTTGCGCTTTGCCAGCGCCACCCACAACCAGGCCAGGACCGGCGCGAAGAGGATGATATAGCCCGCGTTCAACGCCTGAAACACCGGGGCGGGCACGCTCACCCCAAACATGGTTTTGTCCACCAGGGCCCCGGTGAACAGGTTGAGCGACGAGCCAGCCTGCTCAAACAGCGCCCAGAACGGGATTTGCGCGAGAATGAAATACAGCGCCGCGAGCATTTGCCCACGCTCCTCACCCTTGGCCCCAAAACCAGCATAGCCCAGCATAATCAAAAGCATGATGAGGCCCAGCCAACCGACAATCCCTCCGAAGAAGCTGGGGAACATGACCGCACTAAACGCCACAGCGATAATCACCAGGCCGGCCAGATAACAGGCGGTCTCCACCGTGATCAGGCCC
This sequence comes from Oceanicaulis sp., assembly GCA_028280165.1. Taxonomy (GTDB): domain Bacteria; phylum Pseudomonadota; class Alphaproteobacteria; order Caulobacterales; family Maricaulaceae; genus Oceanicaulis. The sequence continues at coordinate 3,965 of JANQMI010000222.1, read as the reverse complement.
AGAACTCTCTCTTTGAGTTTCTCTGGATTGGGCGGATCGGCCTTACCTTCCAGCCAGTGCTGGAACACCCAGAAGGTGACCAGACCGGCCGCCATGCCGATGCCAGCAAGGCCAAAGCCCCAATTCCAGCCCCAGACAATCCCAATAAATCCGACCGAAATTGACGACAGGAAGCTGCCCAGATTGATGCCCATGTAAAACAGCGTAAAGCCGGAATCCCGGCGTGGATCGCCCAGCTCGTAAAGCTCACCGACGATGGTGGAGATATTGGCTTTCAGATAGCCCACACCGGCAATGATCAGCGCCAGCGCCAGATAGAGAATGTAGACATAAAACTGCTGTTGCTCGACGCTGGTTGCATAACCGCCGTCTTCAAAGCGCAGAAGCTCACCGGATCCAGCCTCAATCCCATTGAGGATGACCGCATCGGTGTCACTGGCCTGTTCAAAGCTGGCCAGGCCGGTGTCGAGCGTGATCGCCTCTCCGGCATCGGTCGCACGCAGCTCAAAGCTACGGCCATCGGCGAGCAAGACCCGGTCTATCGGGTCCTCCCCCGCACAGCCCGCCCCCACCAGGGCGCAAACCTGCTGGATCAGGCTGCGGCTTTGGCGCTCAATAACATAGCCCTCGACCCCATCCCCCATCGCCAACCAGCGCTCGCTACCGCCAATCAGGGCATAGCGCTCAGTTTCAAACACAAGGCTGCGGCGTTCGCCGTCCACGGTGACGAAGAGCGCGCGATTGCCGCCCCGGCCCTCAGCTTCGATCTCCAAACGGGTATCGTCGGCAATCAGGGTTTCGGTGGATCCAGAGCCTTCAAACGCCATTAGGCTGTGGCCCAAGACCAGAAGGATCGCGCCATAGGTCACCGCCTTGCGCTGGCCCAGATAGCGGTCCGCCAAGGTGCCGCCGACAATCGTCATGACATAGACCAGCGCCGTATAGGCCCCGTAAATCAATCCCGATTGTTGCTGAGAAAACAGGAAGTGCTGGGTCAGGTAAAAAACCAGCAAACCCCTCATGCCATAATAGGAAAAGCGTTCCCACATCTCGGTGAAGAACAGGATGGCAAGGCCTTTGGGATGTCCGAAAAAGCTGGTGTCCTGAAGCCCGCGCGGCACAGCGGTCCCGCTCGCGTTCGCGTCCGACATATGTCTCTCCCCAGTGCGGAGCGCCCAAAACAAAGCCTGCCCCGCTTACTCACAAAAGAATTGCGGGTAATGGATCACGCCCGCGGACATGGGGGCAAGCGGTGAGTTCAGCTTTAAACGGCGTAATTTAGCCGCAGCAGCCCTCGATCGGCGGACTATTGCGCTCATGCCGGGAGCGGTCGATACACGCCTTAGTGAGTGGGACTGTGAGCGTGTGAGGGTATCGGCTTGGCTCAGCTTCGTATCGACGTAACAACCCGCGGTCCGGGGCTTTATGAAGTCACGCGCGAGGCCACGGCCTTCGTGCGCGCGAACGCAGGGGGTGGCGAGGGCCTGCTGACCTGCTTTGTGCGCCACACCTCCGCCTCGCTGGTGATCCAGGAAAATGCGGACCCTGACGTCCAGCGCGACTTGCAGGCCTTCTTCAAACGCCTGGTCCCCGATGGCGATGATCCCTCCATGAGCTGGCTGCTTCATACGACCGAAGGCCCCGATGACATGCCCGCCCACATCAAGTCCGCGCTTACGGCGGTGAGTGTATCCATCCCGGTCACCTCCGGCCAACTGGCATTGGGCACCTGGCAGGGCCTTTACCTGTTCGAACACCGGCACGCGCCGCACACGCGCCAAATCATACTGCATCTCAGCGCCTAGCCCCCCAGAACGATCGGATAGAGCGAGGCGAGCAGCAGCGCTGCCATGGTGATGTTGAACACCCGCAGCCGCATCGTATTGGTCAGGATGCGCTGCATTTGCTGACCCAAGACCGTCCAGCTGGATACACTGGGCAGATTGATGATCCCGAACACCAGGGCCACGATCAGAACGCTTCTGAAGTCGCGATCCGGCGCGTAGGCGGTAATCGCGGTCAGCGCCATGGCCCAGGCTTTGGGATTGACCCATTGAAAGGCCGCCGCTTGCAGGAATGTCAGGGGCTTGCCGTCCACCCGGCCCTCGGACGGGGCCGCCGCGGTGGCGATCTTCCAGGCCAGCCAACCCATATAAACCACCGCCAGGACCCGCATGATGAGATGGGTCACCGGGAAGCGGTCAAACACGCCGATCAGCCCCACGCCGACCAGAATAATCATGACGGTGAAGCCAATCCCGATGCCCAGCATATGGGGCACCGAGCGCCGGAGCCCGAAATTTGCGCCGGACGCCAGCAGCATCAGATTATTCGGACCCGGCGTGATGGAGGACACGAAGGCGAAGGCGGCCAGGGCGGCAAGAAGCTCGTAAGTCATGGCGCAAGCATACTGCAGACACCGATCTATTTTTTTGCAAATTTTGATCGCTATGATATTAATCCGCACAGAATGAGTGATATCGATCAGATTAACGCACAAATCCTGCACGAGCTTCAGCGCGATGGGCGTGTATCCATGACCGAGCTGGGCGAACGGGTCGGACTGTCGGCCTCGGCATGCCAGCGCCGGGTTCAGGAGCTGGAACGCACCGGCGTGATCAAGGGCTATCGCGCCGTCATCGACCCGGCGGTGCGCGGCGGCGGCTTTGCGACCTTGCTGGCGGTGGGCCTGAGCAGTCACGACCGGCAGTCCCAGCTGATCTTCGAACGCGCCGTCGCCCGCGCGCCGCAGGTCCGTGAATGCCACAATATCACCGGCACGGTGGAGTATATCCTGCGCATCGAAGTGGCCGATATCGAGGCCTATAAACGCTTCCATACCGAGGTCATCGGCGCGATCGAGGTGGTCAAGACGCTGACCACCTATGTGATCATGTCCTCGCCGAAAGATGAGCGCGCCTAGGCGTGCACATCGCCTGGAGCTGATACACTGGCGCTTCACACCACTGATTCTCTTCGCCGCCCAGCCTTGGAGCCCCTCATGAGCGATGCCCCTGTCGGATCGAAATCCAACCCGTCCCAATATGATTGCTATGAAGATCTGGCCGAGGACGAACCCTATTTCGTGATCCGCGCCCACGACCCGCTGGCCAGCGCGGTGGTGGAGCTGCACGCCTATATTGGCGCGGGCCAGGACGGCGCAGCGCACAATAAGCTCGAAGAGATTATGGCGCTGACCAAAGACCGCGCGCCGCGCCCCGCCGGCAGCCCGAAATACCGCGAAACCTTCGCCATTTCCCTGGCGATGGAAAACTGGCGCGAAACCCACGATTAGGGCGCGTTCGGCAATAATAGGCCAGGCCAAAGCGGCTCTTATCACGACTATTACCACCACAGCGGCCGCGCACACCGCGACGCCGTGTGCGGGCGTTGTTCGACGGGGATCGCGAAACGTCAGAAATGGGCAGCCAGACATACCCAACAGGATAACCCCGCCAGGCATGGGGGCGGATTAGTGGGTTTCGCTTTCGCCGCCTCCTCCTCCCTCTTCGTCATCCCAAACTTGATTTGGGACCCAGGGGCGCTGGCGGTGGGTCTGGTTCCCGTCTTCGCGGGGATGACGATGGGAGTGGGCGAAGACGCTTCTTTCTCTAGGTCCTTCGAGACGCGCTGCGCGCTCCTCAGGATGAGGGTGTCATGGAGTGCCTACATCCCTCATCCTGAGGAGCGAGCCGTTTGGCGAGCGTCTCGAAGGACGCACAGCCTTTCCAACTTTCTCTTTCCCAGCGGAAGCTGGGATCCATGGATCATAGAACGCCGCGTTTCGGGGCTCTGGACCTCGACCTGCGCGGGGAAGAGAGAGGGTTGTTCTATAGACACCTCTCCTTCGTCATTCCCGCGAAAGCGGGAACCCAGAGCCCTGAAATGCCGAGGTCTGTCATCCCTGGGTCCCCGCCTGCGCGGGGATGACGAGGGTGGGTGGGGCTGGCTCTTGATCCTGAGCG
>JANQMI010000206.1 GCA_028280165.1 Oceanicaulis sp. | reverse complement strand
AGGACGAGGGGGGCCTGCAACGTCGCAAAGCCCCCTCCGCCAGCTTCGCTGGCACCTCCCCCGCAAGCAGGGGAGGATATCGAAGCCTCTCACCCATCTCTAATCTCTTTCCCGACGCAGGTCGGGACCCAGAGATCATAAAATGCTGCGCTTGACGGCTCTGGGTCCCCGCCTGCGCGGGGATGACGAAGGTGTGGGTATTTGGGATGGCTCAGACATCTTTCACGCGACACCGCATGAGCCCAGCGATGGTCTCGAGCGTCCGATGAAGGCTGAGGCAGCGTCATCGCGCCCGACAGCCCGGACGGGCTTGAGGATCAGGTTCGAACCGGTACGGTTCGCAAGGCGAACAGCCGCCCGCAGCGTCAGCGAGGACCGAAAGCCCGGTGGGGCTTGAGGATCAGGAAAAATGGTACGGGTGGTCGGACTCGAACCGACAAGGGGTTGCCCCCGGGGGATTTTGAATCCCCTGCGTCTACCAATTCCGCCACACCCGCGCTGTGGTCGATCGATATCGACCTGTCTCTAATACCTGAAATCGCTGGCAGGTGAAGAGGTGAGCTTCATACAAGACATCTGGGTGTCTTAACCCGGTGTTTGGCCGGCACCCGCCATAGACGCGCTTTGCTCTGCACCATAGTTTGCGGGCTTGCCCTTTGGAGCCGCTTGACCATGCCGACCGAGACCTCTTCCACAGACGACGCCGCGCCGCGGGGCGGGCTGATTGCGGCTCTGGAGGAAATCGCAGCCGATGCGGGCGAAGACGGGCTTAGCCTGGGCGCGTTCTCCCATCGTTTGGGCGAGCGGGTCTTTGGTGTTTTGCTGTTTGCACTGGCCATCCCGGTCTGCATGCCCTTCCTTTATGGCGTGCCGCAGATCGTGGCGCTGCCCATGATGGCGATTGCGCTGCAAATGGCGATGGGCCGGCCTGAGCCCTGGATGCCGAAACGCTTTTCAGAGCGCCAGATCGACAAGGCGGGCCTGGTGCGCATGGCGACCGGCGCTCGCAAATGGTTCGGCTGGGTCGAAAGACTGGCTCGCCCGCGTCTGACAGTTCTGGCTGGCCCCACGGCGGAGCGGCTGGTGGGGGCCGTCTTTGTCCTGTTTTGTGCCTCAATTCTGGTCCCCTTGCCGGCCACCAACACCACGCCCGGTATTGCCATTGCGCTGGCCTCGATTGGGCTGATCACCCGTGATGGCCTGCTGGTGCTGGCCGGGCTGGTGCTGGGCACGGCGTGGATTGCGCTGCTGGTTTTTGGTTTCCTATTTTTTGGGGCGGCCTTTTTGGACATTCTGAAGGACTTCGTCCTGGGTCTGTTTGGCGCAGGCGAAACCGCTGATTCAATGCCTGAAGCGCTCGCTCTCTTCACCCCGGCAGGATAGAGTTCAGCCCATGAGCGTGGTGACCGACACTCTTGATCTATGGACGCGGCCGGACCGCTGGCCGCTGCTGGCCGCTTTGGGATCCGCTTTGATCCTAGCTGGGGCCTACGCGTTTGAGATTTTTGGAAACTATCCGCCATGCCCGCTCTGCATCGAGCAACGCTGGGTGCATATCTGGATCCTCATTGCCGGTGTCGCGGGCTTTGCGATTGCTCAATTGATCCGCCGGCCGGACGCGCAGATTCTGAAAACCGGCGCGGACGCCATGCGCGGTTGGTTCCGCAATCGGCTGCAGGCGCTGTATGCGCTTTATAAGGCCCCCGGGGCCTTGGCGCGTCTGGCGAGCTTGATCATGGCGGGCCTGTTTGGATGGAGCGCCTATGAAGCCGGCCGCCATGCGGGCATGGAGTACGGCTTCTGGCAAATCGACTGCCAGGCGGCCAATACCACAGGCATGACGATTGAAGACGTGATGGGCGCGTTCGAAACCGCGACCAATGTCGTCCCGTGTGATGAAGTCGCCTGGTCGATGCTGGGCATTTCCATGGCGGGATATAATTTCCTGTTCAGTGTCGCCATGGGGCTGATCTCCCTGGTGATCTTGTTCAAGGGACCGTCCTGGAGGCCGGATTTATGAGTTTTCAGCGCAAGAGCGTGCGTCGCCCGGGTCGGCTGCGCGATCCGAAGCGGATCGAGCAAATGGTGCGCGTGGACCATGCCGGTGAGTATGGCGCGGTGCGCATTTATCGCGGCCAGCGCGCGGTGTTCGCCAATCAACCCTCCAAGGCGCGCATTGCCGGCCAGCTTCAGCGCATGGAAGCTGATGAGCAGCACCATCTTGATGCCTTTGACGATCATATCCGCAATGGCCTGGCCCGCCCGACTTTTCTGGGACCCGCCTGGCATGCGGCGGGCTTTGCCCTTGGAGCGGTCACGGCGCTGATCGGTGAGCGCGCGGCCCATGCCTGTACCGAAGCGGTGGAGACCGTCATCGAAGGCCATTATGGCCGCCAGGTCGAAGAGCTACGCCTGATGGGCGAGGCTGACTTGGCCAATCAATTTGCCCAATTCCAGGCCGAGGAAGTCGCCCACAAGGACCTCGCGGTCGAAGAAGGTGCGCAGGATGCCGTGGGCTATCCGGTCTTGTCTGCGGCGATCACCGCCGGCTGCCATACTGCGATTGCGGTGAGTGAGCGGATCTAGTCGCGCTCCAGCGCCCGTAAATGTTCCACGGCGGCCATCTTGGTGATCGCGGCTTTGACATAGTCGTCCAGCTTTGAACCGTCTGAATAGTCCGCATCCGCGGTGAAGTGGACGCGCGCGTCGGATTTCAGGGACGCGGTCTTTTTTGCGCCTTTGTCATCGCCGGCAGGGTGGACGGCGATGGAGATGCCGCCATGCTCCTTCACGGTGCGCATACAGGGCACATCCGTGTCGCCGTCCCCGATATAAATCATGTTGCGGAAGGGGACCGGGCGGTCGTCCTCGGCGACATATTTATTCACGCCGACATGGTCGGACAGGTCGAGCTCACCCTTGTTGATGCGAAACAGGAATTGGGTCTTGTTGGTGTAGTTCACAGCGGACGCGGCCCAGACCGGTACGTCATCGGCATTATATTTGAACTCGCTGGCGAAGATCGCGTCGAACTCGCGGCCAATTGCACAGGCTTTGATCATTTCTTTCAGGCCGGACGAGATGATGAAATGCTGAACGTCGACGCCCTGCGCGGACCCGAAATCGCGCAGACGTTGAAACCAGCCGTCTGCAACCCCGTCAAAAAAGCTGATGCGCTGGCCGTGGCGTTCAATGTCTTCCCGGCGGAAGCGGACATCCTCGCGCTGTGCGGCTTTGACCATCTCATGCATGTAGATGAGGATATTGTCCGCCCCCAGCTTGGCTGCATCGCCGTTGACCTTGGCCCAAAAGCTGGCCGGGTCCTGTCCCACCTCCGGGATGAAGGAATGCTCCTGCATGGAGCCGGGCGACAATGTGCCGTCGAAATCATAGGCGAGGGCGATGGTCGGGCGGTGGGTCATGGTTGGGTCGGTGGTGTCGGCTGCCTCAATCCCCTGTGACCTAGCATGCTTTGTCCGAAAGTCCTCCCCGTCTGATCGTGCGGCTTGACCCAAACCGCATCCCGTCGCGCAATGGGCGTTTCCAGTTGGAGTTTTTTGCCATGCCTCGCTTGATTCTTGCGCTCATCAGTGTGGTCGCGCTCGCCACAGCGGCCTGTGCGCAGGATCGCTATGGTGAGGTCTATGATCCTGAAGCCGATGCGGCGGCGAGCATTGATGCGGCTCTGGCTGACGCTCAGGCGCGCCAGGTCCCGGCCTTGATCGTATTTGGGGCGAACTGGTGTCATGACAGCCGGGGGCTGGCGCACCGGCTGGAAACGGATGAGGCGCTCAATGCCTTTATGGCCGAAGCGTATGCGCTGGTTTTCGTCGATGTCGGTGAGCGCGATCGCAATCTCGATCAGATGGCGCGCTTCGACGTGGCGCATATTTTCGGCACGCCGACCTTGGCTGTAATCAACAGCGAAGGTGCCCTTCTGAACGCCTCAAGCGTTCACCACTGGCGCACCGTCGACAATGCCGACCCGGCCGATATTGGGGCCTATCTCGCGCGGTGGGCCAATGCGCCTTTGCCCATCGAACCGGATGGCTTTGCGAATCTGGCCGCTGTCGCGGCGGCCTGGACGCCGTATCAGGATGCCGTGGCTGAGCTGGAAACCCGTGATCTTAGCCCCGAACAGCGGCAGGTGCGGATGGCCTATTATGAGGGCTTTGCACGATCGATGGCGCGCCGCGAGCTTGGATTGATCGCCGAAGCGCAGGGCGTGCGGGTTGTTGATCTCGGTGACGTGTCTGGAGCGGTCGCAGATGTCGCTGATCTGACTGAGGACGTGATCGCCGCGCTCAATGATCGCACGCCAGACCTTGTGGCCCGGGGCGATCGAGAGCTTCAGCGTTATGAGGACTGATCCGCAGGGCGCGGCTTGACCAATGCAGTGGCGTAAGCTTGCGTAGCCCCTATGAATTTCCTGTCTGACACCACCGCGCCGGCCCATCCTTCACTGCTCGACGCCATGGTTCGCGCCAATGACGGCTTTGCCCCCAGCTATGGAGCCGATGCCATCAGTCAGGGCGTGAAGCAGCGCCTCAGCGATCTGTTTGAAACCGAGCTGGAGGTGTTATTCACCACGTCTGGCACGGCGGCGAACGCGCTGGCCTTGTCGATCCTGTCTGGCCCCGATGACATTATTCTGTGTCACGATGAAGCTCATATTCAGCGCGATGAACGCGGCGCGCCGGAGTTTTTTACCGGCGGGGCCAAGCTGTTGCCGCTCCATGGCGCGCACGCGAAAATCGATCCGGGCGCGTTGGGCCAAGCCTTGGCGGAATGGCCGCAGGATTTTGTCCACACGACACCGCCGCGCGTGTTGTCGATCTCCCAGCTCAATGAATCCGGTTGTGCGTATACGCTGGACGAATTGGACGCTCTGATCGCTCAAGCCAAGGCCCAAGGCGTTGCGGTTCACATGGATGGGGCGCGATTTGCCAATGCGCTGGCGCATCTGGGCTGCTCACCGGCGCAGATGACCTGGAAGCGCGGTGTGGATGTGTTGTGCATGGGCGCGACCAAGGATGGCGCATTGGCGGCTGAAGCGGTCATCCTGTTCGGCGACGCCCGGGCCCATTTTCCAAAGCTCCAGGCGCGTCAGAAGCGGGCCGGACACATGCTGCCAAAGATGCGCTATGTCGCGGCTCAATATGACGCCTGGCTTGCGGACGATCTCTGGCTTGAGCTGGCCCGCCACGCCAATGCCGCCGGCCGCGAGCTTGCTGATCGGCTGTGTGCTCTGGAGGGGGTGCAAACCGCACACCCCACCGATGGCAATGAAGTCTTCTTAAGGCTTCCTGACGCGGTCAAAGATCGCCTGCAGGCCGCGGGGGCAGGCTTTTACGCGTGGCCCGATGGCTCGGCGCGTTTCGTGGCCAGCTGGCGGACCACCCAGGCCGATATTGATGCGGTGGTCCGTGCGGCCACAGCCCCCTGACAAGACAACGGGCCCGGCAAAACCGGGCCCGTCGGTTCTGACCTTTTAGAGGCCGATTTAGAGGCCGAACTCGCTACACTCGTAGAAGACCGATTCGGGATCGAACCAGGGGGTGAGCGGGTTATCTTCCTGGCAGACAACGGCCGAACACACAGGCTCCCCGGTCACCGGATCAGGGAAGTAGAAGGCCTCGCAATTCGGCGGGAGGGTGGCCGCGCTGGACAGGACCGTCGCAATCTCGTCTGAAGAGAGCTGAACCTTGGGGGCTTCGACGGCGTCTGGGGCTGGGCGCTCCTCAGAGGTTACAGGTGCGGCCAGAGCCGCCGCGCCAAAAAGGCCAATAGCGGTCGCAGTGAGCAGAAATTTCGAAGTCATGGTGATGTCCTTTCATGGCCTGGGAGGATACCCAGGGCACGACTTTAACATGCAAATACACCCCTAGATCGCGATCTCATGATTATATTCTTCTTAAGGTTGTTAATTTGTGAAGCGTCATCTGTGGATGGCAGGGCGTTATCCGGCATCGCCGATCTGGCCAGGGGGCTGGGCGGGATCTAAGGGCAGACCTGCCGCCTGCCTGCGCTTCAACACGCGGAGCCAGCCATGGATCCCTTCGGCATCCAGCCCATGCAGCATCAGCCGATGACCGGCTTCAAACGTCGATAGCGGCACCATGGGGTGGCCGTTCTTGATGAAGCTGAGATGGTAGTCCGTGCCCAGAATCTTCGCGATATAGATGGCGATCGTCTCATCCAGCTGAAGCGAATTCGCCGCACGCACAAAGTCATTCTTCGGCAGGAAGAGCGCATAAAGCGGGGTGTAGAGCTCAATCGCGGTCTGGATATCGACGAAGTTTAATGCCCTATTGGGGAAGGCTTCGAATTCAAAGGACCCATCGGTGATCATGGACAGATCGAGGTCGTCGGGCGGGGACAAATCCCGGCCTTGTTCGCGCAGCGATGTGTTCAGCTCAATGATGAAATTGTAGATGTTCAGATCGTGCTGCAGGAAGATATTGTCTTCCAGGTCTTTCAGTGTTGTGGGCCGCAGGGGAAAGCTCTCAATCTCGACCGGACCGGCATTGGCTTTGATAAAGCCCAGGATTTCTGTGCCGATGGAGAAATGGCGCAGGATCAGCGTGTTGGCTTCTGGGGTTGCGAACGTCCTCAGGCCCCAGTGGATCGTCTTGTGCAAAGTCCTGGGCATGTTCGGCCATTTCAGGAAAACCCGCCGGATCACCTGAACGAAGACGAAGAAGACAAACACAAAGGGCCGCAGAAACGGCAAGAGGAAGCGCCGCGAATAGCTGTCATGGCCTTTCAACAGCGCGGCCTTCGCGTCGTCGTCGATGGGCAGGCTGGTGTCCAGCCATAGCGCCAGCCAGGGATCGGGATCAGTGCGATCGAACCTGGCCGTATCGAAGTCTTTTCCAAGCGTGTCAGGCATGGACGATCTCCTCCAGCTGGAGTGCGTAGAGCCGTCCCGTCACACGCGCGCAGGTGACAATGTCCTCGATAAGGGCGTCATCCAGCGGCATCATCGCCAGCATCTGCTGGAACTCCTCCATATGCTCCACATCGTTTTCGCCGTGATAGATCAGGAAGCGCGCGGCGTCTTCCGGCAGGTTGAGCTGCTTGATAGCTGCCTTGCCCCAATCGCGGGCCTTTTGTGACCCCAACCCTTCGATGATCCACATGGCTCCGATCAGGGCGAAAGGGTTGGGTTTGGACGCCTGGTGGTACATCCAGGCGGACAGGGCCTCGGAGCCGATATTCTTCTTGGCCGACTGAATGGTTTCGAGCGTGCCGCCGGCCGCGACATAGTCGGCCTCCAGCATGTGGTAATCGCGATGCTCGGTGTGGGCGTGCTGCATCAAGGTGGAGCGCAGCTCGAAATAGTCCTCTGAGATGTTCGAGGCGGCGCGCGAAATCCAGCATGCGCCTTCGACCACCTGCTGGCGCAGATTACACAGGAAGGCCTGGTATTCCTCCAGCGTCAGCTGACCGCGATTGAGCTTGCGGACCAGCGGTGTGGTCTCCAGCCGCGCCTCAAACTCGGTCCAGGCGATGGCCAGCTTGCGCATCACCGTCTGCAGCGGGGCGGACTGGTTGAGGTCCGGCCGGCTTAAAGTCTCAACACTTGCCATTACACGTCTCCATCCGGCCCGACGGCCGTCATTTGCATAAAGCCCACAAGGCCTCGCCCGCTTTCGGGCACAATGGCGAGCAGGCGCTCGCCGGGTTTGACATCGCGCGCACCGAATAGCGCGTCCAGCATGATCCAGATCGAGGCCGATCCGGTATTGCCCACCGTCTTCAGATTGTTGAACCAGCGCGCCTCATCAATCATCCCGCCAGTGTTTTCCAACAGGCTGATGATTTCCTCACGCAGCGATTGGGCGGAGTAGTGGACCAGAAGATGATCAATGGAGGCAGGGTCAATACGCCCTTCATCGACCTTTTGAAGATAGACCCCCACCCAGGCGCGGATGATCGCTTTGAGCAGGGTGAAGTCCTGTTGAAGGGCGATCGCGCCGGCCTCGAACGCGGCCTTGGGACCTGAGAAGGACCAGGACTGTTTCAGGTCATGGCGATCGGCCTTGCGGGCCCCCGCCCACATGCACGGGTCAAATTGGTGGGCCAGCGAGATAATGTCGATCCAGTCAATCCTCAAAGACACGCCGTTGCGGGCGGGGGTATCGGCCATCCAGATCGCGCCACCGCCGTCCGACAGCGTCCAGCGCAGATACTCAGCCTCCAGCACCACATGGCCCTTGCGGCCGGTCAGGTCTGCGCCTTCAAAAAAGCTCGGACGGAACCAGCGCGAGGACAACTCGCTGGCTGCCGCGCAGGCCTGTCTGGCCTCGCCGGTGCGTACCGCCTGAAAGCCGGACTTCGCCGCCATTAAGGCCGAGCCGCACACCGACTGGAAGCTGGCAATCTCCAGCGGCCCGCAGCCCAGCTCTGCATGGAGCTGCGCCGCATGGCCGGGCACCAGCAGATCGCCCTGGGTCGTGGCAGCGGCCAGGTGCTGGAGCTGGTTGAGCGCCACCGCAGCGCTATCCGCCGCCCGCCGCACCGCTTCGGCGGCCAGCTCGGCATTGGAGTGGCTAGGCGTGCCATCGGCAGCGACGGCGTAGTGACGGGTCTCGATCCCATTCCAGCGCAGGGCGCGACGCCCCACGGTGGCGGCGCGGCCATGCACCCGACCGATATGGTCCTCCATCTGGTCGTTCGAGATTGGGGCTCCGGGCAGGAAAGCTCCTGTGCCGGAGATGTAGACAGGCTGAATCGGGCGCAAAAATCGCCTCCACTTCACCCTTCCCTAGCCGGCATTGGTGAAGACAGATAGGGCGAAAATAGGGCGGCCCGCCAGGGCGCAGTCGATCGCAGGCCTAGCCGAAATCCACGTCGTCGGTCTCGAACTCTTCATCGCTGGCGCGGCGGAAGGGACCGGCATAGCGCGGGTCCTGGCGGCGGCGGCGATCCGGTCCGAAATAGGACGGGGCTTTCACAAAGCGGCGCGGTTTTTCGATCAGTGAAACCAGGCGGTTATACAAATCCACCGGCCGCACCGGCTTGGCCAGATACTCATTCACCCCGGCATTGATCGCTTCCATAATCCGGGCCCGATCAGTGTGGCCGGAGACCATGATAATCGGCAGATATTTATTCGGACTGTCCGAGGCGGTCCGGGTCAGGCGGGTGAATTCGAGACCGTCCACATCGCCTAGCATATAATCCACCAGCGCCAGGTCCGGATTGGCATTGCGCATGGTTTCAAATGCGTCCGCCGCATCGCGGGTTTCCACGATGGAGCGCACGCCAAAGCCCTGCAGAATGGTCCGCAGAATGGTCGACATATGGGCGTTGTCCTCAAGGATAAGGACGCGAATCCGCTCAAAACTGCCTTCTGACATGGACCGACCCACTGACCGCGCACGGGCGCGCTGATTCCCAAGCGGCTCAATCCTGCACACCAGTTGTTAACCAAGCCTTGAGCGCTGCGCCCGGTGCGGGACCGGACGCAGCACGAGGCTATGGATGACTAGTCACCGTCGCAGGTGCGAAGGCGGGGGAAGGTGTCACACTGCAGATAGCATGTGCCCTCGTGGTACATCACGACACAACCGGGCGGCGGAAACACGCCCGCACTCTCTGCGGTCGTCTCGCAAGCACTCGAGCCACTCGTGTGGGACAGGGCAATGGCGAGCAAGGGGGCAGCAATCATGGTCAGCATGTCGATCTCCTTTACGAGAAAATCCCCACACACGGGAATATGATACACGCAATTAGCTTTCAGGCCTAGTGCAACCGATCGAAAGCCTCCCTCGCATTTGGTCGCAGTCCTCGCCATATTGGGCCCATGGCAAAGCTGACTTCCGACGACACCGCCTTCACCCCCGCCGGGGTGGAGGATATGGCCCAGGCCGACTTCGTGCTGGACAAGGCCGCTGCACCCGCATCTGGCCCCTCCGGCGCGGTGATCGACCCGCTGTCCTTGCCGGATAACTGGACGCCCCACCGTCCGGCCCGCCCGGACAAGTCCGAAGGCGGCAAGCTGTTCCGGCTCAATTCTGAGTATGAACCGAAGGGCGATCAGCCCACCGCCATTGCGGAGCTGGTGGACGGCGTCAATCAGTCGGAGAGGGATCAGGTTCTCCTCGGGGTCACCGGCTCGGGCAAAACCTTCACCATGGCGAAAGTCATTGAAACCCTTCAAAGACCGGCCCTGGTGCTCGCCCCGAACAAGACGCTGGCCGCCCAGTTATACGGGGAGTTTAAGTCCTTCTTTCCCGATAATGCGGTGGAGTATTTCGTCTCCTATTACGACTATTACCAGCCCGAAGCCTATGTGCCGCGCACCGACACCTTCATCGAGAAGGACAGCTCCATCAACGAAGCCATCGACCGCATGCGCCACGCCGCCACGCGCGCCATCCTGGAGCGTGACGATGTGATCATCGTGGCCTCGGTGAGCTGCATTTACGGCATCGGCTCGGTGGAGACCTATACCGCCATGGTATTCGATCTCCAGGTGGGGGCGGATAAGGATTTGCGCGAGGTGATGCGCGACCTCGTCGCTCTGCAGTATCAGCGCAATGACGCCGCCTTCCAGCGCGGCAGTTTTCGTGTGCGCGGCGACACCTTGGAAATCTTCCCCGCCCACTATGACGAGCGCGCCTGGCGGATCAGCTTTTTCGGCGACGAGATCGAGGCGATCACCGAGTTCGAAGTGCTCACCGGCAAGCCGATCACCACGCTGGACAAGGTGCGCGTCTACGCCAACTCCCACTATGTCACCCCGCGCCCGACGCTGAACCAGGCCGCCGCCTCCATCAAGGCCGAGCTGGCTGAGCGCCTCACCTGGTTCGAAGCCAA
>JANQMI010000179.1 GCA_028280165.1 Oceanicaulis sp. | reverse complement strand
CAGCACCATCCAGCCCTCGCCTTCAGCAGCGTGGATCTGGCCCTCAGAATTCAGCCAGTCGACCCGGTCCGCGCTTCGGGGTGCATACGCGTCCGCCCGCCCAGCGACAACGACGGTGGGATCGGTGTGAACCAACGTCTGATCCATGCCCAGCGGGCCGAAAAGGCGATCGCGAGCCAGGGCTTCAAACGGGGCGTCATAGGCGCGTGACACGATCTCGGCGATCAGCATGTAGTTGATATTGGAATAGGCCCAGCGTGTGCCCGGCTCGAATTCCAGACTTTCCACAGCCAGGCTGGTTTGAAGGGCTTCTTCAATGTCGAAATAGTGGAAGGTGAGCCAGGGGCGACCGGAAGCCCGATCCAGACCGTAATACTCCGGCACACCGCTGGTCATGTAGAGCAGATGGGCGATCGTGAGTTGATCCCCAAAATGCCGGGCCTCGGGAATCCACCGTGAGACCGGGTCATCGAGCGAGACACGCGCGTCCAAGATCGCATGGGCGAGCATGGCCGCCGTGACCTGCTTTGATAGCGATGCGACGTGGAAGACGGTATCAGCGGTTATGGGCCGGGCGTGCTCGATGCTGGCGGCACCAGAGGTAATGATGATGGGATCGGCGTCGGGCCCGACCGCAGCGAAGGCAAAGCCGGGTTGGTCGACGGCCGTGGTCGGCTCAAGACGGGCCTCGACGCGGTCCTGGAGTGAGCTTTCGTCAGACGCGATGGCGCGCGGCCCGTCCGCGGCGTCCGGTGCGGAGCAGGCCGTAATTGCGAGTGAGCCCGCCAACAATCCAATCTGGAGCTGCATCAATCCCTCCGATTCCATGTGTGGCGCATCGCGCAAACACTAGGGGATGAAATCAGGGCGCAACCTTCATCAGTTTCTCGCGCAGCTCGGCGATGACCTTTTCGTTGCCCGCCACGATATTGCCGGTCTCCAGCACGTCGCCGGTGCCTTCGATCGCTCCGGCAAAACCGCCCGCTTCGCGCACCAGGACGATACCTGCAGCCACATCCCAGGGCTGAAGATTGCGTTCCCAGAAGCCATCCAGCTTGCCAGCTGCAACCCACGCCAGGTCCAGTGACGCGGCTCCGTTGCGGCGAACGCCCGCCGTCATCGGCATGATCTGGTGCAGCTCTTTGAGGAATTGCGCATGACCCTTCTTGCCAAAGAAGGGCATGCCGGTACCAATCACAGTCTCCTGGAACACGGTGCGTTCGGACACCCGCAGGCGGCGATCGTTGACGTAGCAACCACGGCCCTTCTCAGCGTGATAGAGCTCGTCAGTCACCGGGTTGAACACCACACCGGCCACCAGCTCGCCTTCGCGCTCCAACGCCACTGAAATTGCGAAATGGGGTTGGGCGTGAATGAAGTTCAACGTGCCGTCCAGCGGATCGATGATCCAGCGATGGGAGCGGTCGGTGCCGTCCACCGTGCCGCCTTCTTCCATCAAAAAGCCATAGCCGGGGCGGGCCGAAGACAATTCCTCGAACAGAATTTTCTCAGCGCGCTGGTCAGCCATGGTGACGAAGTCCGCGGGGCCTTTCTTGGAGACCTGCAGGTTTTCGACTTCACCGAAATCGCGCGACATGCGGCGGCCCGCCTTGCGGACCGCGGTGGTCATCACCTGCATGAGGGCTGAAAGCTGTCCCACGATCTAGCCGTCCGCCCGGCGCACGTAAGAGCCGTCTTCGGTGGCCACGATGATGCGCTCGCCGGTGCCAACGAAGGGCGGCACGTTGGTGCGGATGCCACCGGTCACGGTGGCGGGCTTGAAGGAATTGGCAGCCGTCTGGCCTTTGACCACAGGTTCGGTGTCTTCAACCTCGACTTCCACATGCTTAGGCAGCTCGATGCCAATGGGCTTGTCTTCGTGGAATTCCACCGTCACGGTCATGCCGTCGGACAAATAGGCCGCGCGATCTTCACCCACGAAATCGGTCTGCAGGGAAATCTGCTCATAGCTTTCCATATCCATGAAGACGAGCATGTCGCCTTCCGGATAGAGATATTGATGGTCCTTCTGCTCCAAGCGTACGCGCTCGACCTTGTCAGCCGACCGGAAGCGCTCATTAAGCTTGCGGCCATCGAGCAGGTTTTTCAGTTCCACCTGGGCGTAAGCCCCACCCTTTCCCGGCTGGGTGTGGGCCGTTTTGACCGCCACCCAAAGCGTGTCCTGGTGCTTGATGACGTGACCGGGCTTGATCTCGTTGCCGTTGATCTTCATGGCGTCGTGTCTGTCCGTAAAAAAGAAGGGCGCGCGCAAAGGCGAGCGCGGGCCGAAACAAGGTCGGGCGGGGTTTAACACCGCATATATGCTGGCGGCAAGCCAGCCGCGTATATGCAGCGTTGAGCGTCTTAGAAGGGCGAAGCGTCAGCGGCGGCTTGAGCCAGAATGCGATCCCGCGTTGGTCCGGGCAGGGCCCGCTCCAACGCGGCCTCAAGCTGGGCGCGGCCTGGGTCGTCGGCCAAACCCTCAGCCGCGGATCGGCGGACCCAGTAGTAGGCCTGCTCAAAATTCTGCGCGGTGCCGTCACCGGTTGCCAGGGCGTAGGCATATAGGAACTGGCTTTCACCATCGCCGGCTTCTGCGCCCTGGCGCGCCCAACCTGCGCCGCGCACCGGATCAGCTTGCAGCCCTGTCGCGCCATTGAACAATAGCAGCGCCATGGACCCCATGGCGGCGGGCTCGCCCAGTTCGGCCCCCAGTCGGATCAAATTGACTCCGCGTTCGGCGTCCGCCGGTCCGCCTTCGCCTTCGAGAAACATCGCGCCTGCGATTGCGGCGGCCAGGCCATGACCATTATTGGCGGCGCGGGCATACCACGTGCGTGCGCTAGCCAGATCCTGAGGGCCGTGCACCCAGTCGCCCAGCGCTTCGGCATAATCCAGCATCGCTTCGGTGCGACCGGCTTCGGAGGCCAGGCGCAGCCAGTCGATGGCGGCAGGGGCGGCACCCGGGTCGCCCTCGCTCATCAGATAAAGGCCATATTCATGAGCGGCGCGGATGTCGCCGGCCTCCGCTGCGCGGGCCAGAAACGCTCGCGCCTGAAAGGGCGCAAGGCCGCCGCGCCCGGCCGTGGCGAGCCGCGAAAGGATCACCAGAGCATCAGGCTCGTCCTGCTCACCGGCCCTGCGCAGCCAGCGTATGGCGCTGTCTTCTTCAAGGCCGCGGCTAGACAGGCCATTGAGCAGAATATGACCGGCCATGGTCGCACCACGGGCTTCGCCCCCAGCCGCTGCCCGCTCGGCATGGATCAGGGCCACATCCCAATCGCCGAGCACCGCAGCACCGAGCGCGCGGGCCATAGCGGAGTCCGTCAGCGCTCGACCTTCAACCGCGTCGCCCGACGCATCGCGCTCTGCCGCAGCTGCCAATCCTGGCGGTAAGGCGATCTCAATTCCGGATAGTGCGGCCGGCGAGGTCGGTTCAGCCTCGAGCTCGGCAGGCGGCGGCCCTTCCTGCGCGACGGCAGGCAGGGCGAAACACAGGCTCAGTCCAGCAAGTGTGAGAAGGCGGCGCATGCGCTCTCCGGTCCATCTGGCCAGTTCCACACCCCACCGGATACGGCAAGGACGTCGGCTCCGGCTTCAATAACAGGCTTGGCATTGTCAGGCGTGATGCCGCCAATGGCCACGGACGGGATCTCAAACAGCTCCCGCCACCAGTTGAAGAGTTCTAAGGGAGCCGAGCTTTTGGGCGTTTTCGTGGCCGTTTCGTACACCGATCCAAAGGCGACATAATCCGCGCCCCGCTCGCCCGCGACCATGGCCAGATGCCGGCTATCATGACAGGTCACACCAACAATGGCTTTGGGCCCCACGGTAGCCCGCGCATCGCGCTGGCTGGCATCGTCTTGACCGATATGCACCCCATCGCAGCCGAGCTCCACCGCGAGCGCCGGGTCGTCATTCATGATGACGGAGACGCCGTGCTGATGGCAGGTGTCAATGAGTTCCGGAGCCAAGGCGCGAATTTCGTCGACGCTATGGTCTTTCAGACGCAGCTGCAGCGCCATGACCGGTCCGGCTTTCAGGGTTTTTGCCAAGGTGTCGGCGAAATGCGCGTCGATGCGTGGCGGGGTAAGAAGGTAGAGCTCTGCCATGGGCAAGAAATATCTCGAGCGTGGGTTCTGGAAAAGCGGAGGGTGCAGGGACGTTCGGGATCATCATTATTCTCTCCCGGCCTGCTCTGGGAAAAAGAGGCGCTTATACAGGCAGGACCCTCTAACCCACCATCGCTTTGGCGAGCCCGCCCAGGCGCGCCCGCTTCAAGGCCGTTTCAAACCGTGCCGGTGTGAGCTGCAGGCGCTCGGCTGTTTTATCAAAGACCGCCCTCATTTGCGCCGGATCTGTGCGCCACAGACTGCCCAGATAATCCGCGGTTGGTCTGGCATACAGCCCCAACGGCTTCAGCGTCTTGCGGGGAAAATCCTTCATATTCTCCGTCAGGATGAAGCGGGCCCCGCATGCCGCTGCGGCCTGCATAACATGAGCGTCGTCGCGGTCAGGAAGTGGACCTTCGATCTTTATTTGACAGGATTGCTCATCGGGAACGCTCGCCTCGGGCCAGGCCGCCTCCAGCGCGGTGACCAGACGGGCCGCTTCGCCCGCGCCATCGCGTCCGATATCGCCCACAATCCGGGCATGGGCGTGGCCGGTTTCCAACAAGACTTTGGGCGACCAGCGCGGATGGAGCAGGCCCTGCTCAGCGAGGGTGAGCAAGAGGTGGCGGCGGATCGCGCTGACCAGCACACAAGCATCCAAAAAGACCGCCGGGGCACTCATGGCACGAGGCCAAGATGAGGTGCATCCAAGGCGGCGATGTCGGCCAGCGCGTTGGCACGACGGGTTTCTCGCGCTGCGGCAAGGCGTTCAATGATGTCGGCGGACGGCGCGTCGTCGAGGCCCTCCAGCGTCAAAAGTCGCTGAAGCCCCCAATCGTCGGTCCCGAGCCGTTGAGCGATTGGCTGACAGGCACCCACCGATGGCGGATTATTGTTTGGCGGCTGAACCATGTGGCATCCCTTATAAGGCTTGGGTTCCGTGGTGCATGGGACAAATCGAAGACGCGTTTTGCAGTATGATGAAGAAAGGGCGATAGACGTGATCATTGTGTCTTTAGCGCTTGGCCTGAGCCAAGTGGCCGTCGGTGAGCTGAATGTCTATGACGGCGACCTGAATTCAGGTGAAATCTACTATATTGAAAGCGCGCCGGAGTCTGGATTTGAGTCAGGCTATTTTTTAAGCGTGCCTGCGGGGGAGTGTTCCGGAAAGCGGTTAGGCGTGTTTCCTAACAATACCTATGGCGCGTTCGAGCTTGGACCGGCAGCGCTCAAACTCGACCCTGACGACTATGAAACCTACCAACAATTTCGGTCCTATGTGGCGGAATTTGCCAGCCTGGACCTGCCGGTCATCACGCCAGCCTTTCCGCGATACTCCGATGTGTTCACCCACGCCATGACACGCCAAACCTTTCTGACCGAGGTTGAGCTGGCCTCGCGCGTGGATTTGCAAACCCTGGCCATGGTGGATGATGCTCTCGACAAGCTCGCTCAGAAGGGCTGTCATCTAGACCGTAAAGTGGTGGGGTATGGTTTCTCTGCTGCGGGTAATTTTGTCACCCGGCTTGCAGCTTTGCACCCTGATCGCGTGGCGGCAGTCTGGGCGGGGGGCATGAGCGCGATGCCGATTCTGCCCATTGATCATTTGCAGGACGAAATGGCCACCTACCCTGTTGGGGTGGGTGACATGGAGGCGCTTGCAGGCCAGGCCTTCGACGCGGAGGCGTTTCGCCAGGTTGGGATCTACATCCTGCAAGGGGCCGCAGATGATGGCGATGCGATCTCCTTTCGCGATAGCTATTCTCAGAGCCAGGAGCAGTTGGTGATGGGGCTGTGGGGAGACGACCTTCTGGTAAGAGGTCAGGCCACGGCCGACATTTATGCCGATGCAGTGGACGATTTCACCTATCAGCTTGTGCCAGGTCTTGGGCATTCGCGCCGAGGAACAACGCCCGACGCGATTGCATTCCTACAGCGTTATGCGTCCAGCCAACCCGGTGCCGGGTCGCAATAGCTGGTGACCTCGAACAGGCGCGGATCGGTGATGATATCAGTGGGCCTTAACGGGTGGGACAGCTCCAGCCCCTCCAGCGAGCGGGCGCGCGACAGGGCGACATAGGCCTGGCCGTGGGCAAATAGGCGTCGAGAGACATCCAGGAAAACCTTGTCCAGGGTCAGGCCCTGGGCCTTGTGGATGGTCATCGCCCAGGCCAGACGCAGCGGATATTGCGCATAGCTGCCAACGGTTTCGCGCTTCAGCTGGCCGGTCTTATTGTCAGCCGCATAGCGCATGCGCTCCCAGCTGACCTTTTCCACCGTGACGTCTTCGCCATTGACGCGCACTTTCACGCCGTCAGCGGTGAAGCCCAGCACCTCGCCGATAGAGCCATTCACATAACGCCCGCCGGGGTCGTTGCGGATCATCATGACACGTGCG
This sequence comes from Oceanicaulis sp., assembly GCA_028280165.1. Taxonomy (GTDB): domain Bacteria; phylum Pseudomonadota; class Alphaproteobacteria; order Caulobacterales; family Maricaulaceae; genus Oceanicaulis. The sequence continues at coordinate 5,780 of JANQMI010000179.1, read as the reverse complement.
CCCGCTTTGAGGATCAGCGGATCGTCGGTGGGAAACAGGCGCGGATCGAACTCGCCCTCCACCTTGCCGGCAAAGCCGCGCGGCTCGGCGGTGATGCCGTCCAGGCGGGCGTTGTTGATGTTGGAAGCGGCCTGGTTGGTGCTGGTTAAAACGACATGGGTGCCACTGGCCTCCAGGCCGGAGCGGCCGGTGACCCGCTCATTCAATCGCTCGGCCAGGTCGGAACTGAGCGCCCCTTCGCGGACGGCGTTCAAGATCTCCACGAAGTCGGGATCGGCCTGGCGGTGGACCTCGTGCAGCTCCACCATGGTGAAGCCCGCATCCCGGAAAGACGGGGCGTGGAAAAAGAAGGGGCCGCCATAAACCTCTTCCAGAAAAGCACCTTCTTCACCCTGGGCGATCGGTGGCAGTTGCGCCAGGTCGCCCACCAGCACCATGCGCACACCGCCAAAAGGCTCGTTATTATCGCGGTTTAGACGCAGTGAGGCATCGACCGCCTGCATTAGATCCGAGCGCACCATGGAGATTTCATCGATCACCAAAGTGGTCAGCGCGCGCACCGCTCGAGCATTGCGCAAGCGGCGCACATCGCCCGGGGTGATCAGGCGCGGCGGCAGCCGAAAGAAGCTGTGCAGCGTCTGCCCGCCGGCATTCATGGCGGCCACGCCGGTGGGAGCCAGGACCGCAGCCTTGGTGCCGAGCCGCCTTAAGATGGCGCGCGTGACCGTGGTCTTTCCCGTGCCAGCGCGCCCGGTCAGGAAGAGATGCGCGCCGCCGGTGACCGCAAAATCGGCAATGGCCTCCTGGTGAGGTGAGAGTGTGGGGGCGGGCGCGTGAGGGAGCACGGGAGCGTCTTTCAAATCAGGGTATTCGCAGCGCAGACTGACCTGCTTCTGACCGGCTGACCAGAACGGAATGCGTCGATTTCAGGCCGGTGCCAGCCTTTGCGCGACATAGTCCGCGAACACCCGGCCCTGCGCTGTGAGGTGAATCCGGCCCTGTGTTATCCGCACCAGGTCTTTGGCGGCGAGCTGCGCCGCTACGGTGCTGTTCAGGGTGCGCTCGGTGACGTGTTCGAGCAGAGTTGGATCAAACCCGTCTTCGACCAGTCGAACGCCCATCAAAACCCGTTCGACAGCTTCGTCGTGGGCCGACAGAGTTTCAAAACTGTGTGCGCCGGTGGTTGCAGCGGCGGCGATATAATCGGCCGGCCGGAGCAGTGCGGTGGCGGCCTGGCGTCCGCCGGCATTGGCCCGGCCGACACGAGAATGAGCCCCCGGCCCGATCCCAATCCAGTTCGCGCCTTCCCAATACAGCCGATTGTGCACGGACTGGTCCGCCCTTGAGCGCGCATGGTTTGATACCTCATAGGCGCCAAGCCCGTGGGCTTCGGTGACAGCTTGCGTGATCTGAAACATGTCAGCGGCGGCATCATCATCGGGCGGGGTCAGCTCGCCCCGGTCGCGGCGCTTCTGAAAGGCCGTGCCTGGCTCAATGGTCAGCTGGTAGAGCGACAAATGCCCAACCCCAAATCCGATGGCACGCGCCAGTTCGGACTGCCAGGCGTCCAGCGTCTGGCCTTCGCGCGCATAGATCAGATCGAAGCTCACCCGCTTGAAATGCTGCTGGGCTACATCAATGGCGTCCAATGCGGCCTGTGCATCGTGATCGCGGCCCAGCGCCTTCAGGCTGGCATCATCAAGGGCCTGGACCCCCAGCGACAGCCGCTCCACGCCGGCGCTGGCGATGGCGGCAAGCCGATCGCGTTCGGCGGGGTTGGCTTCCAGTCCGATTTCCAGCCCGGGTTCAAACCCGAACAGCTTCTGCGCCTTGGCCAGCACTGCTTCAATCGCGGCGGGTGGCATCAAAGACGGCGTACCACCGCCAAAATGAATACTGGCGAGCGGGCGAGGTTCGAGGCGGTCGGCCCACTGCTCCAGATCGGTGAGCATGGCCGCCAGTAATTCGCCGGGCGTGCCGTTGGCGGCTTTATAGACGTTGAAATCACAATACGGGCAGATGCGCGCGCAATAGGGCCAGTGGACGTAAAGCCCCAGCCGGTCGAGCGCGCGGTCCGCTTCGGTCATGATCCGAAGATATCCTCGACGAGGAGATTGAAGGCGTGAGCGCGGTGGCTCATGGCGTGTTTCTCGACCGGATCCATCTCTGCGAAGGTGACGGCGTGGCCCTCGGGGACGAAGATCGGATCATAGCCAAAGCCTTTATCGCCACGCGGCGGAAAGCTCAGCGTGCCGCGCACTTCGCCTTCATAGACGCGCACGGGTCCGTCCGGGTGCGCCAGGGCCAGGGCGCAGACGAAGCGCGCGCCATAGTCGGTCGCCTTGAGCGCCTCCAGCTCGGCTCTGACTTTGTCCATGGCCCGGTAGGAGTCGCGCGGCTGGCCGGCCCAACGGGCCGAATAAATGCCGGGCTGACCGTCCAGAGCGAAGACCTCCAGACCGGAATCGTCCGCCAGAGCGACCCGTCCAGAGGCCTTGGCCCCCGCCACGGCTTTCAGCTTCGCATTGCCGATAAAAGTTTTTTCGGTCTCTTCGGGTTCCGGCAAACCCAGCTCATCCGCCCCATCGGCGGTCAGGCCGAAGGGTTCGATGAGATCGCGTATCTCTTTGATTTTGCCCGCATTATGGCTCGCGATTGCCCATGCTTTATGGCTGGTAAACTCATTCATGCATAGCCGCCTTAACTGATTTTCATATCGCCTTTCGAAAAATTCATATCGTTTTTCGATATTTTCTTGTTGCAAAGCGATGAATAGTCCTCTACATAGATGCTCGAGGCGGACGGGAACACACCCAAACGCCTCACGGCAAAGACCCGGCGAACCAAAAGGATCGGGCACTGCCACAAGGTTGGTCGACAAGAACGCTAAGGAGAATAGAGATGGTCAGGTCGGAAAACAGCATGGGTCACACCGCATTTGCAATGGTGATCAATATGGCACTGGTGGCGACAGTTTTCGCCGGCATTGTCGCCGCAGTCAGCACGTTGGCTGCGTGAGTGTAAGAAGCGGTCGTTGGTCGGCGCATTTAAAGTTCCCCTTCACGTTCCCCGGTGAAGATGCGAGACATAGATGCGTCGGCCCGATCCACTAAGGGCAGTTTGGCTTTAACACGAATGGCCATTTTGGGGGGAGTATGAGAACGCTTGGTCCGGGATCCGTTGCTTCGATACTGAAGCTGCTCCTCGACATCGTTTATTACGTCCTCTGGGCGCTCTTGGGTCTCGCCAGCATCATCATCGTGATGATCGTATTTGGCGGGATTTATCGTCTGTCAGGTCTTGGGCCTGAATTACCCTCTGGTTTTGCACAGTTTTTTGCCGCGGATGTGGTGCTGGCCCTTCCGATGGCCATCGTGGCGCTGGCTGCGATTGTCTTCATCATCGATCGCTTGCGCCGCATTTTCCGCACGCTGACCGATGGTGACCCCTTTGTTCCTGAAAATGCGACCCATCTGCGCGGTATCGCGCTGGGCATTATCGTCTACCAGATTCTCAGCTACGCCTCCCATGGCGTGATTGCGCTGGTCTTCACCCTGTCCGGCAATCCGGTTGAGGGCGGCGGGCGCGTCTTTGGCGAGTTTTCGCTCAATCTGGGCGGCTGGTTTGCCGTCATCGCTTTCTTCGTCCTGGCCGAGGTCTTCCGTGAAGGAGCCCGGCTGCGCGACGAACAGAAGTTCACGATTTAGGGGTGCGCTGATGGCTATTCGTGTCACCCTGGATCGGATGCTCTTGGAGCGGCGCATGTCTCTCACCGAGCTGTGCGACCGCGTTGGCATCACGATGGCCAATCTGTCCATCCTGAAAACCGGTAAAGCCAAGGCCGTGCGTTTCTCGACGCTGGAGGCCTTGTGCAAAGAACTCAAATGCCAGCCCGCCGATCTCCTGGTCTTTGAAGACGAGGATGAAGACGGTGAGGGCGGGGCGTAGGGATTTACCCTTTCTCTGGTCCTCCTTCGCCTCCGCTCAGTCGGGCGCGACGTTGGCCCCCTCAGCTGTCATCGAAGGGTCCAGACCGTCGCTAAGCGCTTGCGGCGTTGTTACTTCACCTCTTCCCCAGCGTAAGCTGGTGCCCATGGTGATGGAGCGCTATGCCGGTGTCGATGGATCCCAGCTTTCGCTGGGAAAGAGAGGGGATGGAGGTTTCGGGCACTCTCCCCTCCCTCCCCTTGATGGGGGTGAGGTCGCGAAGCGAACGAACGACGGCGAACCTGACGGGTGGGGTGGAGATCGTCGAGCGCAAGCGTTGCTCCCCCACCCGACCCGGGCTCCGCCCGGCCCACCCTCCCCAGAGGGGGGAGGGACGGGTGCCTAGCTCACCTTCTCTCTCTTCCCCAGCGAAAGCTGGGGCCCAGAGCCACTTGGCGCGGCACTTGAGGGTCTCTGGATCCCGACCTTCGTCGGGAAAGAGATAAAGAAAGGGTTTCGCTTCCACCCTCATCCTGAGGAGCGCGTAGCGCGTCTCGAAGGATGGGAACCGCAGGGCTGTCAGACAGCGACACTATGCCTTCTTCAGCGCCGCAAGCTGCATCTCACAGAGCTGCGCCACACCCTGACGGGCCAGGCCGAACAGCGCGTCGAATTCTTCGGCTTTCATTGGTGTGTCTTCAGCGGTCGCCTGCACTTCGATGACGCCGCCGTCCGCGGTCAGCACGAAGTTCGCGTCGGTGTCGGCCACCCGGTCTTCTTCATATTCCAGGTCCAGCCGCGCTTCACCGCCCAGCAAGCCACAGGACACCGCAGCGCATTGGGCGTGGAGCGGGTCGGTTTCGATCACGCCTTCATCAATCAGGTAATCCAGGGCTAGGCGCAAGGCGACCCAGGCCCCCGTGATCGCCGCGGTGCGGGTGCCTCCATCCGCCTGCAGGACATCACAATCCACCGTGATCTGGCGTTCGCCCAAGGCTTTTAAGTCGACGCAGGCGCGTAAGGACCGACCGATCAGGCGTTGAATTTCCTGCGTCCGGCCAGAGGGTTGCCCCTTGGTCACTTCGCGGCGCGTGCGCTGGTGGGTGGCGCGTGGCAGCATGGCATATTCGCCGGTAACCCAGCCGCGGCCATGGCCACGCATCCAAGGCGGGACATTCTCCTCCACCGTGGCATTGCACAGCACATGGGTATTGCCGAATTTGATCAGGCAGCTGCCTTCTGCATAGGGGTTGAAGTCCAATTCAAACTTGACCGGGCGAAGGGCATCAAGGGCGCGATCATTGGGGCGCATGGCAGGCCTCCTGAAATAAGGGTGTGCAGATATAGCGATGGTCCTAACCCGGATGGCGCGGGCGGCAAAGCCCGTCACACCGATGATTGCCGTCGCGCCAAAGTTTTCCTAACTCTAAGACCATGACGCAGACACCCCATCAGCCTCTGACGTTGGCCGAGCTGGACGCCCGATCCCGGCAAATCTTCCGCGAGCTGGTGGAGGCCTATTTGGATACCGGCGAACCGGTGGGCTCGCGCACCCTGTCCAAGCGGCCCGATCTGCAGCTGTCTCCCGCGTCGATCCGCAACACCATGGCCGACCTGGCCCAGGTCGGATTGCTGACCGCGCCGCATTCTTCGGCCGGGCGACTGCCCACCCATGCCGGTTTGCGGCTTTTTGTGGATGGCTTGCTCCAGATCGGCGATCTGGAGGCCGGTGATCGCAGCGAGATCGAAGCCCGCGTCAGCGCGGCCGGGCAGCGTCCCGAAGATGTTTTGAGCGAAGCCTCCAACCTGCTGTCCGGCCTGGCCGGTGGGGCTGGACTGGTGGCCTCGCCCGA
>JANQMI010000135.1 GCA_028280165.1 Oceanicaulis sp. | reverse complement strand
GGATGAGATCGGCCGCGGTACGGCCACCTATGACGGCCTCTCCATTGCCTGGGCGACCCTGGAGCATCTCCATGAGGTCAACCGTGCCCGCACCCTCTTTGCCACCCACTATCATGAGCTGACCGCGCTCACGTCCACCCTCGAGCGGCTGGCCAACGCCACCATGCGGGTGGCCGAGCACGGTCAGGACATCGTGTTTCTGCACGAGGTCGCGCCGGGCGCCGCCGACCGGTCGTATGGCATCCATGTGGCGCGGCTCGCGGGCCTGCCCGATGCAGCCCTGGCGCGGGCGGAAGAGGTGCTCAAGGCGCTGGAGGACGGGGATACGGGCGGCTCCTCGAAGGGTGATCTGGCGTCTGACCTGCCGCTCTTTGCAGCAGCCCCACGGCCCAAATCATCGGGTCACGCACCGTCGGGACCCGACCCCATCCGGGAAGCGCTGGCGGAGGCCGCCCCGGACGAAATGACACCACGCGACGCGCTGGACCTGATCTACGCCCTGCGCCGCAAGCTGGCAGATGACAATTAGCCGCCTGGGCTATGTAAATGCCTGCAATTGCGGCAGAAAAGTCTGCACAAACGCGCTATATCTGTATCCATGAGCACAGCCAAGAAACCTGCCCGATCCCCCTCATCTGTCGCCGTCACCCTGTCTCCGGATAAAATCGTTGACGGGGAAGCGCTGCGTGTTGCCCTGACCGCCTCCTTCCGCGAGCACGCGGGCAATGACATGGACCAGCGCGCCGCCGTGCTGGACCTGCTCAAGACCACCATGGCAGACGGGCGCACGGTGATCCGCGAGGCGCTGGAAGCGGGCATGAAGGGCATCACGACTGCGGAAAGCCTGTGCTACCTGCAGGATGTCATCATCCAGGCGCTCTACGATTATTGCCGGGTGCATGCCTTCCCGTCCGCCCACCACACCGAAGCTGAAAACATCTGCATCGTTGCCGTCGGCGGTTATGGCCGCGGCACCCTGGCGCCCCAGTCCGACATCGACCTGCTGTTCCTGCTGCCGCACAAGCAGACGCCCTGGGGCGAGAGCGTTGTCGAATACATGCTCTACATGCTGTGGGACCTGGGCCTGAAGGTCGGCCACGCCACCCGCTCCGTCAGCGAGTGCATCCGTCTGTCACGCGAAGACATCACCATCCGCACGACCATTCTCGAGGCCCGCTACCTGTGGGGCCACGAGCCGCTGTTTGATGACCTGATGGACGCGTTCTGGAACCAGCTGGTGCCCGGCACCGGCCGCGAGTTCGTGAAACTCAAACTTGAAGAGCGCGACGAGCGCCACGCCCGCGCCGGACAGTCACGCTATCTGGTGGAACCCAACATCAAGGAGAGCAAGGGCGGCCTGCGCGACCTGCACACCCTGTTCTGGATTGGCAAATATCTCTACGGCGTGCAGGACCCCCGTGAGCTTGTGGCAAAGGGTGTGTTCCGCCAGAGCGAAATGCGCAGCTTCATGCGGGCGGAAGAATTCCTCTGGGCGGTGCGCTGCCACCTCCATTTCGTCACCGGCCGCCCGGAAGACCGGTTGAGCTTCGACATCCAGATCGAGATGGCCCGCCGTCTCGGTTATGTCGCCCATGGCGGCATGAAGGACGTGGAACGCTTCATGAAGCACTACTTTCTCGTCGCCAAGGATGTGGGCGATCTGACCCGCATCTTCTGCGCCACCCTGGAAGACCAGCAGCGCAAGGCTGCTCCGGCTGCCAATGCCGCTGAGCGCCTGCGCAATCGCCTTGCCCCGCTGATTGAAGCGGTCAGTTTCGGCGCAAAGGCCCGGCGCGGGGCAGACCCGTTGCCCCAGGGCTTCGTGCTCGACGGCTCGCGCATTAATGCGGGTACGGATGATCTGTTTTCAAGCGATCCCGTCAACATCATTCGCCTGTTCCACACAGCCGAAATGACCGGTACGGACATTCACCCCGATGCCCTGCGCCTTGTGCGCCGGTCCCTCAAGCTAGTGGATGCCAGCCTGCGCAAGAACGATGAAGCCAACCGGCTATTCTGCGACATCCTGGTGTCCGAACACACGCCCGACATCGCCCTGCGTCGCATGAACGAGGCGGGCGTTCTCGGCCGCTTCGTGCTCGACTTCGGCCGCATCGTCGCGCTGATGCAGTTCAACATGTATCACCACTACACGGCTGATGAGCACCTGATCCACGCGATCCACATTCTCTCCGGCATCGAGAAGGGAGTGGATGCGGACCAGCACCGTCTGGCCAATGACCTGATGCAGAAGGTGCAGTCACGCAAGGTGATCTACCTCGCCATGTTCCTGCACGACATCGCCAAGGGCCGCCCGGAGGATCATTCCATTGCTGGCGCCAAGATCGCGAAGAAGCTCGGGCCGCGCCTGGGTCTCACACCGGCGGAGACAGACACCGTGGCCTGGCTGGTGCTGGAACATCTCATCATGTCCGACGTGGCCCAGACCCGCGACATCTCCGATCCGCGCACGGTGAAGGACTTTGCGGATAAAGTGCAAAGCCCCGAGCGGCTGAAGCTGCTGACCATCCTCACCACGGCGGACATCAAGGCCGTCGGCCCCGGTGTGTGGAACGGCTGGAAGGCGCAGCTGATCGAGCAGCTCTACGACGAAACCCTGCCGCTGCTCTCCGGCAAGAACGAAGCACCCAGCCGCGCCAATCGCGTCGCCGCAGCGCAGGACGTATTCCGCGCCCGCGTGGCGGATCTTGGCGAGGATGTGGTTGACGCGCTCATCATGCGCCAGACCGACAGCTACTGGCTGGTGGTGGACCCGGACACCCAGGAGCGCCACGCGAGGCTGATCGCCGGAGCGGATGAATCCGATGGCTCGGACGCGGTGCTGGAAATCGGCGTCACGCCGCTGCCGGATGACGAAGCGACCGAGATCACCGTCTTTACGCCAGACCATGCGGGGCTCTTTTCGCGCATCGCCGGCGCGGTGGACATGACCGGCGCCAACATCGTCGACGCCAAGATTTTCACGACCGCCGACGGCATGGCGCTGGACACCTTCTGGGTCCAGTCCGACAATTCCAAGGTGGTGGACGAAGCCCGCCGGGTGGAGCGCCTGAAGGAGCTGATCGAAAAAAACCTGCGCGGCCAGACCCTGCCCAAGGACACCATCGCCCGCGAGCGCAAGCGCACAAGACGCCAGCAGGCGTTTGAGATCGAGCCGCAGGTCTTGATCGACAACACGGCGTCAGACCGCTTCACGCTGATTGAAGTGAACGCGCTCGACCGCCCGGGCATCCTCTATGACCTCACCCGCGCGCTCTTCCACCTGAACCTGACCATCACGTCCGCCCACATCGCCACCTATGGCGAGCGCATCGTCGATGTGTTTTACGTAAAGGACGTCGCCGGCGGCAAAGTCGTCCAGGACGGCAAGAAGGAAGCGGTGACGAACGGGCTTCTGTCGGCCATCAACTCCCGCCTCAGCCCAAGGCCTGAAGACGTCGAAGAACGCGTCCAGAAACGCCAGAAACGGCGCGAAGCGGCCCGGGAGACAGGCAAGAAGGCGCGAGCCGCGCGGACGAAGCGGCTTAAAGGGGCTGCTGAATAGCAGATTACAGCAGGTATTAGCGAACCTCCTCTTCTGAATATGGGTCAGAAGGGCTCGCTTCGGCATGTGAATCGCCTTCGGGTGCCGGAGAAGGTAAAAATCCTTTTATCGCTGTAATTAGATCAATAACTCTCTCTGCTTCTGCCAAATTACGAATAATCCCGCCTAGTCGTAGCTCATTGCCGGCAAAGTGCAATTCTGGGCCGGTCTGAGCCGCCAAGGAAATGGCATCTGGCGCACGCCGTGCGCGGGCGCCAGTCAATTCAGAGGTAGCAGAAGTCTCTTGGCCACGTTGAATATCAGGAGAAACAGTATCATCGGTGGGTGTGGTGCTGATGACTTCACCCCCAGACTCCCCATCAGACTCCGTGAGTTCAGGTGTTTCTGCCTTGAGAAAAGTCTCTGTGTCGCGAAAAGCACGAATAACACTTGGAACAGCTTTCGGCAGAAAACCTCTCTTAGTAATAAGGTGGGACCTGATGGCTTGATCGCTTGCACCATTGGGGAAACTCTCAAAAAGCTCCTGAAACAGCGCTGGTTCCTGAGCGGCCTCGCGAACGGCGTTCGCTCTCTCGTCGTCTCCGAGTTCATTTGCCAAGATGGATAAAGCCCTAGGTGTAATGCGCATGCCTGCAACACCACCCGTCAGAAGGCCATACTTCGATACCGCACTTATGACACCTAGTGATGCGCCGTTCAGACCGCTATACCCCATGTGTTCAGCGACCACCTCTTTGGGCACCTCGTTTGTGAAGTCATTTTCGTACACGGCTCGAGCACGTTCCACCGCTTCGCCCAATCCGATAGCTGGATATCTTGGACTTCGTATCTTTGCCACGATCCATCTCCTTTGGATACGATTAATAGAGGCGATATTAGAGAATGCAGACCAAATTCGCAAGTTAATCGGAAATTCGGCGATAAAGCGTTTTTCGCTTGCCAACGAGACGAAAGGTGGCGAACATGCACTGGTGGCCGATTCGTCCTTAAGAAGGCGGGCGTCCTGTGGAACAAAAGGAGACCAGACGGTTGACCTAGTGTAAAACAGAAAGGGCCACCACGCGCGTTAGCGGTGGCAGCCCCTTCAAACCATTAAACGCATCCGCGCGTGCGGTGAGTTCAACGGCGTCCATCCTTAGAATCTCACGGCCATGGCGTAGATGCAAGCAATCCATTTTTGCTTCATGGAGACAGTGCCATGGTGTGGGTTACCCCATACACGCGCCGCCGCTTCGGCCGAATAGAGCACGTGCGCGGTCACTTCCGTTCTTTGCCCTAGTGCATTGACGCTGGAGATATGCCCATTGGTGGGCGATTGCAGCCAATGGGGTCGTTTGAATGAACTAGAGGGCGGCATTGCCGCCCTCTCTTTTTGTCTTTAGTTCAGTAAAGTACCTGTCGTCCCCAAATTGATGCCTCCAGCATGAACCTGCTCAAATCCTTCGCCACGGTTGGTGGCATGACCATGATGAGCCGGGTGCTTGGCTTTGTGCGCGATATCCTGATCGCGGCGGTGCTGGGGACCGGGCCGGTGGCGGACGCGTTTTTTGTGGCGTTCAAGTTTCCCAATCTGTTCCGGCGGCTGTTCGCGGAAGGGGCGTTCAACTCGGCCTTTGTGCCGCTCTTTGCCAAACGCCTGGAAGGCGAGGGGGCGAAGTCGGCGCGGCAGTTTGCCGAAGAAGCCTTTGCGGCGCTGCTGACCGTGCTGCTGATCTTCACGGCCCTCGCCCAGCTCGCCATGCCGTGGCTCATGTACGCGATCGCGCCGGGCTTTGCGGACACGCCGGAAAAATTCGACATGGCGGTGGTGTTCACACAAATCGCCTTTCCCTACCTCCTGTTCATGTCGCTCGTGGCGCTCCTGTCGGGCGTCCTGAACTCACTGGGCAAGTTCGCGGCGGCCGCCTTCGCGCCCGTGCTGCTCAACATCATTCTCATCACCACGCTGCTGTTCGCCGCGCCGTACTTCGAGAACGCTGGCCTGGCGTTGGTGTGGGGCGTCGCGGCAGCGGGCCTGACGCAGTTCGCCATGCTTGTCTGGGCGGCGCATCGGGCGGGCTTCATGCCGCGCCTGCGGATGCCGAAGATGACGCCGGGCGTGAAGCGGCTGGTGGTGCTGGGCATTCCCGGTGTCATTGCGGGGGGTATTGCGCAGATCAATCTGCTGATCGGAACGATCATCGCGTCGCTGCAGGATGGGGCCGTCTCCTGGCTCTATTACGCGGACCGGGTCTATCAGCTGCCGCTGGGCGTGATCGGCATCGCCATCGGCATTGTGCTGCTGCCCGATCTGGCGCGGCGGCTGCGGGCGGAGGATGAAGGCGGGGCCATGTGGTCCCAGAACCGGGCGCTGGAATTCTCCATGCTGCTGACCCTGCCTGCGGCGGCGGCGCTCATCGCCATTCCTGGCCCGATCATCGAGACACTGTTCGAGCGTGGCGCGTTTGACGCGGCGGACACACTCAAGACGCAGATGGCGCTCGCCGCCTTTGCCGTCGGCCTGCCCGCCTTCGTGCTCATCAAGGTGTTCTCGCCCGGCTTCTTCGCGCGGGAAAACACGGTGACGCCTATGCGCTTCGCGGCGGCGGGGATCGCGGTGAACATCACGGGCTCACTGATCCTGTTCTACCAGATCGGTTTTGTCGGCATCGCCATCGCCACGTCCATGGCCGCCTGGGTCAATGCCGCGCTGCTGTGGGGGCGTCTCGCCGCCAACGGCCACTATGCTGCCGATGAGCGCCTGAAAAAGCGCCTGCCGATGATCGTGATCGCCAGTGCCGTGATGGGCGGCCTGCTGTGGGCGGCCGCAACCTATGCCGGGCCGATGGCGGCAGCGATGATGCCCAATGGCTGGACGGCGGAAGCGCTGGGAATTCTCGCCCTTGGGGCGCTGGTGGCAGGCGGCGGGCTTGTCTATGCGCTGCTGTGCCAGATCACGGGTGCCGCGACCGTTGCGGATATCAGGCAGGCCTTGCGGCGTTAGTCCGCCCGCGCCATAAGACGCGCCTCCCCTCAGTTCAGGGGCCCGGTGTCCACATCCGGGGGTGAAGCAGCAAGGTCAAAAAATGTCTTTTCAAGAACGTGTGTTTTCCGGTGTGCAGCCCACAGGCACCCTTACCCTTGGCAATTATCTCGGCGCGCTGAGCCGGTTTGCCGATTATCAGGACAAGTATGAGTGCCTCTATTGCGTGGTGGACATGCACGCGATCACCCTGTGGCAGGACCCCGCAGAACTGCACGCAAACACGCTGGGTGTAACGGCCGCCTATCTGGCGTCGGGCCTCGATCCGGCCAAGAACATCATCTTCAACCAGAGCCAGGTGGCAGCGCACGCGGAGATGGCATGGGTCTTCAACTGCGTGACCCGCATCGGCTGGTTGAACCGCATGACCCAGTTCAAGG
>JANQMI010000116.1 GCA_028280165.1 Oceanicaulis sp. | reverse complement strand
TTTTTCCTGAAGGCCATCGGTCGTTTTAAACACGCCGCCGAAATAACCCGCGTCTTCACCGAAAGCGACAACGTCTTCGTCGCGCTCCAGCAGCACGTCCATCGCGCTGCCCAGCGCCTGGATCATGTTCATCACCGCCATGGATCAGGCCTCCGAGTCGAATATCGCGGACACCGAAGCATCCGTCCCTCCCCTTGAGGGGGAGGGTGTCCGCGTCAGCGGACGGGTGGGGTGGAGATCGTCAAGCATCCGCGCGCGCGGAAAGGTAATCCCCCCACCCGACCGAGGCTTAGCCTCGCCCACCCTCCCCACGGGGGGGAGGGAAGAAGCGGTGACGCCTGTCAAAGAAGTCTGAGAATTCATCGTTAAACCCCCAGATCCTGGCGTTGACGCTTCAAGCGCCAATCCTGCTCAGCGTAAACGTCTTCGAAAATGGTCTGGGTCGGGGCCAGCGGACCCTCGTGCAGCGTGCCGAAGCTCTCGGCTTCCTTATAGGATTTGACCACCAGCTGGGTCATTTGCTCCTCAAGCGCAGCATGACGCTCTTCGTCCCACTCGCCCATGCCGATCAAATGCTGCTTCAAGCGCTCGATCGGATCGCCCAACGGCCAGACATCGCCCTCGGTCTTCGGGCGGTATTTTGACGGATCGTCGGAGGTCGAGTGCGCATCGGCGCGGTAAGTGAACAGCTCCAGCAGCGTCGTGCCGTGCCCGGCGCGGGCGCGCTCAGCCGCCCATTGGGTCGCAGCATAGACGGCCAGGAAGTCATTGCCGTCGACGCGAAGCGACGCCAGGCCATAGCCTAGCCCCTTGGCGGCAAAGGTCGGGGCGTCCCCCAGCGCAATGCCCTGATAGGAGGAAATCGCCCACTGGTTATTGACCACGTTGAGAATGGACGGCGCGCGATAGGTCGAGGCCAGCGTCAATGCGCCGTGGAAGTCACCTTCCGCGGTCGTGCCGTCGCCAATCCAGCTGGCCGCGATGCGGTCTTCCTTCTTATAGGCACACGCCATGGCATAGCCGACGGCCTGCGGAAACTGCGTGCCCAGATTGCCCGAGATGGAGAAGAAATGGCCCTCTGCCCAGGTGTAGTGCACCGGCAGCTGACGGCCCTTGAGATTGTCGCGGCTGTTGGAGATGCAGTGGCACATCATGTCCACGATGTCCCGGCCGCGCGCGAACAGCATGCCCTGCTGGCGATAGCTGGGGAAAATCATGTCGTCGTCGCGCAAGGCCATTGCCGCAGCGACCGCCACAGACTCTTCGCCGGTCGACTTCATGTAGAAGCTCATCTTGCCCTGGCGCTGAAGCTTGAGCATGCGCTCGTCATAGATGCGCGTCAGCACCATGTGAGACAGGCCCTCGCGCAGCACATCAGCGGACACTTTCGGGTCCCATTCGCCCACGGCCTGGTGGTTATGGTCCAGCACGCCCACCAGACCCAGCGCCAGGTCTTGCGTCTCGGCGGCCGCCACGCTCGGATCCGGGCGCTTGGCTTCACCGGCCTTGGGCAGTTTCAGATGGGAAAAGTCCGGTGTATCGCCCGGCCGGAATGGCGGGGCAGGAACGTGGAAGCGCGTATCGCCGTTCGACATGGGGAGGTCCGGTCCTGCTTCTTATTGGGTTTCGGGCGCCCGAATACGGGCCCAGCGAGCCAATTGCAAGCGGTGTGAACGCTTCTGTGACCAAGTGCGCACTTGGGTGGAGCGCTTCGTCAGGCGTTGCTGCGGCGCAAAATAAATTTCTGTTTTTGTTGAAGAAGTGGTTGTCCAGAACCCTCCTTGCCTTCCCGCCTTTCGTCATCCCAGCGAAAGCTGGGACCCAGAGCCGCGAAGCGCTGAGCTTGATTGCTCTGGGTTCCCGCCTTCGCGGGAATGACGCGGGTGCCTGCTTGAACAGCTTCAGCCACCGCCCTGGTGCTCAATAAATAAATATCTATTTTCTTCTTCTTATTATTTGAATAATTATAAAAATTAAAGGCGGGCATGACAATATAGCAAGCGCAACTGGCGTAGAAAAGCTCAGATACAACTCCATAAACATACCCTCCTTTCTAATTTTATTTTCTTGCCTCAGTTGCGCCCTATAGATAGGACTGAATTGCGCCTAAAATGGGCGGCAAATAAGGCAATCGCCCTCCAAGGGCTTCGCCACAAAAACCCGCAAAGTAACCATATTTAATTTAATAAATTCAATAATTTAAGATGGGTTGCCGATTTCTAAAGAGCGGAAATAAGGCATGTCTGACACAGTTTCGTCAGATAAGACGTGCCATAGTTTGAACATAGAGAAGCAGATTTTTGCCACAATTAGATTTCAGGGACCGGTCACCAGCCAAATCCTACTAAAAAACCCCGCCAGCATGCGCCAGCGGGGCTCTTTGTGTCAGCGGTCGTGCGAAGCGCTTAATTCAGGCGCTCCACGGCCACCGCCGTGGCTTCACCGCCGCCGATGCACAGCGAGGCGACGCCTTTGTCGACGCCATTCTTTTCCATCGCCGACAACAGCGTGACCATCACGCGCGCACCCGAGGCCCCGATCGGGTGGCCGAGCGCACAGGCCCCGCCGTGGACATTGACGTTGTCGTGGGACAGGCCCAGCTCTTTCATTGCAATCATCGGGACCACGGCGAAGGCTTCATTGATTTCCCACAGGCCGACATCGCTGGACTGCCAACCGGCCTTTTCCAGAACCTTGCGCATGGCCGGGACCGGCGCCGTGGTGAAATAGGCCGGTTCATGGGCGTGCGCGGCGGTCGCTGTGATTTTAGCGATCGGCGTCAGACCGCGGCGTTCAGCTTCACTCAACCGCATCATGACCAGCGCCGCAGCGCCATCTGAAATCGCCGAGGCGTTGGCTGCCGTCACCGTACCGTCCTTACCAAACGCCGGGCGTAGGCTCGGGATTTTCTCCGGGCGGGCCTTGCGCGGCAGCTCATCGGTTTCCACCGTCACATCGCCCTTGCGGGTGGAGATGGTGACCGGCGTGATCTCGCGCTTGAAGCTACCGTCTTCAGTTGCCTTGCTGGCGCGCGCCAGGGTTTCGATCGCATAGGCGTCCTGGTCTTCGCGAGTGAACTGGTGTTCCTGAGCGATCATGTCGGCATAGACGCCCATCGCCTTCTTTTCATAGGCATCTTCCAGGCCGTCCTGGGCCATGTGGTCCTTGACCGTGTCATGGCCGTATTTGAACCCGGTGCGGTGATTGGGCAGCAGGTGCGGCGCGTTGGTCATGGATTCCATGCCGCCAGCGACGATCACACCGGCATCGCCGGCATAGAGCGAAGCACGGCCCATGATGGCCGCCTGCATGCCCGAGCCGCACATCTTGTTCAGCGTGGTGGCTTCAACCGACTTGGGCAGACCGCCATAGATCGCCGCCTGACGCGCCGGGGCCTGGCCCTGACCCGCGCCAAGCACGTTGCCCATATAGATCATGTCCACGTCCTCACCGGCGACACCGGCTTCAGCGAGGGCGGCTTTGACCGCTTCAGCCCCCAGCTGGCTCGCCGACAGGGGCGCGAGCTCTCCCATCAGGCCGCCCATCGGGGTGCGCGCCATACCGACAATGACGATTGGATCTTCAGAACTCATGGGAGGGTCTCCTCTGGCTCAGCGGTCGCCCTTTTGAGCTTGACCACCGACATTATCCTGTAGTGCCACTGGCCTCAGACCGCGGCAGATTGCGCGCAAGATGAGCCCGTCCTTTTGCACCGCGTCAAGTCTGCTCGCAGTCGCAGCACGGCGTTTGCGCACCTGGCCTGCCCTTCGCGATTGGGCGGCGGCCCTTATGGTATTGGGGATTACAGGCGCTCTTGCTTTTGTGATCGCCAATTGGTCGCAGACGTTGAGTTGGAACGCCTCTTTGCTGGGCTTAAGGGAGGGTGTGGGGGGATTCTTGATCCTCGCCGCTGTGGCGGTGGTGGTGCCGTGCTTGTTTGAGGAACTGGTGTTTCGAAGCGTGTTGCAGCCGGAGCGACTGGCGGGGTGGCGGAATTATGCGCTGTCGGCGCTCAGCCTTGGCCTCTTCATCCTCTGGCATCCGGTGCAGGTATGGACGGGGTGGTTCACCGGACAGGCGGTGTTTCTGGATTCTGGCTTCCTTCTCATTGCCGCGGTGCTGGGCCTGTCCTGTACGATCAGCGTCCATCGCAGTGGGAACATCTGGGGAGCGGTGCTCATCCACAGGGGGCTGGTGGTTGTTTGGAAGGCTGGTGCGTAGTCCCTCCCCCCTCACCTCTCGTCATCCCAGCGAAAGCTGGGACCCAGCGGCACTGACGGCGCAGCTGGGTCCTGAACCAAGTTCAGGATGACGATGGAGTAGATGGAGCCGCTTAACTCTCTTTCCCAGCGAAAGCTGGGATCCATCAGCCCTCAAGCGCAGCGTTCGATCATCCTATGGACCCCAGCTTTCGCTGGGGAAGAAAGGAAGCCCCTCACCGCACCGTCTCCGGATCTTCCCGATCCAGTGCCACGGCCGCATCGATCACCGCATCGACCGTCTCATCCAGATCGGCCATCGTCTTCAGCTTCACATGGCGCAGTTGTTTGCCGGTGCCCTCGACGCGCGGTGACACGTGAGCGACACGATTACCGTTGAACAGCTGCAGGTTCACATGGGCCTTGTGGGCGATGACCGAGAAGGTTCGCTCATTGCCGGTGAAGCAGGGAAAGCCCCAAGCCAAGGCTTCACTCATATGCGGGGCGCGCGCTTTCACGCGAGCCCGCAATGCCACAGCAATCTCGGCCATGGGGCCGTCCAGGTGTTCGAAATAGGCATCGGGTGTTTTCGGTTTCATGGGTAGCAGGGTACGCGGCCTTCCCTCGCCTCGTCACCCCCGGGAGAGCGGGACCCAGAGCCGCGAAACTCTGCGCTCTATGATCTCTGGGTTCCCGCCTTCGCGGGAATGACGAAAACAGGGCTTGATGACCGGTTTCTCCCCCTGTTTACGGGGGGAGTGTCCTCGAAGAGGACGAGGGGGGCTTGCAACGCTGCAGCGCCCCCTCCGCCCGGTTCCCGGGCACCTCCCCCGCAAGCAGGGGAGGAAACCACGCCAAGCCCTTCACCCCCGCCTTCCCAAACCCGCCCGCACCGCTTACACCCGCGCCAGATCGAAGGAGCCCTTCCATGTCCACAGTCTGGCGCTTGACCGTGCGCGGCCCAATCCAGCCCTTACTGGCTGCGGGTGAGCGCTTGAACATGGCCGACCCGGCCCCGGCGCTCGGCTGGTCGGTGTTCGAGGATGAGGGCGATGAGATGCACGGCTATATCGAAGTGCTGTTCGCCGACCGGATTGATGAAGACGCTTTCCTCGTGGAAGCAGGCCTGATCCGCCCGGATCTCGACGCGATCTTCATGCCGCTGCCAGAGGAAGACTGGATCGCGATGAGCCTGGCGGGCCTACCCAGCGTCGAGGCCGGACGCTTCCTGGTCCATGGCGCGCACACGCGCGAGGACTTGCAGCCCCATCATATCAGCCTGTTGATCGAGGCCGGCCCGGCTTTTGGCACCGGCCATCACGGCACCACGCTGGGATGTCTCAAAGCCATGGACAGGCTCGAGCGCGAGGGTCTACAGCCGACGACCCTTCTCGATCTGGGCACCGGTACGGGCCTCTTGGCCATTGCCGCCAAGAAGCTTTGGCCGCACGCGGACATCCTCGCCACCGATATCGATCCGGTCTCGGTGGAAGAAACTCTGATCAATGCGGGCAAGAATGACGTGTCATTCGCTGCTGAGACCGCCGACGGCTTTGATCATCCTGCGTTTAGGGGCCGGAGTTTTGATCTGGTCCTGGCTAACATCCTCGCCGGCCCACTGATCAGCCTAGCCCCACAAGTGGTCGAGCGGCTGGCCGACGGTGGCACCGTGGTGCTGTCCGGGCTGTTGGAAGAGCAGGCGGACAAGGTCACCGCGGCCTATGTGGCCGAGGGTCTGAGCTTGAAGCAGCAGGGCCTGATCGAGGGTTGGGGCACGCTGGTGCTCTCGAAGTAATCTCTATCCTGCAGGCCGTCGGTTCCGCTTGCCGGGCGTAAAGCACGCGCTCGCAGCGGTCGGGCGGTCCCCTTGCGACGCCTAAAAGCGTCGGGGTTCGATTCCCCCCAATCGTCATCCCAGCGAAGGCTGGGACCCAGAGCCTTGAAACGCTGCGCTCGACGAACTCTGGGTCCCGGATCAAGTCCGGGATGACGAAGGAAGATGCGGCATGGGCAGCGCCTCAAGCGCTGCAGGCGTCGCAAGGACGACCGCCCCGCCCGCAGCGTTAGGAGCTTGCACGGTCTAAGCGAGGAGCCGACACCCCGGACGCCGTGGAGGACGAACGCGCTTGACTCTCATCTATATATCTGGTTTTCTGGATACATGGATAAGATGTCAGCCATCGACGCCCTCAGCGCCCTCGCCCATGAAGCGCGCATGGACATCTTCCGCCTGCTGGTACGGGCGGGCTGCACCGGCCTGCCGGCCGGAGCCATCAGCGAAAAACTGGGCACGCGCCAGAACACCACCTCCACCAATCTGGCCATCCTCACCCGGGCGGGCCTGATCGCCGCGCGCCGGGACGGCCGCAGTGTGATCTACACGGCCGACTTTGAGGGCTTACGCGGGCTGGTGGGCTTTTTGATGAAGGATTGCTGCTCAGGGGCCGATATTGATGTCGAACCTCTGCTGGCCGCGATCCGCTAAACTAAAGGAGGCCCTCAATGGCCCGATTTCACCTGGCTTTGACCGTCGCCGATCTGAACACATCGGTCGCCTTCTATGCGCGCCTGTTCGGCACCGCCCCCACCGTGCTGAAAGACGATTACGCCAAGTGGATGCTGGACGATCCAAAGATCAATCTATCGCTGTCCACCCATGGCCAGATCAAAGGGGTCGACCATGTCGGTCTCCAGGCCGACGACCACGCCGAGTTCGACGCCATGAAAGCCGCCCTCGTCAAAGCCGAAGGCCCGCTTCTGGAGCAGCCGGACACGACCTGCTGCTACGCGAAGTCCACCAAAACCTGGACCCGCGACCCGGACAACGTCGCCTGGGAAACCTTCTTGACCCACGAAGACAGCGTGATTTACGGCGATGGCGGCGAAGATCGAGCAAGGCGTGAAGCCGGCGAAGCGGTGGAGGCGTGTTGCTGAAGCGATAGGTTTCCGGGCAGGCGGCGCGACGGTCCGCGATCTTGTCCCCCACCCGGTCAATTCAGGTTAAGCTGAACGTCGCGCTCTTTGACATGGTCAGTTCAGTCCGCCGCCATAAGGCCTGCGTGGTCGTTGTAGTCGTAATAGTAGGAGGCGAACCCGGACCCTGGTTGGAGTCTCCTGTCAAAAACCGGTACTCAATACGCCGCCTCCACAAACACCGGCTCGACGCTTTCGTCCCATGCGCCCTTGAACCTCTCGATCAGGCGCTCAGCCGGGCTGATGCCGCTCATGGCGATCTCGTCGAGATCATCCAGGAAGAGCGCTTCATGTTCGCCATGGGCATTGAGGCGAGCACGGGCTTTCAGACCGGCACGGGCGATGGCCAGGACATCCTTGGCGACATCCTGCAGCGTGCGGTCGCGGAACGGCGTCTTGAGCGCCTGCCGGGCGGCACCAGTACGCAACGCCGCGCGCTCTTCAGCGCTCCAGTCTTTGACATAGTCCCAGGCCGCGTCCAGCGCCGTGGTGTCGTAGAGCAGACCCGCCCAGAAGGCCGGCAGCGCGCAAAGGCGGTTCCACGGGCCACCATCAGCGCCGCGCTGCTCAATAAAGGTTTTCAGGCGCACTTCGGGGAAAAGCGTGGAGAGATGGTCTTCGAAGTCGGAAATCGTCGGGATCTCGCCCGGAAGCGCGGGCAGTTCGCCCTTCAGGAAAGCTCGGAAATCCTGGCCTGACGCGTCGAGGAACACCCCGCCCCGCTTGACGAAATACATCGGTGCGTCGAGCGCCCAGTCCACGTATTGCTCATAGCCAAAGCCGTCTTCGAAGGCGAAGGGCAGATCACCGGTGCGATGATTGTCAGTATCGGTCCACACATGGGCCCGGTAAGACAGGAAGCCGTTGAGGCCTCCATCCTTGAACGGGGAATTGGCGAACAGGGCGGTGGCTATAGGCTGCAAGGCCAGCGAGACGCGCAGCTTTTTGACCATGTCGGCCTCGCTGGCGAAGTCGAGATTGGTCTGCACGGTACAGGATCGGAACATCATCTGATGGCCCAGATCGCCCACTTTGGGCATATAGGCCTTCATGATGTTGTAGCGATCCTTCGGCATCATCGGCGTTTCTTCCAATGACCAAAGCGGCGAAAAGCCGAGACCGAGGAAGCCGGCCCCGATCTCGTCGGCGACCTCACGCACTTCGCGCAGATGTGTGTTCACTTCCCGGCACGTCTCATGGACATTATCCAGCGGCGCGCCGGACAGCTCGAACTGACCGCCAGGCTCCAAGGTTATGGACCCGCCATCGCGTTTCAGAGCCACCGGCTTGCCGTTTTCCTCGATAGGCTGCCAGCCGAACCGTGTCAGGCCCTCCAGCATTTTGCGCACGCTCGCGCCTTCGCTCTCATAGGGCAGCGGGCGGTGGCCGTCCGTGGTGAAGCCGAATTTCTCGTGCTCGGTGCCAAGCTTGAAGGCGCTCGCGGGTTTCTCACCTTCGGCGATATGCGCGATGAGCTGGGCCTTGCTTTCAATCCGGGGGCCTTCGCCGCCCTGGTTGTATGTCCCGCTCATCGAATGTCCCTTGAAGTCCTAGGTCTTTGCTGGCCACAGAGGTAGGTGAGCCGCGCCGGATCGGCAAGCAATGAAGCATTTGCTGGTTCACAAGGCTGTGAAGGCGTTAGCGCCAATCGCCCTTCAGCGCCTGCCACACCGTCATCGCGGCGACCACCGCGGTATCAGCGCGCAGAATGCGCGGGCCCAGCGTCACAGGCAGAACGAAAGACTGGCGGCGGAGCAGCCCGCGTTCATCCGGCGCAAATCCGCCTTCCGGGCCGATCAGGATAGCGGTGGGGCCATCGTCCGCATCGCCCATTGCCTGAGCCATGGGTTGAGCGCGGCCAGCTTCGCCACCCCAAGGCTTTTCAGCCTCATCGCCGCCTTCGTCGCAGAAGACCAGCGTCCGGGTTGTGTCCCAGCTGTTGATCAGGGCGGTCAGGGCAATGGGAGCGCCAATCTCGGGCAGATCCAGACGCTCGGTCTGTTCTGCCGCTTCCCGGCTAATCGCCTCCATCCGATCAGCTTTCACCCGATCGGCAATTGTGCGCGCGGTCATCACCGGAGTGATAGCGCGAGCCCCGAGCTCGGTGGCTTTCTCAACAATGAAATCGGTCCGCGCCTTTTTCACCGGCGCAAAATAGAGGGCCAGATCCGGTGGGCTTACCTGCTTACGGCTCTGTTCACCGATGGCCAGAACAGCATTGCGCCGCCCGGCCTCGACGATCTCAGCCTGCCATTCGCCGTCCCGACCATTAAAGACGCGCACGCGGTCACCGGCTTTGCGCCGCATAACAGTCAGAAGATAATGCGCCTGGTCTTTTTGCAGAGGCAGAAGAGCCCCGGCAGAAAACTCGGCGTCGAGATAGAGGCGAGGATCGGTACTCATGGTGCTGCTTCTAGCCTTCGTGCAGCCGGTCCGCCAAGCCCGGCTTTGCGCGGCGCTCGGTCCGCGCTATGCCTCACACCCATGACTGAGCCGCTCAATTCTGATCGCCGCGTGGCCGATTCCGCTCCCACCAGCTGGGTGGATCGCGCGCCGGTAGGCTGGCGGCCCTATCTGCGCCTGGCACGCTATGACCGGCCGGTGGGCTTCTGGCTCCTGGCCCTACCTTGTTGGATTGGCTTGACGGCTGCACGCGTAGAAACCGGCCTGGGCTGGACCGACCTGTATTGGGCCATTCTGTTTGGGGTAGGCGCGGTAGCCATGCGAGGCGCAGGCTGCACTTATAACGACATTGTCGACCGTGATCTGGACGCTCAGGTCGCGCGAACCGCAGATCGTCCACTCGCGGCGGGCACGGTGAGCCTGAAAGCGGCCTGGGGCTTTTTGATCGCGCAGTGCCTGGTGGGTCTCCTGGTCCTGATACAACTGCCCTGGCCGGCCATTCTGACCGGCCTTGCCGCCCTGGCGCTGGTGGCTGCCTATCCCTTCATGAAGCGCATCACCTGGTGGCCGCAAGCCTGGCTGGGGCTGACGTTCAACTGGGGGGTGCCTGTAGCCGGCGCTGCGGCGCTTGGCACGCCCTTCGCCCCGGAGAGTCTCACGCTGTATGCTGCGATGATCGCATGGACGGTGGGTTATGACACAGTCTATGCCTGCCAGGACATGGAAGATGACGCGCTGGTCGGTGTGAAATCGTCGGCCCGGGCCATGGGCGATCATATCTATCGCGGAGTGGCGATCTGCTACGCGATCAGCCTGGTGCTGGTGCTGATCACCGCGGTGATCGCTGGAGCCGGATTGTTTTTCGCGCTCGGCTTCGCCGCCTATACGGTCCACCTATTTGGTCAGCTTCGAGGCTTTGACCCGGACGATGGCGAGGGATGTCTGAAACGTTTCAAGGCCAATCAGGTGACGGGGCTAATCCTGGTGGGAGCTTTCGTTTTAGGTGGGATTTAGGGAAGCCGCACCGCCCTACCCCACGCCCAATCGCACTTCAAACGTAGTGCCATCTTCACCGGTCTGGGCCAGCACCACATCACCCCCCATGGAGCGGGCCAGTTCACGCGCGATGGACAGGCCCAGTCCTGACCCAGACTTACTACCCGACACCCCAAAGGGCTGAAACAGCGTTTCCTGAACACGCCCCGGTACACCTGGACCGGTGTCGATCAACGTGACCGTCACCCTGTCATCGCCTTTAGTTGCGTTGACCGTCAGACAGCTCACCTCGCTCTTTTCCATCGCCTGAACCGAATTGCGGACGAGGTTGACGAAGATGCGGTGCAAGTGATCCGGATCAGCGGAGACCACCAGGGCTTCATCAATCTCATTGACCCAGTCCGCCACTCCGGTCGCAGCGAACGCATCGCCGGCCGCATCATCGATGGCGTTGCGCAGGCCAACCTTCTGCAGCTCCGGCGCGCGTTCCTGGGTCTTGCCGTAGTCGAGCGTCTCCTGGCAAAGCCGGATCCCGCGGTCTACCGCGCGCACCAGACGCGCCCCCATGGCAGCGACGCGTTCGTCCTTGCTCATGGCCAGCCGGTCGGAAACCAGCTGAGCGCTCGCGAAAACATTCCTGAGATCGTGATTGATGCGCGCCACCGCGCCGCCCAAGGCCGCCAAGCGCTCACGCTGGGCAAAAGCAGAGCGAACTTCGCTTTGCATAGCGGCCAATGCCGCTTCTGCATCACCGATCTCATCTGAGCGTGTGCTGGCGACGACGGTACGACCAGGGTCGGTGGGGTCCTTCTGAAACCGCGTCATCGCCCGGGCCAGGCGGCGTATCGGTCTGACCAGGATGAATAAAATCACCAGATAGAGGAGCCCCGCAGTCACCGCCGCAATAAATAGCGATAGCCAGATGATATTACGCGAGTACTCGTAGAGCTCCGCCCGCAATCCTGCCTCAGGTACGATCACGCTGATCAGCTCACCGGTGTCCGCCCGGGCGCGCGGCTCAGCGATAATGCGCACATACCGACCTTCAGGGGCCACAAAGGTGTGGCAGGTGGCGATAAGGCGCTCGAAAAAGCCTTCCTGAGTAACATCCGCGGTGATCAGCTTGGCATCGCGTAGCGTACCGCCCAAGACCAGCTCGTTCGACCCATCGGTAATACGCGCGACAGAAACCGCCTCCGCGCCCGCCAGAATGTCGCGAACCATGTCTTCGCCAGGCATCATGTCCCCAGCGCTTTCCGCGGCAAGCGCAGCAAGGTAGGCGGCATCCACCCGGTCTCTCAGCCACTCAGTTCGAAAATTCGACGCGCTCGGGAAGAAGATCAGGACCTCGGCAACCAGCACGAAGACAACGGATAGAGACAACAGCTTACCCGGTAAGGACAGCGCCAGATTGCGGGCACGGCGAAAGCCGGCGCTGAAACGCGCCGCACGGTTCTCCGCGTTGTCCTCCCCGTCCCTCAAGCGTGCTCCCCTTAGTGGCGCTTAGTGGAAGGCCGTCAGTATCGCAGACCAGGCTTTGGCAACAGGGCCAAAGACGGTCGGTTCATAGTATTTGCCCGCCGCGCGCTTGAACACTTCGCCCCGAGTGGGATAGGCCGGCACCACGCTGGTCAGGTCGCGCACCGTGCCGCCTGCCGCCATTACACCCTGGGCAATCTGCAAGATATCATCGGCGCGGCTGCCCGCTGCATGGGCTCCCAACACCTTACCACCTTTACCGATGATCAGCTTCACCCCGCCGCGTGTGTCACCTTCGGCAATGGCGCGGTCATTATCGTCAAAATCGAACTTTGCCACCGCGATCTTATCGCCGAACTGCTCGCGCGCCGCAGCCTCAGACAAGCCGACACTGGCGATGGCCGGGTCAGTGTAGACCGTTTGTGGGATTGGCTGGCTAGACTGTTTGGTGGGCAGGCCGAAATACAGATTGCGGACGATCACAGAGCCGTGCCAGCCGGCCAGATGGGTGAGCTGGCCTTTGCCTGCGATATCGCCCGCAGCGTAGACGCGCGTGTTGGTCGTGCGCAGTTTGTCATCGGTGATGATGCCGCCCGCGTCGGTTTCAACGCCTGCAGTGTCCAACTCCAAGCCTTCCACATTGGGCTGACGGCCGACCGCCACCAGCAGATGGCTCCCCTCGACCGTGCTACCCAGCGAGGTACTCACCGAAATCTTGCCATCGCCATGGGTGACGCTTTGAGCCTTGGCACCCACCACCAGCTTCACGCCATCGGCCTTCAAGCTCTCAACGACGAGATCCTTATGCTCTGGCTCCAGCCTGGCGAGCGGCTGCCCGGCTTCGATAATCGTGACCTCCGACCCCAGGCGTCGGAAGGCTTGGCCCAGCTCCACGCCAATCGGACCGGCACCCAGAATGATCAGGTGCTGAGGAAGAGTCTGCAGCGACCAGATGGTTTCATTGGTCAGATAGGGCGCATCTGCAAGACCCTGAATATTCGGTATGCGCGCGCGGCCGCCGGAGGCAATCACAATGCGCTTAGCCGTGACTTCGACGCTGTCTGAGCCAACGGTCCGCTCACCTTCAAACCTCGCGAATTCGCGGATCACCCGCACGCCAAGCCCCTCAAACCGCTCCTGACTGTCATTCGGCTCGATCGCGGTGATTGCCGCAGTAATGGTGTCGCGAACCTTGGCAAAGTCGATGACCGGCTCGCCGGTCTCAATGCCCCATTTGTGAGCATGGCGAATCTCATGCGCCTTATGGGCCGCCGTCAGGATCGCCTTCGACGGCACACAGCCATAATTCAGGCAATCACCCCCCATCGCGCCGGGTTCGAACAGCACGACCTTACGGCCGAGCATCGCTGCACCCGCGCTCGTCACCAGGCCCGCAGAGCCAGCCCCGATAACGGCGAGATCGGCATTGATCTTCTCCCGGCTCATTCGGCCTCTCCTTCAGCCTTTTTCCTGGTGAAGCGCTTATAGGCGATCGGAAGGATGGCCAACACAATGAAGGCCACGATTGCGCCGATCAGTTCGGGGGTGAGGAGCGAGCTGAAAGATGGAATACCATCCAGGGCCGCCTGCGCGGCTGTATTGCCCAGCGTCGCATAGACATAGGCCCCAGGGACCACGCCCACCAGCGTACCAAAGAAGTAAGCGCGCACCGGTACGTTCAAGACCGCCGTGGCAATGTTAATACCGAAGAAAGGCAGAGCCGGGATGAGCCGCAAGATCATCACATAGCTGAAGGCATCCTGCTTAAAGCCATCCTGCAGCTTCTTGATATAGCCTGGGAATTTTGCGCGAGCCCAATCAGCAAAGGCGTAGCGGGCGGCCAAGAAGATAATCGTTGCACCCACCGTTGCCCCAAAGACAGCAACGCCCGTACCCACGAAAGGCCCGAACAGGAAGCCGGCCCCAATGGTGAACCACAGTGCGCCAGGCACTGAGATCGAAACCGCGAGCGCGTAGAAGACCATATAGGCCAGAACCGCGAGCCAGAGATTGGCCTGCACCCAGTCATTCATATCGCGCAACAGCGCCTGGGTGGTGTCCAAATCCAAGTATTGTTGCCCACCCAGCGCGAAGAAGGTCACCAGACCCGCAACGAGAATCGCCAGCGGTGCGAGCCGGGCCAGCAATGATTTCTTTTTCGGTGCGACGTCATCCGTCCCGGCGGTGATTTCAGCCTCTTCGCTCATCGCGAATGTCCTTTATGTGCGCGCATTTGCGTCTTCGTTTCATGGTGGCGCTCATATAGCCTCGACTTGTTTCCAAGAAGAGTCACGAGGCGATCACCTCGCCTCACCATGACGTGAGCAGGGCTGTGAGAGGCAGATGAGACGAGCACTATTTCCTTTGGTTGTATTGGCCGTTGTCGCCTGCAGCCCTTCAAGCCTGACCGGCGAGACACATCGTGAGGGTTCAGGCTCGCACCTGGTCCCTGATACCCAGGCGCTTGCGAACGCGCTGCAAGGGTCAGCCGTGGTGTTTGCCATCCGAACACAAAATGGCCGTGCTAGCGGCAATATCACCGGCGCGAGTGTCGACGCGCTCGACAGCGACATGACCTTCCGGATTGCCAGCAATACCAAGACTTTCGTGGCGGTCGCAGCGCTCAAGCTGGTCGAACAAGGCTTGCTGGAGCTTGATGGCCCAATCCGGGGCGCGCTTCCTGCGCCTTACGCGAGCCTGTTGGATAATGGCGGCTATAGTTCAGACGCGATCACCCTGCGCATGCTGCTTAATCACACGTCGGGCATTCCCGACCATGCCCAGCTGCAAAGCTATTTCGACGCCATCATGGCAGACACCACCCGCACATGGACGCGCGCTGAACAGGTTTCACTGGCGATGCGTGAGGGCGAGCGCATTGGAAATCCCGGCGAGCGCTTTTCCTATTCTGACACGGGATATGTGCTGGTCGGCGCAATGATTGAACACGTCACCGGCCAGACGCTTGGACCGGCTGTGCGCGCGCTGGTGGTCGAACCGCATCTGGATTTACCCGGCACCTGGTGGGAAAATCTGGAGCCGCAACCGGCCACCTCTGGCGCGCCCTTTCCCCAACAGGCTTTCGGTGGACCGCTGTCACGCATCCACCCCAGTGTCGATCTTTTTGGCGGCGGCGGCCTGGTGTCCAACGCCTCAGACTTGGCACGTTTCCACCGCGCGGCGGCACGAGGCGAATTGCTGGATGACCCGCTGCTGAACGCGGCCCTGACCACCGCGAGCCATCAAAGCCAGCTCGACGGCGAAGGCGGCTATGCGATGGGCTTCTTTATCCGCGACTATGCCGGAGAAACCTGCTTGGAGCACTCCGGATTTTGGGGCACGCTGGCGATCTATTGTCCTGACACGAATATCGCGGTCGCCGCCGCGGTGACGGATGCCCAGGCCGGATTCCAAGCGCTGCGCCCCTTTTTCGAAGCTGCAGTGGAGAAAGCCCGCTAGGGCACTTCCACCGGCACCTCGGATTCGGTCCAGTCGGCCAGCTGCTGCAGCACGCCCAGGGCCGAGCGACCAAAATCGGTGATCTCATAGGCGACGGCGACAGGCCGGTCGTTGACGACCTGTCGGGTCAACAGCCCGTCAGCTTCCATCTCTTTGAGCCGCTGGGCGAGCATTTTTTTGCTGGCCCCGGACAATAGCCGATCCAGATCGTTAAAGCGGACCGGACCGTCCTTTAGGTGCCAGAGAATCGACCCTTTCCACTTACCGCCAATCAGGCGCATGCCGCGCTCGATTGGGCAGGGATGATCACAACCGGCGCGGACCAGCTTGCGCTTGCCATCTGCGCTCCACCGAATCTCTGCGTCCATTCGATCGCTCCAGATTAAGTTACAAAAAGTATACTGGTTGCATATCGTACCCTCAAGCTTCAGATGGATGTCGGAGTGACCAAGGAAAGCCAGAGCCCATGAACCAGCCCGATATCGTGCTGTACACCGCGTCCACCATGAATGGCTGGAAGCCTGTCATCTTCCTGGAAGAAGCTGGCATCGACTATGAGCTGGTGCCCATCGACTTCTCGAAAAAGGAGCAGAAGGCCCCAGACTATATGCAGCTCAACCCCAATGGGCGGATCCCGACCATCGTCGACCGCTCCAATGCAGACTTCGCGGTCTTCGAGTCCGGAGCGATTCTCTGGTATCTGGCCGAGAAGTACGCGCTATTCCTGTCCGACGATCCCAATGAGCGCTCTGAAACCCTGCAATGGTTGATGTTTCAGATGGGCGGGATCGGCCCGATGATGGGCCAGGCGATGTATTTCCAGCGCATTGCCGCCCAGAATGGCGAAGACAATCCGTTCGCGATTCAGCGCTATGTCGATGAGAGCCGCCGCTTGCTGGAGGTCCTCGATACCCGGCTTCAAGGGCGCGACTATCTTGTCGGTGAGGCCTATTCAATTGCTGATATGGCCACCTATCCCTGGGCGCGGTCCTATTATTGGGCCAAAGTCGATGTGTCGGGCCTGCCTCATCTTCAAGCTTGGTTTGACCGCATTGATTCCCGCAAGGCCACTCAACGCGCCCTGACCATCCCCAAGGCCGTACCCGCCTTCTTTGGCAAAGGCGATGTCGACGCAATGCTTAAAGAAAACGCCGCGCGGTTCAAAAGCGACGTCAAACGCTAGGCCCGACAGGCACTGTTTTACAGGTGAGAAAGCCTGTGACGGCGCTTGACTTCACCCCTTTCGGCTCGTATCAACCGCGGCTCGAAATTTGAAGCGCCGGAGACCCGGCTGCTCACACGCTTTGGAGCGAACCCGTGAAACGTACATTCCAGCCGTCCAACCTGGTCCGCAAGCGCCGCCACGGCTTCCGTTCGCGCATGGCCACCAAGGCCGGCCGTCAGGTCATCGCGCGCCGCCGGTCCAAGGGCCGCAAGCGTCTGTCGGCCTAATCGGCGCGCAGACCCCACTTCCTGTTTTTCCAGATCGCGCCGCGCGGATAACCTTGCGGCGCGATTTTTTGCGTGCGCGGGACGGGCTGCGGTTCGCCCGCCCAGGCGTTGTCGTTCAGACGCGCCAGCGGCCGGAGGACCCCGAAGGTCCCGTGCGGGCGGGTTTCACCGCCACAAAGAAGATCGGCAATGCCGTCGTGCGCAATCGCGCCAAGCGCCGTTTGAGAGAGGCGGCGCGTCTGCTACTGCCTCTCCACGGACGGCCCGGAAATGACTATGTGTTCATCGCACGCGGTGCGACAGGGACACGCGCCTGGTCCGCCTTGCTTGACGATGTCGAAACCGCATTGATAAGCCTCACCCGAAAATCGGGTAACACAGCCTCAAACGCGCCCGCGCGCGGGACGACCAAAGACGTGAAGGACACCGGCCCCCATGGGTGAAAATCGCAATCTGTTGATCTTTCTCGTCATCACGACGCTGATAATGCTCCCTTACTATTTCTTCGTGATGGAGCCGCAAGCACGCGAACGCCAAGCGGAAGCTGAACAAGCCGCTGCGGCAGAGCAGGCCGAAGTCAATGGCGAGGTATCTGGCGCTGGCGAGTTTGAATTTGGGGCTAATGGCACAGCCTATATCAGCCGCGACGAAGCGCTGGCGCGGGCCGATCGAGTTGAAGTGCGCACGCCATCCCTATCCGGATCGATCTCTCTGACCGGCGCGCGCTTCGATGACATTCAGCTCTTGAACTACCAGACCGAAGTGGATTCGAACGAGCCGGTCACGCTCTTAAGCCCGGAAGGCTCACAATACGGCCACTATGTGGCGTCCGGCTGGATCGGCAATACCGGAGACATCCTCGGTGTTGACGCCGCTTGGACCCAGGTCGCCGGCGATGTCCTGACTCCAGAAACGCCGATCACGCTAGAGGCCAGTGTCGGCGATCTGACCTTCCAACGCCGGATCAGCGTGGATGAAAACTACCTGTTCACGGTGGAAGAGACCGTCACGAATTCCGGAAGCGACGATGTCGCGCTGCGGGCCTATGGCGTTGTCCGTCACCAGGACGTCCCTGTGCTAGAGACCAATGCCTTCGTCCTGACCGAAGGTGCGGTTGGCTCAACTGGGGGCATTTCCGCTCAGCGCAAATTTACCTGGCTCGCGAATGACCTGGAGCGCGAAGACTCCAATGAGGGTGAAGGCGGCTGGGTGGGCCTGACCACGAAATACTGGCTCGCAGCCATCACGCCGGACCAGAGCGAAGACATCGAGATGACCTTCATGACCCGCGGAAGCGGCGTTGTGACGTTTGAAGCGAACTACCTGACTGACCCCTTGGCGGTTGCTGCAGGCTCGAGCTTGACGCGGACGACCCATGTCTTCGCCGGAGCCAAGGACCAGCCCATTCTGGTTCAGTACAAGAATGAGTACGGCATCCAGCGTTTCGACAGCGCCATCGATTGGGGCATGTTCTGGTTCCTCACCCAACCCTTCTTCATCGCGCTGCACTTTTTCTACGGCCTGCTGGGCAATTACGGGCTGGCGATCATGGTGGTGACGCTGGCGATCAAGATTGTGCTCTTCCCGCTCAACAACCGCGCCTTTGCCTCCATGGCGAAAATGCGTGCCGTTGCGCCCAAGATGACCGAGATCCGCGAGCGCAATAAAGATAACCCTCAGGCCCAGCAGCAGGCCATGATGGAGCTGTACCGCAAAGAGAAGATCAATCCGCTGGCCGGCTGCCTGCCGATCCTGCCCCAAATCCCGATCTTCTTTGCCCTGTACAAAACCGTGTTCATCTCACTGGATGCCCGCCATGCGCCCTTCTTTGGCTGGATCCAGGACATGTCCGCGCCTGATCCAACTTCCATGTGGAATTTGTTTGGGGCCATCCCTTATGACCCTTCAGGCTTGCCAATCCTGGGTGGCATTCTGGCCATCGGAGCCTGGCCGATCGTCATGGGGCTGACCATGTGGGCGCAGCAGTCGCTCAACCCGCCGCCGCCGGACAAGATCCAGCGTCAGATCTTTGCCTTCCTGCCCATCGTTTTCACCATTGTGCTGGCCCCTTTTGCCGCTGCACTGGTGATCTACTGGACCTGGAACAACATGCTTACCGTGGCGCAGCAATACTTCATCATGCGCCGCCAGGGCGTGACCACAGAGCTGGATAAAAACATCGCGCGTCTAGCCGCCCGCGTGAAAGGCGAACCGGCTCCGGTGTTCGAAGATCCCAATGCCCCGAAAAAGGACGATGCCGTCATCACCGACAAGACCGATGGCGCGACCGATTCTGATGGGGTGGACACCAACGCCAGTCCGGCTAATGCCGATGAGGAGGGTGGAGACGACACCGCACCGGCCTCGAAACCGAAGGCCGGTAAGCGCGTAAGCTCCAATCCAGCCGCGAAGAAAAAGCGCGGCGGCGCAAAGAAGAAAAAGTGAGCCAGGCGTCAGACAACGCGTTTGACCCCGCCCAGCTGGAAGCGGGTCGAAAACTGTTCGCCGGACCGTGCGACTTCATGTTGGGGGTGGTGTCCTTGGAAACCCTCCCTCCGCCGGATTTGCCGGAGATCGCCTTCGCGGGCCGCTCTAATGTGGGTAAATCCACGCTCATCAACGCACTGACCGGGCGCAAATCCCTGGCGCGCGCCTCCAACGAGCCAGGCCGCACCCGTGAGCTGAACTTCTTTAATCTGGGCGACCGCCTTCGAATTGTCGATTTGCCAGGCTATGGCTTTGCCAAAGCCCCCAAGCCTGTCGTTGAACGTTGGACGCGTCTGACGAAGAACTATCTACGGGGCCGTGTGAACTTAAAGCGCGTGCTCTTATTAATCGACGCGCGCCATGGCCTGAAAGCAGTGGACGAAGGCATTATGAAAGCGCTGGACGAAGCCGCAGTGTCTTACCAGGTGGTGTTGACCAAGGCAGACAAGCTGAAGCCCTCTGAATCCGAGGCGCGGGTCGCAGAGGTGTCGAATGCCATCAAGCGCCGTCCGGCAGCCTTTCCAATCGTGGCTTTGACGTCCAGTGCCAAGGGCGACGGCATCGCGGAGATACGAGCCGCGATAACTCAGCTGGCAGAGGAGTAAACCGACGTGAGGCACTGGATCCTGGTATCTCTTCTAGCCCTGGCCGCTCTTCTGGCCGCGCCCTCCAATGCACGCGCCGGCGAGGTTTGCAACGAGACCAGCTTTGTTATTGAGGTGGCCAAGGCCTGGCGCACCGCCGACGGCCTTAACGTGCAGGGCTGGACGCGGCTTCTGCCGGGGGGCTGTACGGAAGTCGGTCCAGGTCCAGACATCGATCAATATCTCTACGCGCGCTCAACCCAAGCTTATCTCGGCGGCGTGCGCGAATGGCGTGGCGGGCAGCCGGCCTGCGTTGACGACGATGATTTTGAAATTCAGGGCGTGGGCGACTGTGCCGCTCTGGGACTGCAGGAACGCGCCTTTCGTCGCCTCAGCGAAGCGGAACGTGAACGCACGGTCCTGGCCGAGCTCGCCAATTACGGCAATCGGGCCGAAGAAGCCGGCCTGCAGCGTCTGCTCCAGTCCGCAGGTTATGAGATTCTGGAGATTGACGGTTATACCGGCCGCAGGACCCGCCGCCAGATCGCCGCCTTCCAGAACGATATCGACACAAATTTCGACAGCGACCGTGTGGGCTTGATCGAAGCGCTGCACGAGCGAGCGCTGCAGCGCAATGCGAGCTCCGGTCTGGAGGTGTGCAACGCGACCCGCTCGACGGTCGCGACCGCTGTGGCTCGGGCCACCGGCGATGGCTATGAGGCGCGGGGCTGGTGGCGCATTGAACCAGGCGGTTGCGCGCGCCCACTGGCGCTTCGCCTGACCGACGGTGAGGTTTTCGTTCACGCTCGCCTTCTAGAGGGCACTCAGGAGCGCTTGTTGACC
Organism: Oceanicaulis sp.; assembly: GCA_028280165.1. Lineage (GTDB taxonomy): Bacteria > Pseudomonadota > Alphaproteobacteria > Caulobacterales > Maricaulaceae > Oceanicaulis. The sequence goes on along the minus strand of JANQMI010000116.1, from coordinate 1,608 downwards.
GCCACCGACGAGATTTTCTGTGTTGGTGCAGGGCGCTTCACAACCGACCGCCGTGAACGCTGCGGCGATACCGGCTTTCAGGCTGCCACGTTCCGTCCCACTCCGACGGTTGAAAACGGATCCGTGCGCATGGAGCTGCGCGAAGAGGATTTCGGTGAGGCCTTGCGATGAGCGATCCAGTCCACCTGCCGCACGTTGACACCTGGGTCTACGACCTGGACAACACGCTCTACCCATCCAGCGCACCTGTTATGGCGCAGGTCGACAAGCGTATGACGCAATACGTCATGAAGCTCTTGGACCTTCCCTGGGATGACGCGCGCGCAGTCCAGAAGAAGTATTGGCGCACCTATGGAACGACTCTGAACGGCCTGATGAGCAATCATACGGTCGATATGGGCGAGTTCATGAACTTCGTGCACGATGTCGATCACTCTGTGATTACGCCGGACCCTGAACTCGCGCGCCAGATTGGCCGTCAGGACGGCAAGCGCATCGTGTTCACCAATGGCTCACGCAAGCACGCCGAGAAGGTGATCGACCGCTTGGGCCTGCACGGCTTGTTCGATGACCTGTACGACATCGAGGCCGGTGAATTCCTGCCCAAACCCCATCTTGAGAGCTTTGAGCGCTTTACCCGCCATTTCGGCATTCAGGGCGATAGCTCGATCATGTTTGAAGATTCCGCACGCAACCTTGAAACTGCCGCGCGCTTGGGCTTTACCACCGTGCTTGTACGAGCCGATGAACACGACCCCCATGGAGAAAGCGCAGGGCCAGGGGACCACCCTGACCATGTCCACTATGCTGTCGACTGCCTACGCAGTTTCTTAGAACGCGTGCGCTGACCCCTGATCCAAGGACCCTCCCCCATGAGCATTGATCCGAGCCTGCAATCTGCCATCGAGCGCGCCTGGGAGGACAGAGATAGCCTTTCACCCAGCACCAGCGGAGAAGTCCGCGAAGCGGTTGAGGCGGCTATCGGCGCACTGGACCGGGGCGCAGCACGTGTTGCGACACGTGAAGGTAATGGCGACTGGGTGGTCCATGAATGGCTGAAAAAGGCCGTCCTGCTCTCTTTCCGTCTGAATCCCAACCGCATCATGGATGGCGGCGTGGATGACGGTCCTTGGTGGGACAAAGTTGAGAGCAAGTTCGCCGGCTGGGGTGAAGCGGAGTTCGCCTTCTCCGGCTTCCGAGCTGTGCCGCCTGCGGCCGTCCGCAAGGGCGCGTTCATTGGCAAGGGCGTGGTGTTGATGCCCTCCTATGTCAATATCGGGGCCTATGTGGACGAAGGCACCATGGTGGACACCTGGGCCACGGTGGGCAGCTGCGCGCAAATTGGCAAAAACGTGCACTTGTCCGGTGGAGCCGGCATTGGTGGCGTCCTCGAACCGCTCCAGGCAGCACCCACGATTATTGAAGACAACTGCTTCATTGGGGCCCGAGCCGAGGTCGCAGAGGGCGTAATCGTACGCGAAGGCGCGGTGCTGGCCATGGGCGTGTATCTGTCCGGATCCACAAAGATCATTGATCGCGCGACTGGCGAAGTTTTCCGCGGCGAAGTGCCCCCCTACTCGGTGGTGGTGCCAGGCAACGTGCCCGGAG